>CALAYS010000001.1 GCA_937895515.1 uncultured bacterium
TTTTTATTCCTGAAAATAAAGAAAAAGAAATATTTATAATTTATAATTTATATGATGAAAAATCAAGAATCGAACATGCAAGAGGAGTTAAATCCACTAAATCAACCAATGAAACGTGGATGTCCCACATATTGCGAATCTCCGATGTTATCTCAGGAGGAAGTGGACTTAACTACAGACCAATTAGTAATGATGTATATAAATTCAGGAGAAATATCATTGCGCACGAACTACAGCACCTTGTCCAGATTAGAGAAGAATTTGGTGCTGGAAGTAGCTCGGAATGGTGGTATAAAGAAATTATCAGAAAACGTGGAATTGATGAATCAAAACTTTCAGAGATTGAAAGAAATAATTTACGAATAGAGTCTAAATTATATTCTAAAAATTCATCTGGAGAAATTGAGGCGATGGATATAGATTTAAGGCTTGATTTTAATGATAAAGAACGTAAAGGAATAATTCCATTATCTTTAGTTGTTGTTAATCCTGATTATGTTACAGTAGATATTGAAGAAAATCGCTTTGAAAATGGAGGTGAATTAAATGCTGAAGAAGCTATTGTAAATGCACCTTGTATTAATAAAAAATTTAAATTTGTAGAGTCTAGCGATTATAATGAATACAGAAAAGGCGGTTCAGTTAATGGTATGAGTAAATCTGAATTAAAAGAATTCTATAACACAAAAGAGGGAAAAGAATTAGATAGACAAACTCATTCTAAGTGGAAAAAACTTGTCAATATGAGTAAGTCTGAGTTAGAAAAATTTTATAATTCAGAAGAAGGAAAAGAAGCTGGACTATCTGCAAGTGAAGCAAAAGAAAAAGGTATTGATAGCGGAAGAGAAAGTGCGAGATGGATTATGAAAATGAAAGATGTTCCTTATACTGAATGGACTCCTGAAATGTGGAGATGGGCAAAGAAACAGATTAGTTTTATTAGCCGAATGAGCGGAATGAAAGGCGACTTGTATGATGAAAATGGGAATAAAACGAAAAAACACACTTCCTTGTTAATATGGGGTCATAATCCCGAAAAATATGAAGATGGAGGCGAAATTAAAAATATTAATTCACTAAAAGAATTATTAAGTTTAGAAAAAGAAGAAGCTATTTTTAAAGAAGCTTTGGAAAAAAAGAAAATCGAAGATTTAGCCAAATTAGAAGGTTCAGGTTTATCTGAAAAATTTGTTACTTCATATAAGCCAATGATTATGCAAGAGGCTTTCATGTTAAATCAATTTTACAATCAAAAATCACAAGCTAAAAAACTTGAAGGGATTGCTTCTCCTTCTTTTGAGTATGAAAATCATAAAGGTGGAAAATCCAAACTAGAGGATTTTAAAGGAAAATATGTATATATTGATGTTTGGGCAACTTGGTGTGGACCCTGTAGAGCAGAGATTCCTTATTTGAAAAAAATCGAAGAAAAATATCATGGCAAAAATATTGTTTTTATTAGTATTTCTGTTGACACGGATAAAGACCATGAAAAATGGCAAAAATTTGTTACCGAAAAAGAATTAGGCGGTGTTCAACTATTTGCTGACAAAAACTGGAATTCTGATTTCATCAAAGCATTTGGAATTAATTCAATACCAAGATTTTTATTAATCGATCCGAATGGGAAAGTGGTTAAAGCTGATGCAGCAAGACCTTCTTCAGAGGAATTAACAAAATTATTTGACGAATTATTGAAATAATTTTCTTTACTATTTGAAAGCCAATACGTTAATGTATTGGCTTTTTTTATGTTTATTTTTTCAATGTTACCAAATTGTTACCAAAAAGTTTTTTTATTGTAAAAATAAATTTATATTTGTTACATGATTATTAACCCAAAAGATAAATGCTTATGAAAAATTTAATGATTTCTGGGATGTTATTGGTTTCTGGAGTGTTTTTTGCTCAAGAAGTGAAACCTAAATTTGTTGCCATTGATAACAACATGATTCAAGCAACATATTATTATGATAATGGTCAAGTAAAACAAGAAGGTGTATATTTAGATGGAAAACTTCATGGGAAATGGGTTTCATACAGTGAAGATGGAACTAAACAAACTTCTGGAGAATATAATCAAGGGGAAAAATTAGGAACATGGACTTTCTATAATGCTACTAATATTAAAAAAGTAGCATTTTCAAATAGTAGAGTGGCTTCTGTAAATACCATTAGTAAAGATTATTTAGTTACTAAATAAATTTTATCATCCTTTAAATAAAAAGTCCCGAAATATTTCGGGACTTTTTAGTATGTTTTATTTAGGATTTTAATTAGATTTCCGCTACTTCTCTAGCTAGTCTTCTATCTCTTAGCCAATATTTTACTCTTTTCACTAAATAGAACATCACAGGAACCATCACTAATGTTAACACAGTAGCATAGGTTAATCCGAAAATAATGGTCCAGGCTAAAGGTCCCCAGAAAATTACGTTATCACCACCCATATACAAGTGAGGGTTTAATTCGGTTATTAATGAGAAGAAATCAAAATTCAATCCAATGGCTAATGGAATCAATCCTAAAACCGCCGTTAATGCTGTTAACAATACCGGTCTTAAACGAGATTTACCTGATTCAATAATGATTTCTTTTATTTCTTCAAGCGATAAATCATCGTGACTTTGTAAATTGTTTTCTGATACTTTTTTATCTAGCAATAAGACAAAGAAATCCATTAATACAATTCCGTTTTTCACAACAATTCCGGCTAACGAAATTATTCCCATCATGGTCATTAAGATTATGAAATCCATATTAGCAATTACATAACCGTAAAAGACACCGCTGAAACTTAAAAGCACTGTAAACAAAATAACCATTGTTTTTGATACCGAATTAAATTGTAATACAATAATAATCGTAATTCCGGCCAAAGCTAAAAACAGGGCATACATTAAGAAACTTTGATTTTTTCCTTGTTCCTCTTGCACACCAGAAAACGAATAGCTCACTGTTTTAGGAAATTTATATGCTTTTAATTCGGCTGCAATTTGTTTTGTAATTTCATCACCATTATAACCCGTTAACACATTAGAATACACCGTCATGATTCGTTTCTGGTTTTTCCTTTTGATTTGATTATAGGTAGTGGTCTTATTAGTTTCTGAAACTGCCGAGATAGGCACTTGCATCATTTGACCGTTATTCTGATTTCGGAACGTTAAAGATTGAT
>CALAYS010000002.1 GCA_937895515.1 uncultured bacterium
CCGATCTTATCTCATATTCCGTTATCTCGTTAAATATTCGATCTTTTTGTTTTATGAGTCTAACTACGGATTTTTCATTTATCGAAAAATCTGTTATCTCTCTAACTCTTATCGACCATTCAACATCCTCACCCTGACCCCATCTTAGATTTTCATTTAGCTGGTTTTCTAGCATGAAATTTTTCTTTGCTACCCAATAAGCACCTGATATATACATCATTTTGCTTAGTGTTGTTATATTATAGGGTATTAGATAATTCCAATCCTTTACCTTTCCGCTAGCATCATCCATCCATAAACACCAATCCCTATACCTTGTCATATCAGGATTTACTATTCTGTTCATACAGACATTAAAATTGTTTCCAAATTTCTTAAATTCTGAATGCCATTCAGGTAAAAATTCTATATAATCGTGTAGATATACTATATTTTCATATTTTGATTCTCTTGTGATTATATTCTTCTTCTCTGATACTCTAGCCGGTCCTTGATCCTCGTAAAAAGGTATTACTCTGGTTTTTTCTCTCTTTATATGATTTCCACCTATTATAATGACTTCATAATCATCAGACATAGTTATTTCTATGGAATCTATTATCCTGTTTATTCTATCTTCCGAATTTCCGTCAGTTATTATACCGAAAGTGAAATCCATATTAAAAGTAAATTATTATATTATCTTCAAATGTTTTTGGATTTTCTTCTAGAATTTTTATATTTTTTTCTGAGAATTTATTAAATATTTCTTCCTTATTATACGAATCTATGTTACATAAGCCACTTATAAAATTGTATGTTAAATATCCATTTTTTGATCTTTTGATTATTCTTTCGTAATATAAATCTTGTAGATTTTTATCTAGTTCCGAATATGCATAGTTGCTTATTACTATATCGAAATCCTCATCCATACTTGGTACGTCTGATATCTTTACTATTCTTGAATCTACTCCATTTATACTTAGATATTTATTACTTAAATATGATGCTTCGTCAAGATCAATTATTGAATATTCGAGAGAGTTAAATATCTTACTTAGAATTAAGCACTGTCCTCCATATCCTGCTCCTATTTCTATTATTTTCTTACCCGATATGTCACCGAATTTATTTTTTATATCTGACAGAACTTTAATATATCTTAGAGTTGATGGTGATATCTCTCCAATCGTTGAAATTAGTATATAAAGAACACAATCTAAAATCAATTCACAACATCACTTTGTGAGTAATAGCACAACCCGAGTTGAAATTAGTATATAAAGAACACAAT
>CALAYS010000003.1 GCA_937895515.1 uncultured bacterium
AACAATTCATTAACGATGTTAGAGAACTTGACGGTATAGTTGGTGACATCACCGAATTTAGTTACTACGATGGACCAATATATCAACATAAGACACACACCCACGAAAGCAATATAAAGGATCCCGAGGATTGGGAGGAAGGAAAAAGAAACGGTTATAAGGAGATGAAACTCGTTTTCCACGAATCCGAGGTTCTACCTTCTGTTTTAAGAATGATGATGGAATTTCTTGCACCCGACGAGGTATCTTTCCTTGCCGATGTACATAGGGTTTATTATAAAAATAAAAAAGCTGTAGCAGTAGAGGATTGTCAAATGAAGCCATCTTCTGATGCGAATGATGAATAATCAATATATTCTACATTCAGGTGGAGCGATTGGAGCAGACACCACTTGGGAAATCATAGGTAGACGTTTTGGGCTAACTGAATTTAACCATTATTTTATAGAGGGTTATAAAACACCAAGGGGTAATGCATCAATAAGGATGACGGAAGATCTCAAAAAAGTAATAGATTCAGATTTAATAAAAGCAAATAAGAATCTAAAAAGAAGTTATCCGACTAGAAATTCATACGTTAATAGCTTACTTCGAAGAAATTGGTTTCAGGTTGCAAATTCAAATTCAGTTTTTGCAATATCAAGAATAGAAAACAATATGGTAAGTGGTGGAACAGGTTGGGCAGTTCAAATGGCAATAGACAAAGGAATCAACGTTTTTGTTTTCTGTCAATTTGCAAGAAAATGGTTCTTATATTCATCTGGATTTTGGATTGAAACAGAAACACCAACACTAACCAATAATTTTGCAGGTATAGGTACCAGGGAGATCGATCAAAACGGAATACTAGCGATAGAAGACGTCTATAATAAAACATTCAATAAAAAAAAGCTGAAGAGTAATCTTCAGCTTTTTTTTTATTCTGCTCTGTCTTTTTCTATGGATTCGTATCCGGGTTGGCCAAGCATTTCTTTTAACATATTCTGGCATTCATCTACATATCTTTCATATGTATGACTCTCATCCATATCGTTGTGATATTCATTAGCCTCGTCTATTAAATGCTTTTTACAAAGTTTTTTCATTTTGTGTATAGCCTTCTCGCTCATGCATGATTCTTTCTGATTATCAGCATCCCAATTTTCGCCGACAAAATCATTAAAATTCTCGTAAGTCTTAATATTTTCCATTATTCAGTTTTATTTGTATCTGTTGGAGTTTCATCCTTTCCCTTATACTTTAAAGATAGTATTTTCTCAATTACAGTTAGACCTAATCCACCACCAGCTATAAGACAAAGGGAATCGTACATAAACTCCGGTGTTATTCCATCTTTAGATCTGAAAGTTGCTATATAGGCTAATATCACGATATTAACAAGCACAAACATAGAAGCTACTCTTTTCGAGGAGACCTCATTGTTATTCGAAAACATATCTTTTATGAAATTCCACATGGTTTTATTTTTTTATATTATATATCTTTATTTCGTTTGAATATATACATCATGGGAAACATACTAAACTTCGAATCATTCATCAATGAGAATAATCCAGCAAATAATATGGACTGGGTAGAGGGCGGAATATTACTTGTTAGAGGGGTTAAGATCAAGGATATAACAAGAATGTACGCATTCAAAATCAAAAAGATAACTCAAGCTGGAGGAGGAAGAATGGCTCATCTTGATTTTCAACCATATAGAATAGCAAAGCAGGACGGAAATTTTAAGGCATCTTCGATAGTTGCTGATCAAGCATACATAAAGAAAAATATAGGTCTTAGCGGTCTTAGAATAATGTTAAATGCAAAGAATGGTAAAACGCCATTATGGAGAGAATCAGTTCTTGAAAGAAACTTTAAAAAATTTCTGGATGAGAATGCAGCTGTTCTTAATTCATGGAAAGATATAACTTACTAATTATGAAACACATAGAAATATACGAGAACTATGAGCCAAAAACGCTTATAGGTAATACCACACTGGAGCAATTTAAGAATCTCAGAAGAGGCGACAAAATAAAATACCTAGGAACACCTTACATAGTGGAGGAGCCAGGGGATTTTTTAATATCTGCTAGAAGCGAGGAAGATGGTGAAATCATAGAGATAAACTACAATATGTTCAAATCAAAGGGATTTATAAGTTAATAAAGTAGATCC
>CALAYS010000004.1 GCA_937895515.1 uncultured bacterium
ATCGGTTAGGACGCCAGGTTTTCATCCTGGTAAGAGGGGTTCGATTCCCCTACGGACTACTAAATGGATAAGGGATATCCATCCAGTCTTTGATCTAAGACTCATTTAACAATAGATTGGTTATTGGACCGGACAACCTTAACGCCGGTCTCGTGAGGTTAAAGGCAGGTAGCAGAGCCTCTCAGTAGCTTGACTAATTTTAAGAGGGTAAGACCCGCAGGTTTATTGAAAGAAAGAAAACCGATATATCCACACCGAATATCCCATCGGTGGAAATTTGGTACCATAGTAGAGTTGGTTACAACGCCGCCCTGTCACGGTGGAGGTCGCGGGTTCGAATCCCGCTGGTACCGCCACTAAAACTGAAAGAGTGGAGAAATCCCTGCAAGTTTCAAATTAGCATGAAATTAAATTGCAATGAAGCATATCGGTTTTAAAAATAATGGGGAAGCAACAAAAAAGACACTCTGATCAATGTTCTCTTTGATAAGTAGTAAGATTTTGAGTTACTTCGAAGGATAAAAATAATTTCATATGTTATAATAGGTGGTTCGAATCCACCCTTCCCCACAAAGCTTTGAATTAATTACTCAAAGTATGACAGGTTCGAAACTGTCGATTGATTATGGTGTAATGGCGCACAGTAGAACGTAGTAGCCGTGGAGGCGAAATGGAAAACAGGATTGGAGTTCGAATCTCCATTAATCAGCTAACATCGCGAGCGGGAGGTATAGTATCTCGAGACCCTCATAAGGTTTACATGAATCAGGAGCGTTACCTGAGCTTCGCTACTAAAAAACCCAATATTTATATCAAATATTGGGTTTTTAATTTTATGCGGATATATAGCTAAAACAAATATATATTTATGAAAATTCCGAATAGACACTCCGCAGGTGGGGTTGCAACTGCCATAAAATTCAGAGCTGAGGCTCTAGTGAGATATTATAAAGATCCAGTTCTATGCAAATGTTGCAATATCATAATAGAGGTAAAAGATAGCGAGAAAGTTTCATCGGTAAGACAAAGAGTATTCTGTAGTAAAAATTGTTCAGCTATTTATAACAATACCAGAAGAGAGAAAAAGAAAGTCCAAATTAAGGAATTAAGGGATCTGGAAAGAGCTGAGTCATCAATAAATAATTTAACAAAAATAGAATTATTAAATAAACCAAATCCTACATTTAAAACAACATTAAAAAGAATAATTTTTCCAAGTTGCATATTTGTTTTGTTGCATTTTAATTGGCTTGCAATTTTTTCTTTTTTGATTAAACTCTTTTCTTTAGCATTTACTATTTTTATATATATTATTGAGGTGTTGGTTGCTTTTATTCAAGCTTTTATCTTTACTAATTTAACAGCAGTGTTTATTAGTCAAGCTTTTGAAACCGTTGCCCGCACCACGGATGGCGATTTAATTTTAGCTGCTTCTATCATTGAAAAAAACACGACGATTCCACTTATCCTCACAAGTTTAAAAGATAGTATTATCACGTATAATAATATTGATTCAGCATCTGCAACACCTGAACTAT
>CALAYS010000005.1 GCA_937895515.1 uncultured bacterium
TTGGTGTAGAAATGCAAATCTTCAAGGTAGGCACATACAAATCGGCAGTGGAACCGTTTATTTCTACCGAGATGAGCCCCGCCAACCGGGAACAAGTGACTGCTTATATCAATTCTATTTGGTTTTTTTATTATTGATTGTTGATTTAGTATTTGATTTTCATTAGAAATACTCATTTATAGTATATTATTTTAAATATGATGAAGATTTAGTTAAACAAATGAGATGGAGAGATTTCTACACATGTATCTTAAGATATAATGATAAAGCAAAAAAATATGTATGGCTAGATGATAGATATAATAAACTTAAATGGCGAAATGTAAAAACTTCCGAATTTCAAAACGAATGGAATGACTTTATAAATTGCGAAACAAATATTTTACTAGTGGATGCGGCAATGAATGAACTAAAACAAACCGGATTTATGAATAACAGAGCAAGACTATTATGGGCAACTTTTGTCGTTAAATACATACAATCCGACCCATTCCATCCTATTTATGGCGGTATTTCTTTATTTTCTAGATACTTAGTTGATTGTAGTACAAGTCAAAATAAAATGAATTTTGAATGGATAATTAGTTCTTTAGACATAGGAGGCAGGCGTTTTTGTAAGAAAGGAGAATCTCCTCTTTCTGGCAGAGTCATATCTATAGATAACAAACTTATAAAAAAATATAATGCATATATAGATTTGTTAGCAGGTACAACCATTTGGATAATATTGTTTTATCAATCTCCAACTCCAATTTATTTAGAATATACTCTACTAAAATTACTAGTAGAAAGAAAATTATAGTAAAAGTATTGCATATTTGCCATATAGTGTTAATATTTTTATAAGGAAAACTTTTCTTCTTTTTAAAAATTGGTTAAGTCCTCGACCGATTAGTATTGGTCCGCTCCATACATCGCTGTACTTCCACTCCCAACCTATCTACCTGATCATCTCTCAGGGGTCTTACTCACTTAAAGTGATGGGAAATCTCATCTTGAGGGGGGCTTCACGCTTAGATGCTTTCAGCGTTTATCCCGTCCACACATAGCTACCCAGCGATGCTCTTGGCAGAACAACTGGTACACCAGCGGTGTGTCCATCCCGGTCCTCTCGTACTAAGGACAGCTCCTCTCAAATTTCCAACGCCCGCGACGGATAGGGACCGAACTGTCTCACGACGTTCTGAACCCAGCTCGCGTACCGCTTTAA
>CALAYS010000006.1 GCA_937895515.1 uncultured bacterium
AAAATGCAGACAACATATAATAATCAGAACTCGAAAGAACATCTAATTTTGTAAACAAGGCGTTGTTACCCCAACAAGAATGCATTAACAAGAAAGCAGTAAACCAAGAAATGTATACACTCCAGACTCAAAATTAGGAAAAGAAATTTGTTCCAGGTTTAAGGCTTAGGGTCCCTATATCGGTTTCAGAGCACAAAATCGAGCATTTTCGGTCCAAAAACAGGTAAAAAATTGAAGAAGAAGTCGAAGTTGAAAACTTTAGTGCACAAAACTCCAAGTATGGATCCTAGATTTCCGAATTGTTGCAAACTTAAGAAGGTTGCTGCGGCAATACCTACACAAAAATAGGTTCGCGTGAAATGAAAATCAAAACGCCAGCCAGTTTGGAATTATGTAACTTAATCAAAGCAAAGGTTCACAAAAAATATAATTCGGGTTCAATATGTTCAGGGGTAGCAAGTGTGTCAAAGACCCCTCAGTTGTCTGGGTGGATCAGAGATCACAACATAAAAGAAAAAATACATAAAAGAAAATACAATACGATGTAGGTATCTTTTAATAAAATTAACACGAGCTGTCCTACACCATCATTCGCGAGATGTCCACAAGATGATGGTTCGGTACGATGCAGAATTAATATGTGTAAAATAAATAGTAAGCTAACAATTCCAAGCATAAAGTGTAATGTAGCAAATCTCCGTATTCCAAAATCAGAAAGGGTTGCAGAACCTAGAAGCGTATTTATGATGGTGCTAGAAACAAGGGGTAGTACAGATATCAAATTCAATATAACAATAGCAGCCCAGAAACTCATATTACCCGAAACCAAAACGTAACCAGAAAATGCTGTACCTAACGCCAATAAGAATAATACAAATCCAAATACTCACAATATGTACTTTTCGAATGAAATGACTCGATATGTGGAGACTGCCTTGGAAATATGAACTATTAATAATAACATAGCGAAGTTTGATACTAACATATGTAAAATTCTTGTACATCAACAATAATTACCGTGCATACAGATATATAAAAGTTCATCGAATTGAGTGTCTAAGGCATAGGACAGTAACCCCAACAAGAAAATTCCAGAAGTGATCTGAACAACTCAGAACACGAAAACTACAAATGCGACACTATGGAGCAGTTTCTTCGTCCCTATAGAGAATGAGTTAAAGTCGTGTTTAATAAAGTATATTAATAATACGTACCAAAAACTAGAATCAAACAAACAAACAAACAAACAAACAAACAAACAAACAAACAAACAAACAAACAA
>CALAYS010000007.1 GCA_937895515.1 uncultured bacterium
CCGTAGCTCAGCTGGATAGAGCATCAGATTTCTAATCTGAGGGTCGAAGGTTCGAATCCTTCCGGGGTCACAAAAATATGGTATATAATAGAGAGGACATAGAAAAATTATTATTGGTAGATAAATTATCATATAAAAAAATTGGATCTATCTACGGTGTCTCTGGAGTCTGGATAAGAAAAAAATGTATAGATCTTGGAATAGAAATACCGGTTTCCGAGCATAGGAAAAACAATTCTTATATACCACATAATAAAGGTATTTCCAAGGTGAAAGAAATAAAATGTAAAAACTGTTTAGCTATTATAGAAAGAGATGGAGGTTCTACCCCCAAGTTTTGTAATATTAAATGTCATGGCGAATATAAAAAGAAAAACAACGAAAAAAATTGGCTAGATAATCAGGACTTGTTTACTAATACTCTTAAAGTTAATATGATAACAATTAAGAGAATAGTTATGAGGGAGCAAAACAATAAATGCAGCATATGTGGAATTGATGATATATGGAACGGTGAAAAAATGGTATTGATTCTTGATCATATAGACGGTAATGCTGCAAATAACACTAGAAAAAACTTAAGATGTGTATGCCACAATTGTGATTCACAACTACCTACATATAAAAGTAAGAATAAGATATCAGCCAGAACAAAAAGATACAACTAAAAATGAAAAAACAATACGATATGCATTAGGTTTAATATAACCTAATTCAAAATGTCAAGAAACAGAAACAGAGCAAAGCTCAATAGATGTTCAACTCCAAGAGAGTATAAATTAACATACTTAAAGCATGAATATGATTACTGCTTTATATGTTGCAAAAGAAGTGGAAGCTTCTATTATGATTGTTCACCTATGTCTATGAGAGGGAAGGGTAGACATGGTAACGGTAAATTAATTTCTACATTTGATGCTAGATCTTACAGAACCTGGAAACATAATAGGATTACACAGTATAAATAGTAACCCTGCCCGGGTGGCGGAATTGGCATACGCGCTAGACTTAGGATCTAGATTTTGAGGGTTCGAGTCCCTCCTCGGGTACAAATAATAAGGTCTGGTGGTGGAATTGGTAGACACGCCGTCTTGAGGGGGCGGTGCTAATAAGCGTGAGAGTTCGAATCTCTTTCAGATCACAAAAAAAATTAAATGATATCAATCTATCTAGACGACACCAGAACACCATTAGAGCATCCGCTAGGGAAAGAATGGGTTACAGTAAGAGATTATGACGAATTTGTTAAATTAGTCCTTAATACAGGTCTAAATAACGTCGAATTGATATCATTGGATCATGATCTTGGCCCTTCCGCAATAGATCACTTCTTTAAAAATACAAGGTTCAATTACACCATATGCTACGATTCAATAACAGAAAAAACTGGGATGGATGTTGTTAAATGGTTAGTTAATTTAGCAAGAGAAAATAATCTGGGGATTCCACAATGCTACGTCCATAGCGCTAATCCAATAGGATCTGGTAACATGATGGGATATATTAATATGTATTTGAAAGAAAGAAGAAAACCCCAGACATGTATAAGAGCCAAATGGAATCATACCAGCGGATAAAAATCTAATACATCCCGGATATATAAGGGATGAAACATTTACAACTATTCGAGGAATTTAATTCTTTAAAAAACGAACCGATAAACGAGGATCTTAATTCCTTGATATCAAGAGCAAAATCAGGATTTGCCACAACTGCAATAATAGCTTCATTATTAGCATCACCCGACATAAGTGCTAACATTAAAAATGAGATAGCAGGAAAATATAAGAATGTCGATGACGATTCAGACGAAAGCATAGGAACAGGTATATGTGTATCGTCCGACGAATCACAATCAAAAAGGGTAGCTCTATCCCACGCAATAGTAAATATCAGCCAATGTGTACCTCCTGGATCTAACCTTTCATACGAAGTTGTCGACGAAATAACATTAAAGCTCGAGGATGGTAGATATCAAACAACAGTTACCATCAAAATGGTAGAAAATGGGACCAATGTAACCAAAGGAGAATTGGAATCACATAAAAGAATATCAGCCAGAGATTATGCAAGTATGAAAAAAGAGATCAAGGTTGCAAAAATGAGAAAGGATGTTGAGGAGAGAGCAAAAAGACTTGGGTTTAAAACTGTTGAGGAGTACTATGCATGGCAAGAGGAAAGATCAAAAGGGGAAGATCAACCATTAGATGGTTTACAAGGACCAAACTTTAAATCTACAAAATGTGGGGTTTCAAAAGCTGGGGCTAAGGATTCTAAAAAAGAGTGGAGCAAAAAATAAAATAAAAATATGAAACACATACAGAAATTTAATTCTACATTACTCGAGGAAGTGATGAATAAAAATACTAACACGTCAATAAGAACTGTTTTGGTAACATATGGAGGAAAAGAGATGAAAGCCCTTGCAATAGGATATGGATCAGGACCATATTTCATGGAAAAATATTATATCCTGGAGGATACACCATATGATGCTTCTGATTTCGACGAGGTAAAAGAGATTTCTGCAGACGAAATAATCAAAAATATTTAAAAAAAATCAAAAATAATTTTTTTTATTCGAAACTTTTCCATAAATTTGCATAAAATATTAAAATCAATTAGATATATAAATCTATAATTTAAAAACACAATGAAAACAACTTTCAGAAATAATGTAAAACCGTTTATGCCGCAGAGCGTTGCACCCTTTAATCAGGTGGGCATTGCCAAATGGTATAATGGGTACAGCAAGGGATCTGGAGGTCACGATATAATTTAATGTAAGCACTAGTCAAATAAGCATTAAATATTTTTACTCCAGATCTTAAAAGATCTGGAGTTTTTTTTTGGATTAGAATTAAAATTAACGGGATGTGGACTAATTGGCTAAGTCGCCTGCTTTGGGAGCAGGACATCATCAGAGTTCGAGTCTCTGTATCCCGACAAATAAATAAATAAAATGGCAACAATAAAAGAAATCGTAAAAGACAACAAAGTTAGATTTTCACATCTAAAGAATGACATCGCTTATTACAACGTTTTCGCTGATGGAGCAGATCACACATTTCCTGTTAGATTGAATGATATAGGTGAGGCGACTTTGTTAGCTGAGGATAATGCCATCTTCTTTATGAGGTACATTAGAAAGGCTTTAGAGAACAACGAGTTTCATAAAGCAACTAGATAAACACACGGGTATGGTGCAATGGTAGCATAGGAGTCTCCAAAACTTCCGATATAGGTTCGACCCCTATTATCCGTGCCAGTTTTATTGTCTGTTGATGTAACGGTAGCATCTGGGAATTTGGATCCCATTGTGCAGGTTCGAACCCTGCACAGACAACAAATTTTATATATTTAGGTTCGAATTGATATATAGAATAAAAATATTAAAATGAAAAGTACAGAAAGATGGGAAGAAGATACGCTGAGAAAAGTAATATCTAAATCTAAATCACTAAATGAAGTTCTTATAAAACTAGGATTAGTGCCAGGTGGACATAACAACAAAACATTTAAAAAATATAGGGATCTATATAATATAGACACCCTACATTTTACCAAATGCTACAATGTTATATCAAATCTCAGTCGGGAGAATAAAATAAATTTATCCGATATACTGGTAGAAAATTCGAGTTATAATAGAACGCATTTAAAAAAAAGATTATATGAAGAGGGTTTAAAGGAAAGAAAATGTGAAATGTGCGGACAGGGGGAGGAATGGTACGGAAATAGGATGAGTTTAATATTGGATCATATTAATGGGATAAGGGATGATAATAGAATGGAAAATCTAAGAATATTGTGTCCAAATTGTAATTCTACATTAGATACTCATTGCGGTAAAAATAAGTACAATAAAAAAATAAAATTATCTAATTATAAGTCACTCTCGGAGGAATTAAAAACCTCAACAAAGTTTGAGATTTTTAAAAAATATGGGGAAACACACAATAATAAAAGGATGCTATTGGAACTAGAAAAATTGGAGCATTTAAAGAAATCCGATATAGATTTTACCAAATTTGGTTGGGTATCAAAGGCAGCAAAAATAATAGGAGTGAAGGATCAGGTAGTCAATAGATGGATAAAAAGAGTTGATCCTGAATTTTATAAATCTTGCTTCGTTAGAAAATAGATTAAAAAATTATCGAAAAATATTTTTTTAATTCGAAAGCATTTCATATATTTGCAATGTTAAAAAATATGATCTTTGACATAACGGAAACTAAATCAATACACTAAAGTTGAAAAATCATAATAAACCGGACAGGTTTATTAAACAAAAACAGCTTTATTATAATGACCTCGTAACTCAGCTGGCTAGAGTACCAAACTTTTAATTTGGGAGTCATGGGTTCGAGTCCCATCGGGGTCACAACAATTGGGGATACGGTCACGACGGCGGAGTGGCGGCAGACTGTAAATCTGTTACATCGATACACAGGGGGTTCGAATCCCTCTATCCTCACAAACGGAGTAAAAGGGCTGGGAAATGCCTGATAGGGTCTGCTTCAGATTCTAGATAGCAAGAGTAAGACTATTAGTGCTTATCCCAGAGAGCGTGGTTCAATTCCAGCTACTCCACAACATTCTTCTGTAGCTCCAACGGTTAGAGCGACACCCTGTTAAGGTGAGGGTTGCTGGTTCGAATCCAGCCAGAAGAGCAAATTAAAAAGGTGCGGTAGCTCAGTTGGTAGAGCACTAGACTGAAAATCTAGGTGTCGCCGGTTCGATCCCGGCCCGTACCACAAACAAAATAACTATGTACATAAAAAAAGTTAAAGTGGTTATTTACTTCGATACAACATATGAAAGAGCAGAGTATATCTATGTTGACGAAGGAACTTCTAAGGAAGATATAACTAAAATGATAAATGAAAAATTCGAGGATTGGTTCTGTTGGGATCTGATAAATATTTAATATCGATGAAATAGATGGAAAAATCATATGTTTGTGTTTTTTGTAACTCTAAATTCAATAATGGACTTTCATTAGGCGGACATAAAGTTAACTGTAAAATGAATCCTTCCCTAGGTTCAACAAGAACTAAACAAAAAGAAATTGCAACGGGACGGACCATGGATTTGAATATTAGAAACCAAATAAGCGGATCTATGAAAAAGGCACAT
>CALAYS010000008.1 GCA_937895515.1 uncultured bacterium
ATGGTATAATGATAATTATGGGGATGTGGATGTATCTGAGATTATATTTACATATGTTATAGAAAATCAGCTGGATGGAGGAGACGGTCAACCATTAATAGTTAGCTATCCTAATATACTTATCCCTATTGATTCCGATGTAACTGATTATTATGACCATGGGTTTATTGTCAGTGAAAATGTAACTTCTGATGCAATAGCAATAAACGTTGCGTTAAACTCTTCTGACGATCTTGAGAATGTTTACGAGAGAAAACTTATAGTTGAGGATATAACAACAGGAACACCGCAAAAAGTTATAGAAATCGACTTCTATGGTCAAACTATAGCAGAGGACGAAAGATTTAAAGTTTTACTCGAAAATATCGGAAGATCCTTCTATAATTCGGATTCGATAATATTGAGGGATCACGATCCAGCTGAACCAGTTCCTAATTTTCTTGAAATTAACGAGAAAAGGAAAGAACTACTTATAGCTGGTGATGATATATTTCCGTACATAGGTAGTTACAAGGGACTTATTAATGCACTTAAGTTCTTTGGGTACCAAGATATGAGAATAAAGGAGTATTGGCTTAATCTGAATTATAAAAATCTAAGATTAGAATCACCATTACAACAAAATCAGACATTCCTTAATAAAATAAAAACACAGCAAGCTGCCAATGGATATTCACAGTCTTATAATATTGGTGATGTTTTAGATAATGAGAATTCTGGAAAATATAAACTTACACAGACATACGGACCTGATAATAAGGGAAATTATGTTCTTAACGTAACATCCGAAAATTCACAGCTTCCTAGTAAATCGATAAAGAAAACATCATTATTTGGTCTTTATTATGATTTGAATAAGGTTACTGATGACACTGATGAATATGGATATCCAGTAGTTGTTGATGCATTTAAGTTTACACAAGAGGAGGTTCTTATAAAGATATTTGCATTAAAGGAAAGACTTAAGAGAGATTATCTTCCATTAAATGCAAGAATAATAGACATAACCGGTGAGGGTGTTTATTTTATGATCCAGAACACCAAGTCATGGACTGATCAGATGATTAGATCTGATATAAACATAGGGTATGATTTTGAATTTTTCCCAAATCCAGATTTTGGATTTATAGAGGATCTTAGAAATTTTAACGTAAGACCAAATCCTAATTATATACAGACACCTAGTTCATATAACAATTCATATTCACTTGATGTTACCTTTCCTGGTGGTACTGGAAGTGCTGTTAGTTTTTCTGGTGATATACCATATGGAATTACTGGTGATAATCCAATTTTAAAGCTAGAGGCAGGAAAAACGTATACATTTAATGTCAACGATCCTTCGGGATATGGAATTGATTTTTCAATTACATCTTTTTCTGGATTCCCTGGTAGTCCTTCACAATGGGAAAATAATGTACCAACTGGAATAATTAATAACGGAGCAACTGGTGGTAATTCTTTGGAGTGGTATATAGCTCCAGAAACATCGGGGATAATACATTATTATTCCAACTATAACCCTTCTTTGTTATCTGGTACCATAGAAATAATTCAGTCTACGATATCAGATCTTGGCAACATAATAAATCCTCTCGATTCTCAGCAGATTTACACGCCAGCACAGAATGATTCGTTATTGTCTGCTATTGCTAATTTCTATGATCTTAAACAGAATGGAAAGATATTAGAACTTGGTGATGGTAGATTTGATCCTCCTGCATATACTGATCCAGTAACAGGAAAAATTTACAATACCCCTGTTGGTATGCCAGTTATACTGGAGCTAACTCCTGATAGATGGGAATGGAACGAATTAAATATAAACTGGGATGCTCTATTAGTTCCTACGTACAGACCTGGTGATAGGGTTAAGGTTAAGTCTAGTGGTATATTTGGTACGGTTACAACTGTTTATTATAGTAGTGGTGAATATGACGTTGCATTAGATGACTCAACTAGTGGAACATTCGGCGAGAACGAGCTTTTTTCCACTGTTCAGAATTATACGATGCTAAATTGGAAAAATGTTGATTTCTCCAACATGATGGAAATCGAGTGGATACTTAATAAGTCAGCAACCCAACCAGGTACACCTTATCATTTCGAATTTAGAGGATCTATAGTGGACTATTATAAGCTAGCGCACTTCTTACCTTACACTGGTGAATATCAGGTCATATGCAACACGTATGATGCCTTTAATGCGAAGACCAGCGTTATTAAGAATGCTTCAATTTTCGTAGATCCTAAAACTGTTGATATTGATTCCTGGACTAGATACAGGGAGGTTGAAAATTATCTATGGGAAAATGTCGATAGAGAATGGAAAGAATATGATTCGATGTGGGAGTATCCCGCAGAAGGATCAACCATAGACGAAGTCAAAAAAACGATTCCGTCCGAGATATTGGATTTTGCAACATATGGAAATAAGGCTGACGACGGACAGGATCTTTATGTTAGAACAACGGAGCCATCGGTGGGAGCATATGGAGATATAACAATTACCCAGATAACCCTTAATGTTTCTAGTATTGAATCTTTCGAAATCTCTGGTATTAGCGGACAATATGGATATTCTGTGATTACTACAACTTTACCTCATGATCTTAATGATGATGATTATGTAACAATAACTGGAAGTATATCTCAGATTAACGGTAGATGGCCAGCAACAATTATAGATTCTTATTCGTTCAATATACCAATTACCCTTGAATTTTCATGGAGCGGAGTTCTGCTTCAAACAACATCTCCTAAAAAACTATATGTTGATACGTCAATATACAATTCACAAAAGGTTTTAGGTGGTGGAAGTTTGTCGATATACGTTAATAATAGATTGATTGGATATAGTCAAACTGGAGATAGTTTATATAATACTGCAAACGAAATAACATCTTCTGTGAACTCACTTAGAACTTATCCTGATTATTTTGCTTCATGTGAAAATCCACAAGCTGATCCTGTTACAATCACGATATATGCACCGAGTGAACTTGGTGCAGATCAGAATGGGATTGAATTAAGAGCTGAGGAAAGCGGATCTATTGATTTGTTATCCATTACCCCTGCATTAACAGGTGGTGTTAATCCTATTGATTATTATGTTTATTGGGAGGAGGAAATGGAAAATTACCCAAATCCAAATCTGAAATATTGGGGGACCAAAAGATTAAATTGGGAGATATTCAACGAAAGTACATGGGACGATGGCTATGCACACTCTTGGTACGATTATGAATTCAATAATGACTGGCTAGGTGGATACGAGTTGCATTCGCTCCTCAGGTTTGACAATCTATCAATTTCAACAGGGAATGAGACATATCCATTCCCAGAAACATTAGTTTTTTATGGAGTTACTGGTCCCTTTAATAATCAATTGACACTATCTAGTGCAGCGGAACAACTTAATAACGGAGATCCAAACATAACAAATTTTTATTATAGAGTGATACCTGACGATGCTGGATCGTTACTAACAACAACTGGTCCAATAAATGTTGATATCGCTAACATTGGGCTTGTTAATGGTCCACATTACCCGCCACCTTCATTGATTGGTGGAAGCGGACTTCTTTTAGCTGAGTTTGGATATACTGGTGGTGCTCCTGTTACAACAACTACTAGTACAACAACTACTAGTACTACTACGACTACAAC
>CALAYS010000009.1 GCA_937895515.1 uncultured bacterium
CTTTACCCATATCAAATAGAAATTTCAGATGAACTTAAAGAATTAGTTCTTGGAAATGAAGTTGAGATTAATATGGGGCAAACGGGTCTTACGATGCAAAGTAATTCCTTTTATCTTACGTCGCCATTGGGGTCAGGCAAAACAAGAATTGTAGCTCGGACTATCAGACTTTTATTGGAATCCCCAAATATCGATGAAAGAACTTGGAGTTTTGATTTTTTATCAAAAACTAAGAGCATTAATTATACTGCCAAAAACGATACACTAATTTTTCTTTTTGTCCCTAGCACACTGTTAAAACAATGGAACGACGAACTTCTTAACTGGAAACTAAATTTTTACACAATAGCTACACCAAAAAATATACGTCCCCTTTCAGAAATTAAAGAGCGTTTAGTTTTGATTTCTGATTATAGAACAAGAGATCTAAAAACAACAAATTTTTTTGATAAAAAAGTTCAGCTCTATGTTTTTATTGATGAATATGACACAATTCTTATAAATAAAAAGTTTGTTGAAAATTTTTTCCCAAGCATTAAGAGCAAAGTTTGTGTTTCGGCCAACTATGATGGAAACGATCGTTTTTCTATCACTCAAAATTTAATGGTTCCCCACCAGTTAACTGTCTCTAAAGCTTTAGTTAACGCGTTGATAGCTTTGCCGCCCGTAATTGAAGAAACACTTCGATTTTCAAAGTGCCTGATTTTAGCAAAAAATGCCGTTCACTTCGACAAATGGATTGTTGACAATCTAAACTGGGGAAATATTAATTACATTTTTCAACAGTTTAAATTACCTTATAATTCATCTTTGGATTCTCTTTTTGATGCAATCATTGCTCAAAAAAAGGATAACATATCCACTCATCTGGCTTTGACAGGTGGAATAAATGACGCATATGTTAATAAAATGCAAGACCAATGTCGGTCTTTAAAAAGTTCTTTGTTGGAACATTGTGGAAAGTGTCGTAATTGTGGATTTTTAATTCCATCTCTTACATCGGCTGTAAATTGCGTAAGATGTTATGATTATTTTTGCACTACATGTGCTTCAAGATTTTTAAAGTCTAATCTTTGTAGTAAATGTGATTTTTCTGCAAAAGTTAAAACAGATGATTTAGCACCATATAGCAAAGACTCTCCTCCAAAAACTAGACTTCACTGTCTGTTTCTTATTTTAGAAAAAATCAAAGGCCGGAAAAGTGTATCCAGCAAAAAAGTATTGGTATATTGCACATCTCACTCGCTTGTTGCTGAATTAAGCAACTATCTTCAAGAAAACAATTTTTGGAGCATTGTTTTAGATGGAAGTTCTAGATTTAGAAATTCGAAAATCAGTCAATTCAAAAAAGCAGATACTGACATTTATTTAGTTTGCAATTCTATCGAAAACTCTGCTGGTATTCATTTACCAGAAACAACCGATATCATTATATATCATGAACTTGAGGCAAAATATGATACCCAGGTTGTTGGGCGTGCACAAAGGATTGGACGTAAAGACAGTCTTTTTTTGTATAGGATCTCTGATTGAAACAAATTAGTTCTCAAACTTAATTGTAAATAACCAAAAAAGAAGATGTTCTAATATTTAGAACATCATTTACATTGATTTTTATAAATTTTATTTGGAAGAAGAAAAATGTCTTTTGGCATCATTATTCATTACGGACTTTACTCTTTTTATGCATACGATGATATAAATTCTGCAAAAAGAAGAAAAGTTCGAAATGGATCTGAATGGTATTATTGTCGTCTTATAGACAAAAATATTTTTCGCCCTATTTCTGGACACACTTTTACAAAAAAATATCATGAAAATAATTTTGGCAACACCCCTTATTTCGATAAAATAGATGAATGGCCGCCATCTTTAACTGTTGAAAAAAAAGTTAAAATGTGGATCTCATTAAGCAAAGCAACCGGAGCTAAATACATTATTATAACCTCCAAACATCATGATGGAAAATTACTCAAAAATATGTTATAGAAAAAACTCTGTGAGAAGCTAATGAAAAATTGTCTCCTCTTGTCACAAAGGGTCTAAAAATCAACGACTGAACAGGAGGAGACAATTTTTCATTAGCTTCTCACAGAGTTTTTTCTGATAGATATTTCCCATATAAAAAAATTTCATCGCCTTAGCAACATGTAAATACTATTGGATATTCATGGGGTTACAATAAAGAACAACTTGTCAAAGATTATAAAACAGATGAAGAAAAAGTTAATTCTTTAGGTGGGGGATCTTTTGCTTAATTTGGGTCCAAAATTTGACGGAAGCATTATACCTGAAGGGGAAAATATAATGAATTTTTTGGTTATGTCTTCTTAATATTTTATACATTTATGCCATCGATACTCCTATGAAGGCAATAGGTCAGACAAGGTTGACCCAAATTAAGTTAACCATTGTTTTAAATATTTTGGGACAAATAACTTTCCAAAAATAATGGATTTAAGCTATATTTTAATTTTTAGTCGAAAAACTTTTTCGACTATTTTGCTCAAATATAGGCCTTCTGAATAATAGGTCAGCCCGAATTAAGTTAACCATTGTTTTAAATATTTTGGGACAAAAAACTTTCCAAAAATATTATTTATTAGATTAGATAAATGATCGCGTATATTACTCGATCGAAAGTAACCATTTCCTCTCTCCATTGCCGTGGGGAGACGCAAAAATAACTAATTAAAAAGCCCGGACGGGCGCATAAGTTATCGTGGTGTCATGATGATGTGTTATTAACCAAGAAGTAAAGTCGGGAATTTCAATTTGATGAAAAATAGTAAGGCCATATAATTTTTACAGCCAAAGAAACTCTATCTAATTTTGTTACTGATAAATTTGCTGTATTTTATTAATTAATAAAACTTTAGCTCATAATTAGAGATAAAACCGAAAACATGTTTTTAACAACAATGAGTTATATAATATTAAAAAATACTATAGATTTTATATTAGCATGACCAAAGAACATAGCATCAGTATAATATATCAAAACTTTTAATAAATATTGTGTGCCAAGCTTTATTAAAAGTTTTGTATAGCTTTGCAACATGCTTGTAATTAACATTGTATGCTAAACTTTATTTTCTCCAAAAAGAATTACAATTTTAGAACAGGTATTGTTAAATCATGATATCCTTCAACCGACTCATGACAAATATCAATAACACTTTTTCCATTTTTAACCAAAGTTTCTCGAATTAATATCAAACACTTTTCTCTAACATCAGATTCAAGTGTTGACATACATTCATCAAAAAAAAGAATTGGGGAATCAGACAAAGAATTTAAAACAGATGAAACCGCTATCGAAATACGATCTGCCTCTCCACTAGAAAGAGTATTTATAGTTGTGTGAGTGTTCCCCCCTAGATATATTTGAAGATTTACAGATATCTTACCCAAAGATTGATTATCCACAGAAGGGCGATATAAAGAAAAAAACAGTTTAATAGGTTCTTCAAACATAAGATCCAATAACTGATTCGTTTTTTCATTTATTGCATC
>CALAYS010000010.1 GCA_937895515.1 uncultured bacterium
TCAGGAAAATATCCCGGATATAAGGATAAAAGGCATATACACTAATGATGACTGCTAGCCCGGCACATATGGCTTTTATAGTGTGCATTTTTAAAGTATATACCTAACCTGTTAAAGTTTCTAACAGCAGTTTTATTTCCTTGTCATTTTTCACAATGTACACTTTTTTAGTATTTTCATATCTCTTAACCAATTCGCGTGTCTCATCTGTTGGATAATCAAGGATAAATTTAATGAAACCCCAATCAACTCTTTCTTTCAATCCTTCTGGTTTATCGAATGGCTGTTTTCGGTTAAATGTTCTTTTAAGAACTCGTAAAGTACATTTCCATTTTGGAAAATCTAAAAAAATGATAGTGTCGGCTTTATCAAGACGATTTTCCATCGTACTTCGATAATTCCCATCAATAATCCATTCTTCTTGGTTAGTAAAACCTGCAGCAACTTTTCTAAATTCGTCTCTTGTCGCATAACGCTCTTTCCAACCGGTGGTCCAAAAATATTTATCGAGATGTATTACTGGCCTATTTAATTTCTTGCCTAACTTATTAGCAAAAGTTGATTTTCCTGATCCAGAAATTCCGATTATAGCGATGCGGTTCATGGGCATAATTAATATTCTCTTACCGTAAACTCTGTTTCAGGTAATAATATATATTCGTAAGGATTGTCTAAATGATTTAATTTGAATGAATCCAGGCCTTCTTGTAAATCTGGAGACCAATGTACAATAGAATTAAAAGGGAGTAACCCTAACCCCTCTCTCCAGTCAGTCACATGACTTGCTGTTAAATGAGAAAGAACCATAACTCCAGCTGATGAACCGGCGTACACTTTATCTTTTAAAAGATTTATTAATTCGTCTTTAATAGGACGAAAAGCACTGATAATCATTTCTGAAGAACCACCTCTAACATAAATAACATCAGATTTCTTGATTTGCTCTTTAAAGATTTCTAGGTTTTTATCAGCAACTACAAACTGAGCTGGTCGATTATTGGTATGATTTCCAAACCGTTCCTTATCTTGTTGTTCTAGTTTAACCCACTCATCTTCATTACGGGAAAAATAAACAAGGAGGATGGTCGGTACAAAATCATTTGAGAAATTTTTAACCCATTCCTGATAAAATGCTTTATTGTGTTCGTTTGGAATTCCTGTTTCGCCTCCGTGCAAAATATATTTAGTCATAACTACATTAATATACTACTAACTACTTTGACGAGGACTTCGTTGCCTAAATCATTTAAATGAACTCCATCATCAACATGAACCTCTGTACCAGTAGCGGTAAGAGCGGGGTTGATATCAATATATTTACAACCATTCAATTCAGCAATTTCTTTTGTTGTTGCCAGGTAATTCATTAAGGTAACATTATCTCTTCTATGTCCTTCCGTTTGTTTTGACTCATCAACTAACGGTGGTAATAGAAAAACAGTTCTTTGGGAACCTAAAATCCTAATTATCTCATTTATATTATTTTTAAAATCAGGCAAATCAACTTGCTTCCAAGGGGCTCCATCATTGAGACCAAAACAAAGTACAAACACGTCTGCAGGCAATGTGGAAATGAATTCGGACCTTTTTAGTCCATCATTAGTATCAAAGCCACTTGTTGAACAATTATAGAAAATACTCCCAGGTGTGGCCTTCTCTAGATTCAATACTAATTCTTTATTAAGCCGAGCCAGAGTGCTGTCTCCGTATAAAACGATATTCATAGATTCCTATTATAGCATTGTGTGGATTGAACCCCAATTCTGGTTAGTAGGCCTATAAATTACTTGTAAATCAAACTTCAAGAAATAAATACTCCTAAAGGTTTTTTATTTAAAATATGCTAAAATGGCACTACAAATTAATGGAAACAAATCTAAAAGAATCAACTCCTGGGCATCCTCCTATCACCACTAATATATCATTTAATGGTGGATCTAAAACTGGTTTTAGAAATAAAAAGAAATGCAAGAAAAAAGATTTGAAGAAATATTTAAAACGCAAGGCTGAAAAAACATTACGTAAAAAACGTAAGAAAAAAAGAAAAGCTAAAACACAAAGGTTGTTTTTAACAGCACTTGATAGTTCTTCTTATACAGAAAAACCAGTACCAAGCAATTTTTCTTTAATTAATAATACAGAGGAGGTTGTATCTTATTTTAAAGACGTCGGTAGGTCATTTGCTAATAGAGAACAAGTAGAATTTAATTTAGAAGATACTGAGCAATTATCACCGGATGCTATTGCATTACTTGTTGCAAAAGTTAAAAACCTCAATTTTACCCACGGACTAAATATAAAGGGTAATAAACCTAAAAAGGCCGAGCTGGAAAAGCTCTTCCATGATTCTGGTTTTTTAGAACATGTAAATTCTCGTTATAATCCGCCAAAAAATGAAAATAATCTTTTGATTCATCAAAGAACACACAAAAAAGTACATCCTGAAATTGCAAAACAAGTCGGAGTTTTAGCAGTGGGTCATACTTTTAAAAATACATCAATATTTCAGCCAATTTATAAAATAATGATCGAATGTATGGCAAACACAGATAATCATGCAAATATTCATGCTGAAGGTATACATGATTGGTGGCTCTTTGCTTACTGTGATCCAAACACAAATGTAACATCTTTTTCTTTTCTTGATTTAGGTATTGGGATCTTTAATAGTAATCCTGTTAATACTTACAAGCAAAAATTAATAACTACGATTGAAAAAGTAACTGATGTGTCTCTTAGAAATAATTTAAAATTGGTTCCCAAGTTGTTTTCTGGAGAAATTTATACATCAAGAACTAAAGATAAAACGCGTGGACAAGGGCTTCCTACCTTGAAAGAATGCTCGGAAAATCCTCATATTAAGAATTTTACAATAATAACAAATAATGTTAAAATTGAGTTACCTAGTTTAATTACGGTTGAATTAAAAAATAAATTTAATGGTACTTTTCTCTATTGGGAACTGCACCCATAATATATGGAACAAATTAAAATTATAGTTGCAACAGAATTCTCAGATGCACCAGGAGCAAGATTCATCAGTGATGGTGAAAATTCGGGGGAACTTTTCTATACTACTTTACTAAGGGTAAAATTTATCCAAGCAAAAAAAGAAAATAAAAAATTGTTTATCGATTTTGACAACACTTGGGGCTATGCATCCTCATTTATTTCAGGTGCGTTTGGAAGATTAGCTGATGAATTTGGAAAAAACACTGTAGTAAAATATCTTGATTTTAAATCAAATGATGATCCAACACTTTTTCAAAAAATAAAGGACGAGATTAATAAATCAAATAACAATGCCTAAATTTTTTAATAAAAATTTCCAAAACGTTATTATCTATATCTTAATCTTTGCGGTTGGTTTTACTTTGGGTAAACTAATAAAGAATATTCCATATCTGACGCTAGATAAAGAAGTTGGTATTGCTGATATCACTAATTTTTTAATGACTCTTATTGTTGCTGTACTAATACCCATATCTCTTAGTCCTATTTTAAAAAATAAGAGAGTTATTAAAGATTTTTTAATTGATGAAACAAAAGATTGTATAAATTTTCTTACCTCAATAAAAGAATCCATAGATGATATGTCTATCAAGAATAGTGCCGATGAAAATGATCGGGTGAAAGTAAATTCGATGATAGGTCCAGATTTAGGACTAAAAATTAGTTCAATTGCTGAACAATTAGAGATATCTTTTAAAAGTACATGTCAGTCACTCAAAACTGAATTAATTGAAAAATATAATGAATATTGGAGGGATATGACAGGAGGAGAATTAATGTCTCAAAGCTTTCAATTCAATTTGAGTTTTCGGTCCATTCATGATAAAAACTACGCGAAGCTCCAAGGTTGTCTTAAAAAAGCCATTCACCAGATAAATGGTTTTTAATCTAGCTTAAACTAGCCCCTAATAACCCCCAAATTGCCCCGTGTAAGACAATAACCCTAACAGTGATAGGTGGGATAACCATCACTTTTATTCCAAATATGCTAAAATTAGTAAAGAACCATACTAAATAAGATAAAAACAAAAAATTATGCATAAACAAAACGTGACCAACAGTGATAAACGAGAAGTTAAGCGAGTTGATATTTACGAGGAATTTTGTATATGGTCGGCCATGCCACCAAGTGAAAGAATAAAGCTCGGTATTGAAACGCAGGAACAATTTGTAGAATTTTATAAAATAGGGATTAATACACCAACTGCCTGGAAAAGACGAAATGATTATAGATTGCGAGTTACGAGCTTACGCACAGAATGGGCGTTCTCTAAAACAAGTGCAGTGCTCGAAAGTATTTACCGTACTGCGATAAAAGGTAGTGCTCAAAGTCAAAAATTATGGCTACAATACATTCATGGGTTCGGTGATAAAAGAGAGATACCAGATGCTAATAAACCATCACTTCATGTAGACGATTTACTATTTCTTATCGGGATGTTACCGAAAGAATTACAAGAAAAACATTATGACCACATGAGAGAGCTTCTTGATGATTCAGCTAGGCATAAACACGAACTAGAAAAAAGTGAGGAATGGGACCAAGTAGTCGATAAAGATTGGGCACCACCATTTACCCTAGAGTCAGTTACAGAAGAATACCTGAATGAACAGGAAGAGAAAAAGAAAGAAGTCATTAGCAGAGTAAATACACCAAGCAGATATCCAACAAGTATGTGTTCAGATTGTTTCTTGAACAGAGTATCTAGTGATAACTCTCGGAGTGTGTCAGGGTGGTAACAGATTTAAAGATAGAAGAATCAATTTATCGCATCTACTGAAGCTCAACAACAACCTCTTTATCAAAGGAAAACATTGGCTCGTAATGGAGCTTTAGGGTCCCTAGGGCATTCTTATCAACATCAAAGATTATATCGCCTGTGGCCTTGCCGTTGGGCGACAGTGAGCCGGTTGGAAGCTGTTTAATACCGATACCACCTAAGGTTGAGCTTTTTTGAAGACCATTAGCATCTTCTAGTTTAAAATCAAATATGCCACTTAAACTTAAATCTTTGTCTCCTTTGTTTTCAATTGCTATTGTTACCAATACATATACATCATCCGGACTTGATGGCTTATCATATTGATTTGAGCTTTTCCAGTTTTTAGTTACTTTAGTGACTGTTAGCAATGCATCACCTGATTTAATTTGGTCTCCTATTTTAAACACGTCTTCTTGAGCTTTTTGTTTTACAGTTGCATCAGTACTATTTACAACTTTTGCTGGTGTAGTTGATTGATCACTGGAACCGATAATGAATAAGACAACAATAACTACTATCCAAAACCAGGGCTTCTTATAAAATTTCTTTTTTGGTTTATCCTCCATAATAATTTTTTGCGTGTTAGGTAATAAATCCCGGGATGAAACGCAAAAGTCCACCACATGGGTGAGGACCGGAGTCCTCCATACCCGTTTCCAGGTACGGCCAGTAACGACAAATCCCATATGATGGATTTTTGAGTCGTTACTGGGCTTAAACCATGCCAGCAATTGCTTACTGGTTTAGGTTACTTCTTTTATTAAGTTGTAAGGACATTTTAGCATTATAAAGGAACTCTTGCCAATAAAAAAGAAATTGCTATTTTACCTAATGTTGGTAAGCTATTAGTATGTTGAGCTTCAATAACACCCCCGCCGAATTTAGAGATATTCTTGATTCATTTCATAATCGAGAAGTAAGTGATGAAACAAAAAAAGAATATCGATATGTAATATATGTTCGTAAATCGACAGACGATAAAGAGAAGCAGGTTCGATCTTTAACCGATCAGATTATTGAATGCCAAGAATTTGCTGATCGGATTGATATAAAGATTGCAGGTATTATTCAAGAAGCAGAGTCAGCCAAGCAACCGGACACTCGTCCAAGATTTAGAGAAATGATACAAGGACTTCAATCTGGTAAATATGATGGTATTCTTGCTTGGCATCCAGATCGTCTCGCTCGAAATATGAAAGATGCTGGAGAAATTATAGATATGGTTGATAAATCAATTATCAAAGATCTTAAATTTGTTAGTTTTAACTTTGAAGATACTCCGAGCGGTAAAATGTTATTAGGTATCACCTTTGTTCTTTCGAAGGAATATTCTGATAAATTGAGTGAAAATGTTAGTCGAGGTAATAATCGTAGTATCGATGAGGGAAAATATATTAATAAAGCAAAACACGGTTATTATAAGGATTCAAATCAATATTTACGTCCAGATGGTAATAATTTTATTTTGATAAAAAATGCTTTTGTTATGCGCGCTGACGGAAAAACTTTAGATGAAATAGCTAAATATCTAAATACTAATGGCTATAGTCGATCAAATGTTGAGAATTCAAAGCGGTATTATAAAATGGACGTGCAAAAGGTTTCAAAATTTATTACAGACCCAGTTTATACTGGCGTACTTATTTATGGAAAAAAAGTTGTTAATCTTATGGAATTATATGACTTTGCCCCTGCTGTAAGTGTGGAGGTCTTCAGAAGGATTAATAAGTTAGATACGGATAAAAAATATCTACGTCTTGCCCGAAGTTATCATAAAGACGAAAATGTAAAAGCAAACCTTATGCGTCAAATGGTTATTTGTGGAAGTTGTAACGAATACTTAGATACAGGACTTACCTCAAAAAAGAAAAGTCCGTCGGAAGAAAAATATTACTATTATTATTTCCGATGCGAGAATGGTGATTGTAAAATGAACAATAAGTCGGTTCGAGCATATGTGATTCTTGACTTTATCAAGCATTATCTGAGTACTAAGCCATTTTCAAATGAAACCGCCTATAAAAGTTATAAGAAAGAAATGGAACTAACTATTGAGCAACGATCGGTACAAACTAAATCAGACCTCCTGTCTCTGCAAATACAAAAAACAAGACATGAGAGTAAATTTATAAAAACGAAGGAATTTTTGGTAAACAACCCCGGTGAACAAATTAAAAAGCACTATATGGGTGATCTTGAGAAGATAAAAGAGGATATTAAGGCAATTGAGCTTAAAATTAAGGAAAAAACACGACTTCTAGAGCATGGAGACGCATTAGTTTTAACTTATGAAAATTTTCTCGAACTTCTCGAAAAAATGCCTATAAATATGGGTTATTCTAAGAATTTGACCGAGCTTGATTACATGATCAAAAAAGTGTTCCTGAACTTTACTGTACACAAGAAAAAGGTTGTTAAATTCAAGCTAAATACGCCTTTTGATACGTTTGCTACTTCTAAAGTAGCTCTTGGTGCGCGGTGAGGGACTTGAACCCCCGACCTTTTCAGTGTAAATGAATTGCTCTACCAGCTGAGCTAACCGCGCATATAATATATTTTATTAAACAAAACGAGATTTTTTGTTGGACCTACCAAAACAGCTAACCGCGCATGTATGATTTTGATAGTACACTATTTTTATAAATTTTTCAATAGGAGGCTTTAATTAATTAAAAATTAATGCTAGACTAGCAATACTTGCCCTTGTAGTTAAATGGATATAACTGCGGACTTCTAAGCCGTTATTGTAGGTTCGATTCCTACCGAGGGCACCCCAATGAAAATAACAAGTTCCCATTAATCCATTAAAATTGGCATTTTATTTCAAAACACCGTTTTAAACTTGCAAAAGTTAATTCAAACATTCTATGAAGAACGCTGATGAATTCTATATCCCTATCATTAAATCAGATGTACTAATTGATGGTATTTCGGCAGCACCTGCTCAAAAAGGTGGTCAGGCCTTAATCCTTCAAAAAGCATTTGTTCACTCTTTGCAATCTGATTTTGCAACCATAGTAAACAATCTTGTTAATTTCTTCTATTCAAGCCTTTCAAGGAGGACAATAAATGAGGGTTTGGTTATTATCAAGAAAGACAACACTGCAAAAATCTATTCTGAATTTCCACTATCACTTCAAATGCACGCCAAAAAAGATATGAGCAAAGGGACTCTTGTCACTGCGGAGGATGTATTTGAAATTACGGAAATGCAGTTTAAAGATGCTATTTATCAAATAGATATTGATAGCGGAGATAAAATCATATACCTATTCAGGATAGAATGGAAGTTTGGATTATATTTTGACCTTACAGGAACCTTAAATCCTGCAAAATTTGGTGAAGAATTGGCCTACCACTACAAGCGTTTATTTTACTATGATTTATATAGTTTTATCGAAAATGAGAATTATTATACAAACTTGATAGATGATGGGTGGTTCCCATTTGTGAGGATTCTAGGAAAGGACTTTGATGTGATAATGCAATACTACAAGGACGGTAGAAAACACGATTTTCAAATGGATGACCTTATAGCAAAGTTTGATAAGAATAAAATAGAATCATTTACACAGTATTGGTGGAGAAAGGACCTGTTTAAGGATAAGAAAGCTATTATAGAATCTGGAATAAGTTCATTTTCAAATAATGATCAGGCGGGTTTTATATCTTGTTTGCATATTCTCTATCCCCAGATCGAAGGTATTATGGGACTAGATTATTTTAATGCTCATGGGAGTAAGCCAAACTTTAAGGAACTTCAAAACTATATAAAACAAAAAGCCGAATCTAGTTTTAAAGCGGTGTCATCTTTAGGGTTTCCAAATGAATTTTATGAATATTTAAACCATTCTGTTTTTGAGAATTTTGATCTTGCAACAGGAAGGGTTGATTTGTCGAGACACACCACCTCTCATGGCTATGCTAATGCTAACGATTTTAATAAATCAAAAGCCTTACAAGCGATTTTAATTTTAGACCAAATATATTTTTACTTGTAATTGATGGTTACTTAGTACCAGTTTTTTAACATATAGGACTTGCTTTTGTCCTAACTATTTGTGTATCATTGTATGAGTTTTGTTGGATTTCGCCAAGTATACAAAAGCAACGCAAATTCAGACAGAGAAGTATTAAAATTAGAAATAACTAAAATTATGGCAGACGATAAAAGCAAAATTGGTAAACCAGATCGAAACTTAATTAACTTCAAAGAGAAGTACGAGTTTGACTATGCACTTAAGCAATTACAGAAGCAAGCCCCAACGAGAACTAAGCAAGAAGTTAAAACTGCCCTTACAGACGCTGCGAAAGAGATTAGTCCTAGTGAAGGAAGAGAAAAGATTATGAACCAAGCGCGAAAAAATCTGAAAGGAAAATAATATAGAATACATAAAGGCCATATCTCTGACCAAGACAGATATAGAGATTCTATTCAGAATATCCCTTGGTTTACATTTAAAGATTGAACTTTTTTAGATTTCGCGACCATAATAATCTTTAAATTCAACTCCTCTTATCCCAAAGGGCTCATTGCTCTCAAAATAGATATAATAACTTTTTGAAGAAGTAATGGGAGGACCTTCAAATCTCTTTTCAAAAACAGGTGGTTCTATTCTTTCATATTCCATTTGCATAATAGTGCCTGTTTGATCTGGCACCTTGTTTATATTTGGTAAATTAAACCATTGCTCATTGTAGATAAAAGGAGAACCAACATCAATTCCAAGATGTGCCCCATTAGTAGGTGTAACCACTACACCAAATTCTACTATTAGACCATATTTTCCTTTACCCCTCAGCGGCAAGACGTTTGTATGCCGCATTATTCTATTTTCTAGCTTTATATCAAGAGGTCCAGTAGGGCTATCTAAAATCCCATTAAGCAACTCTTGGCAAGCAGCATCAAAATCTTTATTGGTGAAATTAGCGTAAAGCTTATCCCGAAGCATGACTGGGATTTTAGACGGCTTAAGAACAACAGGAATGACAAATTTGGAACCCAACCCTTTTTCCTCAGCCAATTCTAGAATTTGTCCTGTATTGACTTCCTTTTTAACCCAATTAGATTCCACAGATTCAGGAGACAAAAAAACTACAAGCTTATCAGAGGCTTCTATACCTTCACCTATTTTATCGATTAAAGAATCACCAGGTGTTAACATCCACTTATCAATCCAAACAGTATAACCCCTTGCGGTAAGCCAACTACCAATTGCTTCAACCACTTCTTTGTCCGATGTTGTATGGCTTAAAAATATTTGCATCTTACAATTGTAAGGTATTTAAATAAAAATTACCATTAAGGTAGGCACTTGATCTTATGCTTTTTGGAAATGGTAAGCTGCCAAATACCCGCCACCAGCGGGTATTATTAGTTTAACCAAAGGTATATGAGAAATGGAATGAAGCGTTTAGAAATTTATCAAACCCTTAGTCGAGAATCCAATGGTACATTTGAGTATCTGCCACCGGAAGAGCAAAAGGAAGAGATTGATATTCGCTATTTGGCTTATCTCTTAGTGCGCATCTTCCTAAAGTCAAAGGAAAAGGAATCTAATCCTGGGATTGAGAAGGCTTGCGATTAAACACCCTGGTCTCTACTTCTTTAAACGCCTCCTGATAGAATTCTGGATAAAGTTCGTGAGGATAAGCATGGTAGAGACCACACAGGAGAAAAAGATTCGATAGGTTGGGAATTGCCCGACCTTTTTCCCAATGGGAAATTCGATCAGTGCTACAGAATCCTAAGATGTCAGCCACATCTTGCTGACGGATGCCAAGCATCATTCTTCGGGCTTTCATGGTGTTATTAGTTATATGGTTTTTGTAGTTCATAAGATAAGTATGGATTAAAGGTTTAATAAGATATAGGCAGGTAAAATTGCCAGAAGTGGCAAATACCTATTCAGGATATCCTTTTACTTTTTTTAAGATTCCGGCCAGCTGAACTATTTCCTCACCGATGCGGTTCCAGTATTCCTTTGTTTTTATGCTATTATTTGGGGGTGATCCCTTATTAGTTATTTCTGGATTGTTCGAAGTTTCAGAATTTAAGTGCACTCGATTTTACAAATACTCTCTTAAGATTCTATCTAAATATTCGCTTTCGGTTATAAAGCTTTCTTTTAATGCCTGTAGGAGTTCTTCATTATCCCCTAGCATATGTTGGTTAATTATTCGAAATAAAACCGGCTTTTTATTTTCAGTATGATGAAAAACAAAAGTTGTTGGAACAGATGGATTAATAGACCCGGAAACAAGCTTGGAATATAAATCTAATGATTCCCTAACTGTGGGACTAGCGAATTTGCTTTCAGCTGACCGACTGGGTTTAATAGCTGACCGAAAAGCTGGGTTAATTGTACCCAAATAAACTGGATGCAAAGTATACCAAATAGTCTCTCTGAAATTGGGCATAATTGTTACCGCCCATTTATCCCCCGGAATGTATTCTTCTAGAATATATTTATTTGAACCAAAATCCTCGTTATTTAAAATTTCAATAAGCTCATTAATGCTTTTTACATTTGAAATATGGTAAACATTGTCCACTGCATCTTTGGCAACCAAACTATACGGCGGTGAAAATGTTTGATGAATTTTTTTAGGTAAATCTGTGTCATTAGGATTAATCTCTAAAAACTTTGGCATTCTTACACCGACGCTGGAAATTTTGTCTCGCAAAGTTTCTGGAATATAGCCTCGTAGTGCATTTTTAGGAGTATGAATACAAGTGATACCAAAATTTTTAATAAGATTTTCAACATAACCATTTTGGTTTAATGGATATAAAATAGTTGAAATCACAATATCAACTTTATTTAATAAATCACTAGGAATTATTGGCAACCCATCCAAATGCCAAATTTCATCTTTATCAATTAAAATATCACAAGGTATATAGTTAGGATGTTCTCGCAGTGCACGTAAAATAATCGAACCATCAGAAATAGATTTTTGATAGCCTTTTATATTGCTTCCCCCACGAACAACGCCCACACGTATTGGATCCATATTTTATATTATAGCGTAGAAAATATATTTCGCCTATGGTAAAACTTTTTTCTATACCAAAAAGTTTTTACTTCTTTTTATTTTATGTTTTCTTAAAACAAATCTATGAACTTCGGCATTGGCCAATAAAATTTGTTTTTTATATTTTTTAATTAATATTTCATCACCTATTAAAGCCCTGGCTTTATGGTGAGAATCTTTAACAACAGCAATAACTGGAATTTTAATTCCCCTATTTTTTAATTCTTTTTCAATAACATTTTTTTGAACTTGATTTCCATCGGCAATTATTAAATCTGGAAATTTCCATTCGGGGTGGTTAAAGCGCCTACTAATGACTTCCCCCAGTGCCCCAGCATCATTGGACGCTGTAAAACCCTTTATATTAAATGTGCGGTATTCTTTAGGGTTTAATTCCCCATCTTCAATAACAACAAAAGCTCCAACCATATTGGACCCAGATAAATGAGCAATATCGTAAGCTTCTATTCTGATACCCCCACCCGGCCTCCCCCTTGTTAAGGGTGAGGAGCCAGAAGGACTCAAGGAGTAATCTTCTTTAATAAGAGCTACATCATTAATGTGATTTAATGCAAAAATTTTCTTTTTTATTTCATCGGCTTTTTCAAATTCTTTTTTCTTTGCATAGTCTAGCATTTGTTTTTCTAAATTTTTTAAAATAGTTGTTTTTTTACCTTCAAAAAATAAAATCAGATTTTTAATATTATTTTTATAAGTACTAAAACCTAGTGTCCCATTATTATTCATTTTAGGGGTTAAACCCAATTGTTCATAAAACTTTTGATTTTGTTTTTTATTAGAATTGTTATCAAAAAAAGGAAAAAATCTGCGTAAAATTTTAAGAGCATCACGCAGTTGGGATCCATTTGGAAAAGGACCAAAAACTTTTTTGTAAGTACCCCCACCCGGCCTCCCCCTTGTTAAGGGTGAGGAGAATAAGTTTCGGCCACGGATAACTAAAACTTTGGGTAAAGCATCGTTTGTTATACAAACATAGTTAAAACTTTTATTGTCTTTTTCTTTAGTATTGTATTTGGGTTGATGTTTTTTGATTAAATTAGCTTCTAAAATTAAAGCTTCTAGAACTGTGTCTGTTTGTATAAAATCAATCTTGTTAGATTCTTCTACCATTTTAACAATAGCAGGTCCACGAGATTCAAATAATGCTTTACTAGAAACCTGCCTACCGGCAGGCAGGTAGCTTTTAACCCTATCTTTAAGATTTGTAGCTTTACCGATATATAGAATTTGGCCTCCAAAATCCCCCATACCCCCTTTATCAAGGAGGCTTTTCGCTACACCTTTCCTTGACAAAGGAGAGGTTGGGAGAGGATTTGTTTTAAGAAAAATATACACCCCAGGCTGGCTGGGTAATAAAAGTAATGATTTTTTTAGTCCTTGACTAATCATAGAATTACTATATTATAAAAATTAAGATAAAACAAATATATTATGAGCGAAGAATTTTTAGGATTATGCCTAATACTTACACTTATAATAGTGTTTGTATCAGTTGTAGAATTTATTTTTGAATTAATATCTTTAATCTATAGAGGATTAAAATTATTAATAAACTTAATAAAAAGAATCTTAAGGGCAATACGAAAGTAACCCTTTTTTATTTTTTACGAAGTACTTTCTTAAGATATTTTCCAGTATAACTTTTTGGAGAATTTGCGATATCTTCCGGAGTACCTTTGGCGACAAGTTGCCCGCCACCACTACCACCTTCGGGACCAATGTCGATAATATAATCAGATGATTTAATAATATCCATACTATGTTCAATTAGCATTACGGTATGACCACGCTCGACTAATTTATTTAACACATCAAGAAGCTTGGCAACATCATCATAATGAAGTCCGACTGTTGGTTCATCCAATAAGTAAATTGTTTTTTCTAAATGTGGTTTAAATAATTCACTAGCTATTTTAACTCGTTGAGCTTCCCCACCAGAAAGAGTCGTAGCACTTTGACCAAGTTTTAAATATCCCAGTCCAACATCAATCAAAGTTTTTAGTCGGTCATATACAGCTGGAATTTGTTCAAAAAATACTATGCCTTCTTCTACTGTAGTTTCTAGTACATCATAAATACTTTTCTTTTTATATTTTACATTTAATGTTTCTTTATCAAATCGGCGACCATTACACACATCACAAGTAACATAAACTGTTGGCAAAAAATGCATCTCCACTGCGATTTGACCATTACCTTCACAAGCTTCACAGCGTCCGCCTTTGACATTAAAAGAAAAACGGTTTGACTTCCAACCTCGAAGACGAGCTTCTTCACTACTAGCGAATAAATCACGAATAAAAGTCCAAGCTCCAGTGTATGTTGCAATGTTAGATCGCGGGGTTCGGCCAATTGGTGACTGGTCAATAAGTACTACACGGGATAATGCTTCGGTTCCAGTAAAACTAGCACAATTAAATGTTTTGGCACTGCGGTAATATTTTTCAAGTCTTGCTTGAAGATTTTTATGAATAACTTCATACATTAATGATGATTTACCGGACCCAGAGACTCCTGTAATTGTAATCATTTTACCTAATGGAATTTCTAAATTCATATTTTTAATATTAAAAATATTTGCGCCGACAATTTTGATACTGCCTTTGTCTTTAGTACGGCGATTCTCAGGTACTGGAATTACGGCTTCACCACGAAGATACGCTAATGTTCGACTAGCGCCTTTGAATGGAGGTGTTTTTTGAGAAAGTAGTTCTTCTAAATCACCATAAGCGACGACTTCTCCACCATGGACACCGGCTTTGGGACCAATGTCAACAATATAGTCCGATGCAAAAATTGTGTCTTCATCATGTTCTACAACTAAAATTGTATTACCTAGATCACGTAAATCAGTCAAAGTTTTTATAAGACGGTCATTGTCGCGTTGATGAAGCCCAATTGTTGGCTCATCCAGTACATAAAGTGCTCCAACAAGACGAGACCCTAATTGTGAAGCAAGCCTAATGCGTTGTGATTCCCCACCAGAGAGAGTATTGGCTTTACGTGAAAGAGAGAGATATTCAAGCCCAACATCAAGCAAAAATTGTAAACGATATTCGATTTCACGAAGTACAATTTGAGCAACATCAAATTCTTGGTCGGTTAAATCAAGATTTTGGATAAAGTCTAATGCTTGCCGAATAGATAAACCAGAATAATCAACAATATTAGTTTTTGTTTTTGTATTATTTTTTAAAAATACATGCAGTGCTTCTACTCGAAGACGTTTACCATTACAAACTAAACAAGGGTCATCTAAACCAAATTGAACAGTACCCAAACCATTACATTCGGGACATGCACCATAAGGTGAGTTAAATGAAAATAATCTTGGTTCAACTTCGGGGAAAGAATATCCATCGTTAGGACATGCAAATTTAGAAGAAAGAAGATATTCTTTGTTCTCAGGCACAGAAGATACTTTTTTTGACGAAGAACGGGAGGGTAGGACGGCTCCTAGTGATGAGGAAGAAAGAGTATCTTCGGAGCCACCCAAAAAACTTAAATTTACTAATCCATCGGCTTCGATTAATGATCTTTCAATGGCTTCATAAAGACGCATTTTAGCATCATCAAAATGGTCACGGAATTCATGAACAGCAATAGTGTCAACAAGAACTTCTATAGTGTGGACATTGTTTTTAGTAAGAATTATTTTGTCGCGAAGTTTCATTAATTTGCCGTCAATTCGAACGCTTTCAAATCCCCGACCAAGTAGATCGTAAAGTAATTGATAGTATTCACCTTTTCGTCCACGAACAACAGGAGCAAAAATTTTAAGCTCGGTCTCGTTCCAAGATACACCCATTACTTCTTTTTTACCTTTGTTATTTTTTTCAAATTCTTTAACTCGATCAATTGCAAAATGCAAAATTTCATCGTTAGTTAATTTTTTAATTCTTTGGCCACACTCTGGACAATGTGGGTGTCCAATACGCGCATATAATACACGTAGATAGTCATAAATTTCAGTAATGGTTGCTACAGTTGAGCGTGGATTATTAGAACGAGATTTTTGGTCAATTGAAATAGCAGGAGAAAGTCCAGAGATTTCGTCAACATCAGGTTTAGGCATTTGACCCAAGAATTGCCGAGCATAAGCAGAAAGTGATTCTACGTAACGGCGTTGACCTTCGGCAAAGATAGTATCAAAAGCCAATGATGATTTACCAGACCCTGAGACACCAGTAATAACCACCATCTTGTTACGAGGTAGATCTACTGAAATGTTCTTTAAATTGTGGGTTCGTGCGCCACGAACAACAATTGTATCTTTATGTTCAATTTTTTTCTTTTGGGCCATACAAGCACGAGTATAGCAAATAGTACTATTTAATCAAAATAATTATTGTATAGACATTTTAACCTTTTGAGATCCATAAACATATGGAGCTACCTGGTACTGGTTAAAATACAAAGTTAAATTTCCTGGAACAAATGTAAACACAGAAAAATTATCCAACAAAGGTTTTGTACCATCTTCTAACATTGTTTTATCAATGTTTTTGACAGCATCATTCCAGTCTTTATCGTTTGTAAAATCAGCTCTTTTTATATTGTCTGTAAATTGTTCCAACAGATTAGAACGTGCAAAATCAGAAACTGTTTTAAGATAATTTGTATCATTTGGGAAAAAATCTTTTAAGACTAATTCTTTTTTATTAAGAACATCATAATTATATGAATATAAATTTTCATAACCATGAGCCCCGCCAGCAAAAGCTTCAATGTGAATCAAGATACTTATATTTTTTGTATTAAGCTGAACATAATCAGTTTTTACATTAAAATATAAATCACCATTTTCAGGAAATTCATTTATTTTTTCACCTGGTGATTTTGTAGCTATTCTGGCTTGCCAGTTTTCTTTAGAATTATTTTCAAATTCGGCTTGAGCAATTGCTATGTTATTGCGAATTTTATCATTAAAGCTACTGTCTACATTATTAAAAGCTGGATATGCCCCAGATACAGTCACATATTTAGATTCGGTTTTTAATGGGACTTCGGTAACTAAAGACATATTTACTAATTGACCAGTTTCAACTGGCTTTACAGCTGGGGCTGATACAATATTATCTTTTACAGACCGCCCAAATAAAAATAACAGGACGGCCAAAACAATGAATACAATAAAACTAAGTATTCTAGTAACAATGTGGTTTTTGTGATGAGTATTATTTGACATATACATTATTATATCATACCCAAAAATAAAAAATACCACTCTAAATAGTGGTATTTTTAAAGATTATTTTGAGATTCTGTCTTCTAATATCACTATTTCATCACGGAGAATTGCGGCGGTTTCAAAGTCTAGTGATTTAACAGCTTCTTTCATTGCATTTTGTTTTTGTTTGATAAGTTTTTTTAATATTGTTGTTGGAGCGCCTGTACTGACAGAGGAAGTATCGTTTGATTTTTTAACCTTTTTCTCTAACCCAGCTTTTTTAAGCATTAAAGATATTTCTGTATCTAATTCAAAATGGGCGGTATCGTTTCTGTCTTTTGCAAAATCATCAGTAATATCTTTAATTTCTTTTGTGATTGTTTTTGGAGTAATACCATGCTTTTTATTATAAGCCATTTGTTTTTCTCGGCGACGATTTGTCTCACTAATTGCGCGCTCCATAGAATTTGTAATTCTATCTGCATACAAAATTACTCGCCCATCAACATTACGCGCAGCACGGCCAATAGTTTGAATAAGACTAACTTCACTACGCAAGAAACCTTCTTTATCGGCATCAAGGATTCCAATTAAACTAACTTCGGGCATATCGAGTCCTTCACGAAGAAGGTTAACTCCAACTAAACAATCTATTTCCCCGCGACGAAGCCGTGTAATAATTCGAATACGATCCAGTGTATCAACATCACTATGGATATATTCTACTTTAAATTTTTTTCCGGCTACGTCTTCTGGTAAATCTTTTAAATAGCTGGTTAAATCCTCGGCCATTCTTTTAGTTAGGGTTGTAGCCAACACTCGCCCACCTTTGGCGATTTCTTTTATGGCTTCTTTTATAAAATCTTGAATTTGACCAGGATAAGATGCAGAAGCTATTACTGGTTTAATTTCTATCACTGGATCAATAAGACCAGTTGGGCGAATAATTTGTTCAACAATTTGCTTACTTTCTGCACGCTCATAATCACTAGGCGTTGCAGAAACATAAATAGTCTGCGGGGTTATTTTTTCAAACTCCTCGTACCTTAGTGGCCTATTATCTTTAGCACTAGGAAGACGAAATCCAAAATCAACTAGATTTTGTTTTCGAGCTTGGTCCCCATTATACATAGCGCGCAGTTGTGGAAGTGTTGCGTGGGATTCATCAATAAAAAGAGTAAAGTCGGGTCTTCCCTTTTTATCTTTTGGGAAATATGAAAGCAATGTATCTGGTGGCTCGTCTTCACTTTTCCCGGCAAAGTGACGGGAATAGTTTTCTATACCACTACAATACCCAACTTCTTTAATCATTGCTAAGTCATAATTTGTTCGGCGTTTTAATCGCTCGGCTTCCAAAGGCTTTTCTTGTTTCTCAAATTTTTTTAATTGTAAATCTAATTCTTTTTTAATATCTTTAACTGCTCGAGCGATTTCATTTTTATCTGTCATAAAATGCTTGGCTGGGAAAATAAACAAATCTTTAGGAGTATCTTTTAATTCATAACTAACTGGGTCTACTGCTTGGATTTGAGAAATTTTGTCACCAGCAAAAACAATTGAATACATTGTCGTTTCTGACACTGGCATAATATCAAGCTTGTTCCCAATAACGCGGAATGTTCCAGATGATAAATCAGCATTTGTTCTTTCGTATTGCATATTGATAAGACGTTTCATAACATCAGGGCGAGACATTTTAAGACCAACAGAAAAACGCATATTTGTTTTTTCATATTCTACTGGTGAACCCAACCCATATATACATGATACTGATGCCACAATAATTACATCGGGGCGTGTTAACAATGCTTGGGTTGATGCATGCCTTAATCGATTAATTTCTTCATTAATTTGTGCGTCTTTTTCAATATAAGTATCAGTAGCAACAACGTATGCTTCAGGTTGGTAGTAGTCATAATAAGATACAAAATAATGCACTGCGGCATCTGGAAAAAAGCTACGGAATTCTTGGGCAAGTTGTGCAGCGAGTGTTTTATTATGAGCTATCACTAATGTTGGCTTACCAACTTTTTCAATAATATTGGCCATAGTAAAAGTCTTACCGGTGGCTGTAGCCCCCAAAAGTGTCTGTTTTTGCATACCACTTTCCAAACCCTTGATTAACGACGAAATAGCCTCTGGCTGGTCCCCAGCGGGCTTGTAGTCGGACACTAGATTGAATACTTTGTTGTTTTTCATAAATTAAATAAATCCCCCATACCCCCTTTGTCAAGGGGGATTTTAGCTACAAATCACGTTCCCTTTTATTAAGAATTTTGATAAATTCTTCCTTAACTTTATTTATATTATTTACTATATCATTATTCTTAAATCTCACAACTTTTAGATTATATTTTTCTTCTAAAATATTAGTTCTCTCAGAATCTCTTATTTTTAAATCAATATGAACATCACCATCAATTTCCACAATTAACAAAAGTTTTGAACAATAAAAATCAGCAATGAAATTATCTATTGGTTTTTGTCTTAAAAAATTATAATTATTTATTTCTTTATTTTTTATAATTTCTTTCCAAAAGATTTTTTCAGACTCTGTTTCAGATTTCCTTAATTCTGAAGCTTTTAGTTTTAATTTTGGATTATAAGGAATATGTTTTAATTCTAACTTTTTATCCATATACAGTTATATAATAACACAAATCCCCCATACCCCCTTTGTCAAGGGGGCTATTGTGACAAAACCTCTCCTTGACAAAGGAGAGGTAGGAGAGGATTTTAATTATTAATCTTTATAATACCTCGCTAAAAATTCTGTTTTATATTGTTCAAAGTTATCATTCAATATTGATTGGCGCATGTCTTGAACAAGTTTGTTAATGAAATAAATATTATGGATAGATGCCAATGTTGCGGCCAGCATTTCTTTAGCCCTAAATAAATGAGCTACATAACTTGTAGAAAAATTTTTACAAGTATAACAAAGACAATTATTTTCAATAGGTTGGTTTATGGTTCGGCATTTTTCATTAAATAAATTTAATCGGCCATCTTGTGTATATACAGTTCCATGACGAGCCATACGGGTTGGCGCAACACAATCAAAAAAATCAATTCCAAGTTCTACACCCATAAACAAATCATTAGGCTCACCAATACCTAATAAATGACGAGGTTTGTCTTTGGGCAAAACTTCGGTAACCCATTTAACAGCAGTTGTCATATCATCTTTTGAGAAAGATCCACCAATACCAAAGCCTTCAAACTCGCGACCATTGGGAGCCTTCATATTAGATAATTCAGTCGATGATAATTTACGCAAATCTTCAAATTGCGCACCTTGAACAACACCAAATAAAGCCTGCATACCTTCGGGATCAAGTTCGGTATGCACAGTCAGCGAATCTTGCGCCCATTTATGAGTACGAACTAATGATTCTTTTTGATATTCATAAGTTTCAGTTGGACTTGTGCATTCATCAAAAGCAAAAATAATATCTGCCCCAAGATTTTTCTGGATTTCCATTGAACGCCGTGGAGTTAAATAATGCAGTGACCCATCAATATGTGATTTAAAAGAAACTCCATCATTACCAACCTTGGCAAGCGGTGTGATATCATCACCTGACCGGCCAGATTCTAATTGTAATACTTCTTCGCCTTTTGTGACTTTGGAAATTCCTTTACCGTATGCTGCCCCAAGTGAAAAAACTTGAAACCCTCCAGAGTCAGTCATAGTTGGACCATGCCAATTCATCCATTTGGGAAATCCCCCGGCATTTTTAATTATTTCATCACCAGGTTCAAGATACAAATGATAAGTATTTGCTAAAACTACTTGGACCCCACAGCTAATTAACATCTCCGGGGTCATTGATTTAACCGTGGATTTTGTACCAACAGCTACAAAAGTTGGAGTTAAGATTCTGCCATGAGGTGTATCATAATACCCGGCTCGCCCACCAGTTGATAATTCACGCTCGATATGAAAATTAAAATGCGACATATCTTAGATATTGAAAATTTACAATTGATCTAAAATAAACTGTTTGATCTTTTGTATCATCATGAGTAGTAATTTTTACAACTTCAGCTATTGGTTTACTAGATATGCTTGGAATTGTAACCAATGAACCAATAGGAATTTTTACATCAGCAGGAATTGTTGATTCATATGATCCACCACCGCGACCTTGTAAATCAACAGTTATACTGTCCATTGCATCAGCTAAAATAACATCTGCCGAAAATTTATTTCCTGGATTTGAATACAAAGTAACAGTACTAATATTTTTATTATTTGAACTAAAATTCCCAAGTGGTATTCCAGAAATACTGTACACGGTAGCACCAATAGAAACAGGCTCGGCAGTCTCAACTAAAAGAGTGTCATACGCAACATGGCTAGGCCGAGCAATAACTGAACCAATTTTTTTATTACTAACAGCAACAGTATTTTTAAATCCATTATTTTCATTTTCAATCAAAGTATAATCGGCTAATTTTGATTGTAATTCAGAATTTTGAGATTCCAATGTAGCAATGTGATTTAGTAATTGTGATTTACTATGAGTAATGCCATATATACCATGTTCAATAGCTGTTCCGGTATTTAAAATTGGTACAGCAACAATATAGGAAAAAGATTTTAAAGATTTTTTTAGTATAAAAAAAATAAGTACAATAAAAATTAAAACGATAAAATATCCCCAATTATGCATGGGCTTTTTTTTACTATATTTTATATATGAACTATCTTGGAGGTAAGCCATTTTCAGGAGAAACTAAGACTTCTTTATAATAATCCAAATCATCAAGTATAACTCCGGTACCCCGAGCCACAGCAGTTAATGGATCATCAGCAACATAAACTGGAATTTTAATTGCACTTGAAAGTAGTTGATCAAAACCACGAATTAAAGCCCCACCACCAGAAAGAACTACCCCACGATGAATAACATCAGAAAGTAATTCCGGAGGAGTAGTTTCCAAAACTTCTTTTGTGGCTTCAACAATAGAAATTAAAGATTGCATTATTGCGGCTCTTACATCAGTATCATTTATTATGATTTCTCTTGGAAGTCCTGTGACTAAATCTCGTCCACGGATTGGAGCTTCAATCATTTCTCCAGGAAGAGCATTCCCAAGCGAAATTTTTATAGACTCGGCAGTTTTGACTCCAACCAGAAGTTTAAATTCATCGCGCATAAAAGTAACAATGTCTTCATTTAGTTTGTCCCCTGCAACGCGTAAATTCTTAGACCGAACAATTCCACCCAAAGCAATAACCGCAATGTCAGTAGTACCGCCACCAATGTCAACAATTACTGAACCAATAGCATCTTTAACTGGAAGTCTTACCCCAATAGCTGCTGCCATTGGCTCTTCTACAATGTAAACTTCTCTTGCGCCACCAGACATTGCAGCATCATAAACTGCGCGGGTTTCAACATTAGTAATAGCAGTTGGTACACCCACAACAACGCGTGGGCGGAAAAACTTTTTAGAAATTTTTTCTGTCTTTTGGATTAGATAAGAAAGCATTTCTTCGGTAACTTCAAAGTCAGAAATAACTCCGTCAACAACAGGTTGCACTGCGCGAATATGCGCTGGAGTGCGGCCAAGCATTTGCTTGGCCGCTGCCCCAACTGCGATTATTTGACCGGTTTTAGTATTAACTACAACAACAGATGGCTCGTTAATTACGATGCCTTGATTGCGCAAATACACCAAGGTATTTGCGGTACCCAAGTCTATTCCGATATCGTTTGAAAATGCTTTGTAGAGTTTATGGAACATATATTATACCTTTACACAATTAATAAGCTCTTGCAAATAAAACTCTTTGTTTACTTGGATTACCTGTTTTAATACAAATTCCATCACTTGGATTTTCATTAAAAGGAATACATCTAACTGTTGCACCTGTAGTATCTTTAATTAATTTTTCAGTTTCAGGACTACCGTCGTAGTATGCCATTACAAAATTATTATTTTCAATTTCTTTTACAAAATCATCCCAATTTGAAACTTCTTTTGTTTTTTCTTTTAAATTATTCTCGGCTTTTTTTAATAAATCAGATTGCATTGTATTTAATAACAAATTAATTGTTTCAACTACATTTACTAATTCTGTATTTATTTTTTCACCAGTATCACGACGAACTAAAACACATTGGTTATTAGCTATATCTTTAGGTCCAATTTCAATACGAATTGGAACACCGCGTTTTTCGTGCCAAAAATATTTATCACCTGGGCGTAAATCACGATCATCAATATTTACACCATGATTACCAATTATAGAATCAGCAATTAATTTTTCTTTTAAATCATTAACAACTACCATTACAGAATCTTTATTTTCAGAATTTATAATTGGAACAATCACGATTTTTAATTTTGCCATTTTAGGAGGTAACACCAATCCCCGATCATCACTATGAGCCATAATAAGCCCACCAATAGATCTAGTAGAAAGCCCCCAACTAGTTTGCCATCCATATTGCAAAGTATTGGATTCGTCTAGATATTGTATATCAAAAGCCTTTGCAAAATGGTCACCTAAATTATGTGATGTACAAAATTGCAGTGCTTTACCGTCTTGCATCATGGCTTCACAAGTATAAGTATGTAGTGCCCCAGCGAATTTTTCAGATTCTGTTTTTTGACCAGCAACAACAGGAATAGCCATATATTCTTCTGCAAAATTTTTATAAACATCTAGCATTTTTCGAGCATAAGAATCAGACTCTTCATTATTTAGATGAACAGTGTGACCTTCTTGCCATAAAAATTCTGTTGTACGTAAAAAAGGTTTTGTTTTCTTTTCCCAACGGATAACATTTGCCCATTGGTTGATAAGTAATGGTAAATCACGATAAGAATGAATCCAGTTTTTATAAGTTTCGTAAATTATAGTTTCAGATGTTGGACGCAAAACTAAAGGTTCTTCTAATTTTTCTCCGCCAGCATGAGTAACAACTGCAACTTCGGGAGCGAATCCTTCTACATGTTCTTTTTCTTTAGTTAAAAGACGCTCTGGTATTAACATTGGGAAATATGCATTTACAACACCCAAATCTTTAAATTTTGCATCTAGTACTGATTGCACCCGTTCCCATAACTGATAACCATTTGGACGAATCACCATACAGCCTTTAACTGGTGAATAATCTGCTAACTCTGCAGCAGAAATAATATCCAAATACCACTCACTATAATTCTCCGCTCGTGGCGTTATTTTTTTATCTCCAGAAACATCTTTCATTTGATCCATATACCTATACTCTACCTTAAAAATGCCCAAATTAAAAGCCCTGATTTAGGATAAAATATGTCCTAATTTTTACTTGAAAATGTACGGGTTTTATGGTAAAGTATCCTAGTTCGTGGGATATGGGTTAAACCATATTTTGTTGCGCTTTATGCACAAAATAAAGCAGAGTGGCGCGCAGAAACGGACGAGATTAGTAATTATCCGCCAATGGCGGACAAATAATATTTATTATGGAAACAAAACCATTTGTTCAAGCTTTGCTTGAAACTGGAGCCCACTATGGGTTCACAAAAGCTCGTAGACACCCGTCAACGCAGAACTTTATAATCGCTACAAAAAACAAAAGCGATCTTATTAACATAGAAGAAACAGCAAACCAAGTTGAAAAAGCGAAGGAAGTTCTTCGTGGTCTTGCTGCTGGTGGTAAAATCGTTATGCTTGTTGGTACAAAAACCGAAGCAGTTGATGCTATAAAAAATGCAGCATTAAAAATGCCAGCATTGTCAGTATCACACCGTTGGGTTGGTGGTATCATTACTAACTTTTCAGAAATTCGAAAACGTACAAATCGTTTGACAACTCTTCGTGATGAAAAATCACAAGGTCTACTAGACAAATATACTAAAAAAGAACAACTTCTTCTTGACCGTGAAATGGACAAAATGGAAAGAAACTTTGGTGGTATTGTTGATATGAAAAAGATTCCTGACATTATGATTGTAGTTGATTCTGAAAAAGAAAAAATTGCAGTTGTTGAAGCTAAAAAAATGCAAATTCCAGTTATTGCACTATCTAACACAGACTGTGATTTAAGTATTGTTGATTACCCTATTGTAATGAACGATACATCAAAAGCATCAATTAATCTGATAATGGAAACATTAGCAGAAAGTTATGCTAACGGACGTGCGTAAGAGATTCTAAATTTATTATTTTTTAATTTAAATTAAATTATGTCTACAGTAACAATTGAACAAGTTAAGGCTCTTCGTGATGAATCAGGTGTATCAATAATGCAATGCCGTAAAGCTCTTGAAGAAGCTGAGGGTGACATGGAAAAAGCTCGAGTTATATTATCTAAAAAAAGTAGTGAAGCTGCAGCTAAAAAGGCTGACCGCGAAACTTCAGCAGGAACAGTAGTTGCTGTTGAGTTACCTGGTAAAATGGTTTTATTCACTATTTTATGTGAGACAGATTTCGTAGCTAAAAATGATGACTTTGTAAAACTAGGTCAAGATTTAGCAGACCTTGTAAAAACTAGTGGTGTTGAAGCTATGCAAAATGGTGCTGACGCCCTAATTGGTACAACAATTCAAAAGGTTGGTGAAAATATCCGTATTGGTAAAGTAGAAGTTTTAGATGGTGATGTTATGGGTTCATACATTCACAATGGTAAAAGCGGAGTTATTGTATCACTTAAAGGTGGAACACTGGATTTAGCTAAAGACATTGCAATGCACATTGCAGCTATGAAGCCACTTTATACAACATCTAACGATATTGATGAAGGAGCTAGAATTGCAGCTAACAGTGTATTCCAAGAAGAAATTGATGCACTAGATAAACCAGAAGATATGAAAGCTAAAATCTTAGCTGGAAAACTTGATGCATATTTTAGAGAAATGACTTTAATGAACCAAGCATTCATTAAAAACCCGGACTTGAGTATTGAAAAACTTCTTGCTAACTACAACGCAGAACTAGTTGGATACAAAACAGCATTTTTAGATTAAAAGTGTTATAATATATTCTATATATGGCTCTTGTTTTAACATTAATCTTTTTTGTGTCACTTTTATTAGTGATCGGGGTTATTTATTACCAATGGAAAAGAGTTCAAAATGGTGAAATTGAAATTGAAAATTTATCACTAAACGAAAAGACGGATTTAGAACCAGCAATAACATTGCGTGATATTGGAATATTGTTTTTATATATATTAAAACACCTTATACAATTTATAGTTGTTCAAGGAATGAAGTTATATTATTTAATATCTAGAAAAATCAAAGATTTCACTAGCCACAAAAACCCAAAGATTGCTAAAGCTGTTCAAAAACTAAAAGTCCCCCCAATCCCCCCACAAGTCAAAGCATTTGTTAATAAAACAATTAATGAAACTAAACAAAAAATAAACCGTGTAAAGCAAGATCTGGCCGAATTAGAAGAAACAATCGACAAACGAGTAGATTAATATAAAACCCCTCTTAAATAGAGGGGTTTTATTATCTGGAGCCGCTTCTCAGATTCGAACTGAGGACCTTCACTTTACAAAAGTGTTGCTCTACCAACTGAGCTAAAGCGGCGTACCAAATAAGTTGATGTCTAATAAATTAAACGATAACCTATTTGGTCTAAACATAATAGCATTTTTGTATTACTTTTTCAAGTTTTTAGATTTTAATATATAGCATAGATTAACCAAGCTATGGTATAATAAAATTATGGTAAATAAGACATGTCTTTCTTGTAAAAAAGAAATATCCAAATCTACATACTGTTCCAATAAATGCCAACATGACTGGCAATATGTAAAATACATTAATGATTGGAAAAATGGTACAAATTTGAAAACAAAAAATATCTCAAAATACATTAAGAGATATTTTTTAGATAAATATAATAATAAATGTTCTTTATGTGGTTGGGATAAGATACACCCTATTACAAACAAGCCTCCCCTAGAAATTGATCATATAGATGGTGACTCGAATAATAATACAGAGAAAAATCTTAGATTAATCTGCCCAAATTGTCACGCTTTAACTATTAATTATAAGAGTTTAAATAAAGGTAAAGGAAGAAGTTGGCGATAAAAATTATCTTAATTATTTATTTTAAAATTTGTTTTGTTTTTTCAAGGTACTTTTGTAAACCTTCAATTTTTTCTATTTTTTGGGTCTTATGCATATAAGGAAGTTTTACTGTTATATTTAAAAATAAAAAAGCATGGAATAATTTTTTATCATATTTTTCATTTTCAAAATATCCTTCAAGAAATTGCTCACTGGCTGTACCTATACTTCCTTTTGAAATTTTATGAACAAGACTTCTTGTTATATCCATAAATGGATGATGGTAGCACGGCCATGGGTCAAATACAGTAAATGGATCTGTGGCAAAAACATTTCCTCTACCAAAATCATTATGGCAATAAACGCTTTCTTTGCTATCCCCAATAGTAGAAATTAATATTTTAAAAACATCATCAATAGAACCGTGTTCTTCATCATTTAAAATTTTATTTGCTTTTACATATTCAATTTGCTCTTTCATGCTACTATCACCTTCTAACCATTTTTTTATGCTATCGTATTCTGGTTGGTTTTTCTTATTAACAATATTACTATATCCTTCGGTTTTTACTTTATGCATTTGTCGAAGTAATTTACCTAAATCATGGTATATATTTTTTTCTATTGACTCTTTACCTGAATATTTATCACTTAAGGTTTCAGAATCAATATATTCCATAAGAATATATGGTTGTTCCCCGATTTCACCCTCTTCTAAAATATTAGGGACTTTTACCCCTACTTTTTCCCATGCTTTTAAAAATACGCCTTCAAGTCTAGAATTTAAATCACTCAGGGGAATTTTTAGAATAAGTTTTTGCTCTGATGTTTCAAGAATACTAACTAGAGAAGACACACCAGAATACAAAAAGGTTACATTAACTTTTTTAGCAGAAAATAAATAATGTTGAGTTATAAAATCTTTTATCAAAGGAACAAATTTTTTTCTTCGCTCGTTAAATTTTTGATCCACTTCATATGGAGAAAGTTTTGGTTCGTTAATGAAAGTAATTTTTTGAGGTGTTTCAATATTTTCCATAAATTATTTAAGGTGATCTTATAAGTTTAATTATTAAAATACTTTTTCTTATTTTTAATTAAATACTCCATTGTTTCTTTGTTAAAAATTTGTGCAAAAATATCAAGATCTTTTATCTTCTTTTGTTTTCTATCAAAAAAATCATCGAACTTAACATTTCGTTTAAGAAAATGATCATTTTCGGATAGAAGAACAATAAAAATTGGCTCTAATTTTTCTACTAAATATACAAACTTTGATTCTTCATCTTTCCTTTTTTCATACTGGTCAATTATATTCCAAACTGACTTTAAGTTTGGAAATTCTTTCTTTATTTTTAATAAAGATTTATGCTCCTTATTTTCTTTTGACTTTTGAGACTTATTAGAATAAATAGATTGATCCCCTGCATAAATTTCAACAAAATCATGAAGCAAGGCATATTTTAAAATCTTATTTACATCATATTTTAATTTATATTCAACAACAATAAACCAACACAACATGGCAACACGATAGGAATGTTCAACATCATTATCAGGAATATCACTATTATGAATAGAATCTATATCTCTATAAATTGAGTTAAATTTTTTGAGTAATTTTTGAAAATCTAAAACTTTTTTAAAATTTTTCATACAAAGATTATTACTTTTTCAAGTTTTTATTTGCTTCAGTTTTAGCGTCTAGGGCCTTTTGAACGGCTTCGGCTTTTAGTCTTTTTTCACGCATTTTAACTATTTCTGGAACAGCCTTTTCAATATCTTCAATTGATTGGAAACCAGTATACAATTTATCATTCATAACCAATGCTGGGAGCTTGGTATCTTCAACTTTAAAGATTTTAATTAAAGACTGCAGTGCTGAAAGGTCTAGATTATAGTCAAATGAATAAACACGCAATTCCGGATAGCTACTGCGAATTTCTGTAAGCACAGCGGATTGTTTAATACATTCACTACAATTCTCGGCTGTAGTGTAGAAATAAAATACAGGTACAATTGTGGTTCCACATTTAGCTTTGATTTTTTGCATCAAAAGATAATCTTTAATTTCAAGAAGTGAATAGTATCTTTTTAACTCAGTAACTTGGTTAGAATTTTTAAGATTAGCTTCACTGTATGCGATTTTATCTGCAAGCTCGTTTAATGTATCTGAAAGAGTATTTGCGGCTACATCTTTACATGATAATTCTTGAAGTAGTTGGAATTGGGTTTCAGATGACATTATATCAATCCCCACTTGATCCTGAATGCTTTTAATACTTTCAATTTTACGATTTGAAAAAAAGTAAGAAATCCCCAATGTTGTTACAAACAATGCCAAAGTTATAAGGAAAACTACTATATATCTTTTTATGTCTTTATTTTGCATAATACTATTACATTACCATTAAATTCCCCGTGCGTCACGCTCTTTGGTCCAACTAGCCTCGTAGCCCCGAACAGTGTTATAAATCGCTTTCATAAGCCAAAATGGAGCCACAATACTATATACAAAGAAGAACAGAATTATATTAAAAGAAAGCTTGATTTTACCAGTTTTGATCTTTTGACCAATAAACAAGGAATTAAACACTGCAATATAAACTAAAATTGTTATAAACAATACTGCGTTTGTTGGAACATAAAACCAATCAACTTTACTAATTACTGATGTGTTAAATACTGTTCCTGTTGCAGATACGGCCAAAGCTTTGTGCCAGATATAGTTTATAATATTATAAGATGCAAAAAAGAAAAGAAATATAACCGACAATGCTGAAACAATACCACTAGGCAATGTTATAAAACCAATATTCCCATACTGCCGACGAAACAACAAATGACGATAGTCTAAAACATTTTTCAAAAATCCATAAATCCAGCGCAAACGTTGATTATATAATCCTTTGACTGTTGGTGGGCCAATAGTATAAACAAAAGCATCTGGAGCATGTTCGATCTTCATATGGTTTTGCTTCATCCGAAGAGCAATTTCTTGGTCTTCAGTATTGTGAGCATGACGATATGGACCCAATTGTTCAAAAACTTCTTTTCTAAAAATTGAAAATGGTCCCGGTGTAACATGAATAGCATCTACAAAAGAAAGCATTTTTTTAACAAAAATAGAAAAATCATATTCTACGGCTTGGGCTCGTTGAACAAAAGTTTTGGGTTCATGAGTTACAATAGTTGGAGCAACGGCCATAACATCTTTTGAGAAAAAATAAGTCATGATGCGTTTTAGGGCTTGAGGATGAACCATTGAATCTGAATCCAAACACCCAACAAATGGTGTTGTTGAATTTTCTAAACCTAAATTATTGGCTGTGTATTTACCTCCATTTGGTTTAGTAAAAAGCTTGATATTTGGAAAGTCTTTATATTGTTGCATAACTTCCCAAGTATCATCGGTTGACCCATCATCAACTATATAAATAAAAAGTTTATCTTGTGGATAATCCAATTCCAGTAGTGATTTTACAGTTTTTTCAATATTATGGGATTCATTATAAGCTGGAATAGTAATAGTTACTCCAGGATAATCTGGCAATTCAATGGCTTCAGTACGAACTAGTAAATCCTTTCTTCTTTCTATAAAAACAACAAGAAAAAACACTTGTACATAAAGTGATATAAAGGAAAAACCATAAAAAGTTATCTCGCGGACTAAATCCATATTAAGTACATACTATAGCACAAATTGGCTATTTTTGGAATAAGCCCCTTAAAAATAATATATGGTATAATTTAGTGATATGAATGAAGAAGAAACACAAAACCCTATGGTAAATGAGCCCCAAATTAATAATAATGAAAAAATAGCCCCTAAAGAATCCCCTAAATTATCAATGCCAGTGGCAATTGTACTGGCTGGAGTAATTATTGCTTTTGGAATTATAATCTCAGGAAAAGGATTGAATTTAAAACTACACAAAGGTGGTAGTAAAATCAACATTAAAAATCCAAATGAAGACCGTGCATTAAATCCTCTTAATAAAAATGAACATATCCGCGGTGATTTAAGTAAAGCCAAAGTTGCTATTGTTGAATTCTCTGATTTACAATGTCCATACTGTAAACAAATTCACCCAGCACTACAACAAATAACAACTGTTTATGGTAGTGATGTTGTTTGGGTATATAGGCATTTCCCATTAGAATCAATCCATCCCCGAGCAAGACCAAGCGCACATGCATCAGAATGTGTAACTGAGCTTGCTGGTAATGATGGATTCTGGAAATTTGTTGATTCAATTTTTGCTCATACTGGAAAAGATGACCCATTAACTGATGAAAATTTATTAAAATACGCAACACTTGCTGGGGCTGATGGAACTGCTTTTACAGCATGTCAAACTAGCGGTAAACACGATAGTAAAATTGATGATTATTTGCAAGATTCTGAAAATGCCGGAGCCGCTGGCACACCAGATGTAACAGTAATTGATCTTAAGACTATGGAAGCTGTCCACGTTGGCGCAGACCCATCTTTATTGGCTCAAGTCATTGATAAAATGTTAAAATAACATAAGTTTGATTAACCATATAAAAACCTCTCAATTGAGAGGTTTTTATATTAATCAAAGTAATTTCTTAGTCTCAAAATTTTATGGTGAGATCTTAGTTTTTCATGAACCTTGGCTTCGATTTGGCGAATACGTTCACGAGTAACATTAAATTCTTGACCTACTTCTTCCAATGTATGTTGTACCCCATCAATAAGCCCAAAGCGTAGTTCCAAGATTCGGCGTTCTTTTGGAGAAAGTTCAGCTAGAACTTCTTTGATTTGATCTTGCAAGATTCTACGAGATGATTCTTGGTCTGGTCTTAAAATCTTATCATCAGCGATAAAGTCCCCACGAGCTGATTTATCTTCATCGTCGCCTATTGGTTGCTCAAGTGATACGGTGTCTTGGTTAATTTGTTGAATCATATGGATTTTATCAACTTCAATTCCCATCTCTGTTGCAATTTCTTCCGGCATTGGTTCACGGCCTAAATCTTGACCAAGACGGCGAACAACTTGTTTGTATTTAGAAATAGTTTCCACCATGTGAACCGGGATACGAATAGTTCGAGACTGGTCAGCAAGAGCCCGAGTAATTGATTGACGAATCCACCATGTAGCATAGGTTGAAAATTTATAACCTTTGGTCCAGTCAAATTTTTCTACTGCTTTAAACAAACCTAAATTCCCTTCTTGGATTAAATCAAGTAATGACAAATCAGCTGATCGCCCAACATATTTCTTAGCAATAGAAACAACAAGACGAAGGTTTGCCCGAGCTAAAATATTTTTAGCTTCATTTTCACCTAGTGCAATCCGACGAGCCAAGTCACGCTCATCAGCTGCAGAGACCAATGAATATTGACCAATTTCACGCAAATACATTTGGATCGAGTCATATTGACTAGCTGGTACATCACGCAAAACTTTATCATTAGCTTTAAGCGCATCAATATCTAAATCAAGTAAATTACCACCTTCAAGAACATCAATGTGAATTGATTGAAACAAATCATACAAATCTTCAAGCAGTGGAATATTGTGTTCAATATCTGGAAATTCTTTTAAGATTTCATCATAAGTAATAAACCCACGCTTTTTACCTTTTTCCAAAAGTGCATTCTTACGAACTTCAATTAAATTAGCATTTTTACTAGCAGGAGTTGTTTTAGTAGCTGACTTAGTAGCAGCAACTTTTTTAGGCAAAGCTTTTTTAGTTACTTTGGCAATAGGCTTAGTAACTTTCCCGCCTGCAGAAGCGCGGACAGGTTTAACTATTTTTTTAGGCGCTGGTTTAACAGGTTTTTTAACCACTTTAACCGCCTTCTTTACAACTTTCTTTACTGGCTTCCCGCCTGCAGAAGCTATGCGACCAGCATTGCGGGCAGGTTTAACCACTTTTTTAACTGCAGCTTTTTTTATAGGTTTCCCGCCTGCATTCGCTATGCGAGAAGCATTGCGGGCAGGTTTTGTTTTTTTTGTAGGCATGATTTAATTATATTAGATTTATTTATATTAAGCGACGCTTTTCTTTTATTTCTTCTATAGTTTTCTTAATTTCCCATTGTTTTTTTATTAATTCTGGGTTGTTTTCATCCCTTAGGATTTCATCTTTTAATTTATTTAATATAGCACGAAATACATATTCTTGATACTCGAGTAATATGTCTTCAATAAAAGAATCAGGTTTACTGGATCGACTAAACTCTATATCTGATTTCATTGAAAGCACTCCGGATTGATTTTTAAATTCACTTTCGTTCTTTGTTTTATCTTCAGGCTTTATATTTTTTTCTAAAAAATCTAGTATTTTTTGCCGATATTTATAAAGACCACTGTCTATTATTTGACTTCCAAAATAAATTCCCCAAAATTTTTCTTCTATTGTTAAACCTGTATCAGCGGGTACACTTTTAACATTATTTAAACTTTTACTTAATACCAAATCATTTTTAGAATTTACCAAAAGAGCATCTTTTAAAACTAAATCAATTGGAATTCCAAAATATTTTTCAATGATTCTACTAGATTCATGTTTATCAACCGAGCTTGGTAGTATGGCTATTATTGGAATAATAATATTTTTAACCATTTCTATTTGTGAAGATCTTTCGGTATTTTTATTAATTATTCTTATAGATAAAGCTTCTACTGGGTGTAATGCTTGTTTTAAAATATCTTTCCAAATATCAATTCCACCTTCTATGGATAAAATATCTGCGGGGTCTTTAGACCCAGAAATATTTTTAATAAGTTTTAAAGATATTCCAATTGGTAATGCTTCTTTAATTATTCGTAGTTGGGCTTTTTCACCAGCATCATCATTATCAAGAGCCAAAATCATATTAGTAGATAATTTTGAAAGAAGTCCTAAATGAGTAGGAATACCACTATCTTGCTCTGTATCTCCAGAAAAAGCAGTTCCTGAAACAGCAACGGTATTTTTAAACCCTGATTGATGCGACATTACTACATCAAATTGACCTTCAACTAAGATAGAAAAATCATGTTTTCTGATATATGATTTTGCATGAGAAAAACCGTATAAAATATTAGATTTGTGATACAGCTCGGTTTCCGGAGAATTTATATATTTACCACTTTTACCATCATCTAGTTCGGGTAGTATCCGGGCACTATAGGCAATGACTCGTCCTGATGAATCTTCAACAGGAAACATTATCCGTCCGCGGAATCTATCATAAACTCCATTTTCACCTTTTATACCAAGACCAGTAGCAACAATAATTTCATCAGTAAAACCAAGACTTAAAAGATGTTTTGTTAGTTCATTCCATTTATCAATAGAGTAGCCTATTCGGAAATCTTTTATTGTTTCATCTTTAAGTCCGCGTTTTTTTAAATATTCTTTTGCTGGAATATTTATTTCTAAATTTTTTTGAAAAAATTTAGTAGCTGATTCTAAACAATCATAAAGTTTATCATTTCTTGTTTGAACTTCTTTTGAGACAGGAGCTAATTCTACACCAGCGCGATTAGCCAATAATTGAAGCGCTCCTTTAAAGTCTAGCCCTTCGTATTTTTCAACAAAAGAAAAAACATCACCTTTTTCACCACAGCCAAAACAATAGTATGTTCCCCTGTCTGGAGACACATAAAATGAAGCTGATTTTTCATTATGGAACGGACACCGAGCACGCAAGTATTTACCTGCATGCTCGAGAGTCACATATCCACCAATTATATCTTCAATTGGTAGCCTAGATTTTATTTCTTCTACATGACCACCATTCATAGTTTTATCAACTAGAGAGCTTCTCCAGTTTCTTCATCAATAATTAATTCGTCACTAATTTCTCTGAAACCAGTTCCGGCTGGAATAAGTCTTCCAACAATAACATTTTCTTTAAGACCACGCAGACGATCAATTCCACCTTTAACAGCATTATTAATGAGCACTCGGTTAGTGTTTTGGAAAGAAGCAGCTGAAAGCCATGATTTAGCAGTAAGAGAAACTTCAGTGATACCTAGAACAAGAGTATCGCCTTTGGCACCACGCTCGCCAACATATTCAAGACGCATGTTTTCTTCTTCAAGTTCTGCTTTTTCTACAATTTCTCCTGGAGAAAGTGTTGAATCACCTGTTTCTTTTACACGAACACGAGAGAACATTTGACGAATAATAATTTCAATATGTTTATGGTCAATTGATGCACTTTGCAGTTCATAAACTTTTGTAATTTCACGAACAATATATTCTTGTGCCATACGAATTCCACCGTATTTGAAAATTTCACTGATATCAGCTGAACCATCTGTAAGTAATTCACCGGCAACAACTTGCTGACCAGGTTTAACAATTGGTGAGCGACGAACTGGTACAACATATTCCATGGAACCATTTTTACCAGTACCTTTTTCATCACACAAAACTACAATGATTTTATCTGTACCATTTTGTTTAACTTCAAGAATTTCTCCTGGAACTTTGGCAACAGTCGCTGGAGATTTAGGAACACGACGTTCGAAAATTTCTTCTACACGAGGAAGACCTTGGGTAATGTCTCCACCACCAGCAACACCTCCGGCATGGAAAGTACGAAGTGTTAGCTGTGTACCTGGTTCACCAATAGCTTGAGCAGCAATAATACCTACAGCTTGTCCGCGTTCAATCATAGAATTTCGTCCCAAGTCTGTACCGTAACACATCTGACAAACTCCGAAACGGCCTTTACAAAATAGTGGACTTCTAACTGGAACTTCGGTTATACCAGCACTAACAATATCCATTGCAATGTCTTTTGTAACTAGTGTATTTCTTTTCCATAAAACTGCACCTTGTGGATTTTTCAAATCTTGAGCCAAAACTCGGCCACGAACTTGACGCAAAAGTGGAATTTCAGTTCCTCCGATAACTTCGGTTTTAACTGTTTTAAATTCTTTTGTTTTACAATCTTCTTCTGTTACAACAACATCTTGGGAAACATCAACAAGACGGCGTGTCAAATAACCAGCTTTGGCAGTGTTAAGCGCTGTGTCGGCTGAACCTTTACGTGATCCGTGAGTTGTAATGAAATATTGAATTGGAGATAGACCTTCGATATATGAAGAAATAACAGGATAATCAATAATACGTCCAGTTGTGTTAACAATAAGACCTTTCATTCCACACATTTGAACAAGTGATCCCATGTTACCTCGGGCTCCTGACATAATTAAGTCATGAGTTGAACCTTTTGGATCCAAAGTTCCAGGAATAGCTTTTTCAATTAATTTTTTAGCACGCTCCCAAATTTCAAGAACTTTACGGTAACGCTCTTCATCAGACAATAAACCATCTTGGAAATGATCAAGCACGACTAGTTCTTCAGCGCGAGCTTCTTTAACTATTTGAACCTTTTCATCTGGAACACGCACATTGTCGATACCCCAAGTAATACCAGTATGAGTTGAATATTTGAAACCGAAACTTTTAATTTTATCCAAAAATAGTGCTGTAGTATCAATACCATAATGGAAAATCAAATCATCAATTAACGCTCCAATTTGTTTTTTGTTAATTTCTTTATTTAAGAAAGAAAAAGTTTCTGGCAAAATATTGTTAAACAAAATTCTTCCAACTGTTGTTTCAAAAACTTGACCTTCAAATTTTTCATATTTTGGTTTATTAGGAGGCAAAACTTTAATTTTTGCACGATAAGTAATATGCCCAAAATCATAAGCCATGATAGCGTGGTTTGGTGATGCGTAAACTGTACCTTCACCTTTTTCACCATCAACATCTTTTGTCATCCAGAAAGCTCCCAAGACCATGTCGTATTTTGGTTCTGTAATTGGTTCACCATTTTGTGGTTTAAGAAGGTTTTTATTTGCAGCCATTAATTCGCGTGCTTCATCTTGCGCTGCATCTGAAAGCGGAACATAAACCGCCATTTGGTCACCGTCAAAGTCCGCGTTAAATCCAGTACAAACAAGTGGGTGCAGTTGAATAGCATTTCCTTCGATAAGAACTGGCATAAAAGCTTGAATACCAAGACGGTGCAGTGTTGGAGCACGGTTAAGAAGAACGTACTTACCTTTAATTACATCTTCCAAAATTGCCCAAACTTCTGGGATTTGATCTTCAATTAATTTGTTTGCTCCACGGATATTGTATGCTAATTCTGTTTCGATAAGTTTGGCAATAACGAATGGGCGGAATAATTCCAAAGCCATATGTTTTGGTAAACCACATTGGTTAAGTCGTAATTCTGGACCAACAACAATAACAGAACGTCCTGAATAGTCTACACGTTTACCAAGAAGGTTTGCACGGAATAAACCTTGTTTTGATTTTAGGTTATCAGCTAAAGATTTAAGTGCACGTTTTTGAGATTGACTCATAGCTTGAGCACCGTCTTGTTTAGCCATTGAGTTATCAATCAATGCATCTACTGCTTCTTGCAAGATACGCTTTTCGTTACGCAAGATAACATCTGGAGCAGAGATTTCAATAAGCTTTCTTAGACGATTATTACGGTTAATAACTCGGCGATAAAGGTCGTTAATATCACTTGTTGCATGACGTCCACCGTCCAGTGCCACCATAGGGCGAAGAGCTGGTGGAATAACTGGAATAACAGATAAGAACATCCATTCAGGACGTGAATGTGAATGAAGTAATGCTCGGATTAAAGTTAAACGCTTTTCTAGTTTTTCTTTTTCTAGAGTTTTTGCTTTGACAAGACTTGTTTCGACTTGATTCTTTAGTTTTTCTAAATCAATATTTTTGAACAAATTATAAATTGCTTCAGCTCCAATACTAGCTTCAAAACAACTACCATATTTAAGTGAAAAATGATGATATTGCAGTTCGTTCATTACGCGACCTTGGACAATACTATCCAAATCATTCCCCGCTTGAGTGAAAAGTTCTTTTAATTTTAATTTTGAATCTTCATCAGTTACAGTTTTGATTTTTGATTTGTATTCACTTTCAAGACTTTTTTTGATTTCATCTTTTGCATCTTCGTGTACCAATGTAACGATATAACCAGCAAAATAAATAACTTTTTCCAAGTCGCCTCCGGTAATACCCATAATAAGCGCCATACGAGATGGAACACCTTTTAAGAACCAAATATGCGCAACTGGTGAAGCCAGCTCGATATGTCCCATTCTCTCACGGCGAACAATAGATCGGGTTACTTCAACTCCACATTTTTCACAAACAATATCTTTGTAACGAATACGGCGGTATTTACCACAGTAACATTCATAATCTTTTTCTGGACCAAAGATTTTTTCGTCAAAAAGTCCACCACGCTCGGATCGTCCTGTACGGTAGTTGATAGTTTCTGGTTTTGTAATTTCACCATATGACCATTCACGCATTCGATCTGGTGATGCTAAACGCAGTGTAATGTAGTCAAATGATTTTGTATCAAATGTTTTTGTACTCATATATATTATTTAGTTTAAACTATCATTAGCTGATAAATCGTTAGATACTTCTGACATAATTTCTTCAACTTCTGGAAGTACTGCTGGTTCAGCAGGAACTTCTTCTTCATCAGTACCATCATTTGATAACTTTCTTAAATCAACATCCAATGCAAGACCACGAAGGTAAGATAACATAACATTAAATGATGCTGGTGAATGTGGTTCTGGTGTTGGGTTACCTTTGATGATTGCATCAAAAGTTTGTGAACGTCCTTGGATATCATCAGATTTTACAGTAAGCATTTCACGCAAAATGTTTGATGCTCCGTAACCTTCAAGCGCCCAGACCTCCATTTCTCCAAAACGCTGACCTCCGGATTGAGCTTTACCGCCCAATGGTTGTTGTGTAATTAATGAATATGGCCCAATAGCACGCATGTGGAGTTTGTCTTCAACCATGTGGTGCAGTTTAAGCATGTATTTCATACCAATAGCAATATCTTGATCAAAGGCTTCTCCAGTTCGTCCATCATAAAGAGTTACACGACCAGACTCTGGCATACCAGCAGCTACTAATTCCTTTTGGATTTCAAGAGTTGTTGCACCCATAAATGGTGGAACGATTGCTTGATAACCTAATTTTTCTGCAGCTAAACCTAAATGGATTTCAAGGATTTGTCCCAAGTTCATACGAGACGGAATACCCAGTGGAGTTAGAAGTACTTCCATTGGTGTACCATCTGCCATGTATGGCATTTCTTCGATTGGTAGTATTCGTGAGATAACACCTTTGTTACCATGACGACCAGCTAGTTTGTCACCAACTGAAATATTACGTACTTGTGCAATTTCAATAATGATTCTTTTTAGAATACCTGATTCAAGTTTGTTTCCAGCTTCACGAGAGAAAACCTTTACACCAACAACTCGGCCTTTTTTACCGTGTTCTAGTCTTAGTGATGTGTCTTTAACATCGCGAGCTTTTTCAGCAAAAATTGATCGAAGAAGTCTTTCTTCTGGAGTTAATTCTGTTTCTCCTTTTGGAGTAATCTTACCAACAAGAATATCATTTTCACGAACTTCGGCTCCAATACGGATAATACCATCTTCATCCAAATCTTTTAGTTTAAGTTCACCAACATTTGGAATATCGCGTGTTGTTTGTTCGGGTCCAAGTTTTGTATCACGAACATTACATACGAATTCAGTTGTATAAATAGAAGTAAAGATACTGCGACGAACTAGATCTTCAGATAGAATAATCGCGTCTTCAAAGTTAGCACCGTTCCATGTCATAAAAGCAACACGAACATTCTGTCCAAGAGCAATTTCACCATTAACAGTTGAACTTGTATCAGCTAAGATATCTCCAACTTTTACTTCATCTCCAATAGACACAACTGGACGTTGATGAAATACATTAAAGTTGTTTGTACGTGAAAAGTTTACAAGACCATAAGTATGATTTTTGCCAGCTTTGTCTTTAATCATTACTTTTTTACCATCAACATAAGTTACAGTTCCAACTGTATTAGAAAGAACTAGTCTTCCTGAATCACGTCCAGCAAGAGCCTCGATACCAGTTGCAACTAGTGGAGCCATTGGGATGATACAAGGCACAGCTTGTTTTTGCATGTTTGATCCCATGAGTGCACGGTTACCATCATCGTGTTCCAAAAATGGAATCATTGATGTAGCCAATGAAAAAGCTTGGTTTGGTGCAACATCAACATAGTCAACATCTTCTCTGCGAGCTAGTCCTGGTGATGTACGAATACGTGATTCTACGAAATCATCTGTAATCATTCCTTTGTCGTCATATTTAAGTCCTGCATGCGCAATAACTGAGCGTTCTTCTTCAAGAGCATTCAAATAAACGATTTCACCAGTGATTTTACCTTTTACAACTTTAACATAAGGAGTTTCGATAATTCCAAATTCATTTATTTTTGCGTATGTTGCAAGGTGCAAAATAAGACCAATGTTTGGACCTTCTGGAGTATGGATTGGACATACACGTCCGTAGTGCGATGTATGCACGTCACGAACTTCAAGACCAGCACGTTCACGAGTAAGACCACCGGGCCCAAGAGCTGAAAGTGTTCTAAGATGTTCCAATTCAGCCAAGACATTTTCTTGGTTCATGAATTGTGATAATTGGTTTGTAGTAAAGAATTCTTTAATACGAGCTTCAAGTGGGCGTTGGTTAAGAATTTGTACAGGTAATGTTGTATCAATATCAATTGTCGACATTCGGTCTTGAATGTTTCTTTTCATTTGAGTAAAACCAACACGGATTTTTTGTTGTAACATTTCACCAACATAACGAACTCGACGTTGACCTAAGTGGTCAATATCATCACTTTTTGCATTTGGAGTATGATTAAGTTCAATAATGTGAGATAGAATTGACATTACATCGTCCGCTGAAAGTGTTCGAATTTCCAAATCTTTTGCATCAAGAGATTTATCAAATCTTTTATTAAAACGAAATCGTCCAACTGGTGAAAGATCGTATCTTTCTGCACCTAAAATTGCTTCAATATATTCACGAGCATTGGCTTCGTCAGCTAAATCCCCATCGCGAAGTTTCTTATACATTTCCAAGTATGCATTTGCACGGTCTTTTGATGTATCTTTAGAAATAAGCGCTGTAAGTATTTCTTTTAGTTTTGCATTTTTACCGCAAGCATTTATTATGTCTTCATCTTTATCAAGTCCTAATGCACGAAGAAGAGTAACTACGTTAAATTTACGCTTTTTATCAATACGTACATATAAACCACCATCAACTTCAGAATCAATTTCAATCCAGACACCACGAGCTGGAATGATTTTTGCACCAAAATAACGTTTACCTTTTAGTTCTTGGTCTGTAAAGAATACACCGAAAGATCGAGCAAGTTGTGGCACAATAACTCGCTCTACACCGTTAATTATAAATGTTCCATGTGCAGTCATTAGTGGAATGTCTGCCATAAAAATTTCTTGCTCTTTAGAAGAATTCAAACTTTTGTTTGTTAGTTTGACACGAGCTTTTAGTTGACCTTCAAAAGTAACTTGGCTAAATTTTGCTTCTTCTTCAGAACATTTTGGTTCAGATAAAGAAAATGATACAAAATCAAGTTCAAATTTTTTACCAGAATAATCCTTGATAGGAGAGAATTCTTTAAAAACTTCTTTGAAACCATTTGCAACTAACCATTCAAAAGAAACCAATTGGTTTTCAATTAAAGATGGAAATTCTGTAAAAGGAACCTTGAACCGAGAAAATGTTTTTTTTACGCGTTTGTGGTGTGTTGTATGCATAATATATTTTTTTCTTATAAAATTTTGAGACATTTAATAAACAAAAAGACAAAAGACGCGGAAATGAATTCCCCGTTTATAGTGGTGTTTTTTTATTTATACCCTTGTCGCATGAGGATAGATTTTTTAGCCCGAAGGCATTAGGTTTAATGGGGTGCCGCCCTAATCAAAACTCAATCTGCACTAAAATTAGACTACCATAAAATGGCTTGTTTTGCAAGCTATTTATTCCCTTTTTTCCATTCTTCAATCTTTTTATGATCCCCAGAAAGCAAGACTGCAGGAACACTGTATTTTTTAGGTTTTTTGGGTGCAGTGCCCGACTTAACAATTGGCCATTCTAGTACTTCGGGGCGAGTATAGATTTCAGAACTTGAAACACGCTCTTCTTCCCGAGAATCAAAATTACCAAGTACCCCTGGGATTTGTCGAGAAATACAATCAATTAAAATCATTGCTGGCAATTCCCCACCGGTTAATACATAATCCCCGATTGAAATTTGTTCAAAGTCTTTTTTAAATTCTTTTTTAAGAATTGTATCTACTCGTGAATCAATACCTTCGTACCGCCCACAAATTAAAATAATATCTGTATACCCGCCTTTTTTTGAAACTTGGGTGATTTTTTTTGCATAACTTGTATCAAATTTCTGACCACTTGGTGAAAAATTTATTATCTTGATTTTTGAATTTTTACTTTCAATTTTGCCTTTTGATTTTTGATTTTTGATTTTTAAGACTATTGATTCTACCGCCTTTAATACAGGTTCCGCCATCATAACCATCCCCGGGCCACCACCATATGGACGCTCGTCAATTTGTAGAGATACATTTCCATCGGGCCAAACCTTTTTGTATTTACCACTAACAAATTTGCGTGGATTTACAAAATTCACTTTAACCCTCTTTTCCTTTTGCGCCCGCGCCAAAATACTCTCGCCTAAATACGAGTCAAACATTTCTGGAAATAATGTGATGATATGGAAATTCATATTTATAGGTTATAGGTTCTAGTAAAAAAATGCAAGAAAAAATCCCACATTACTGTGAGATTTTTCTATAACCTAGTATTTTAAATTGATTTAAAATCAGCTAATGCTTCATCCATTGTTGCTGATGGGTCAGCAGATACAGATGTATGCATTGGAGCAGAATTGTGGTTTTCAGAATGAGAGTTAGCAGAATGGTCTTTATGAACATGTTCGCTACCAGCTGGTTCGTTAATTTTTAGGTTAACACGAGAATTACTTTTCATACCAATAACGCGTAGTAATGTTCGGATAGCTTTAGCAGTATTTCCTTGGCGACCGATAACTTTACCCATGTCTATTGGATTAACTGAAAGAGTTAAAAGTACCCCCATTTCATCAACAGTACGGATTATTTCTACATCATTTGGATTGTCTACTAGTGCCTTGATTATATAATCAAGAAAAGCTTGATCGCTGTGCATATTAAATTCTTTTATTGTTCTTTTAAAGCTCAAATACGAGCATAATATATTATACCACAGGTATAAAACGCAAGCTATGAATTAGCTTTGTTTTGCTTCTTTTCTTTTACCTGTTTTAGATTTTTTAGGTAAAACATTTTTGACTGTACCTTCTACAATACCTTGTTTAACTAAAAAGTTATGAACAGTGTCAGATAGTCCTGCACCTTCAGCAATACGCTTTAATACAAGGTCTTTTTTGACGGTAAATAGATTTTGTTTTAAATCATAGTTACCCAAAACTTCTATAAATTTACCACTTTTAGCGGCATTTTTTGAATCAGTCAAAACAATGCGGAAAGCAGGGTTATTTTTGCGGCCAAAGCGCTGTAATCGAATTTTTAACATAAATGCATATTATCAATAAATAGCGCTCTAGTCAAGCAGGTAAAAATAAGTTACTATAAATTATATATGAAGAAGTATGAAAAACGCTCTGATTTCTCAAAATCACCTAGTGGGTTAAAAGCGCCCCATAGAGATAAAAACAAAACAAACAAACCCAAAGCAAATGCTCAAAAACCAGCTAAAAATAAACAAGCTCCTGCTATAAAAGGTAAAACATTTTCTGGCCAAATAAGAATGAGTAAAACCGGCAATGGGTTTATTGACCTACCTAATGGAGATTCTATCATAATCCCCCGCGGGTATACTGGCAGTGCCATTGACCGAGATACTGTAAAAATTAAAATCCTGCCACCACGAATAAACAAAACTGGATCCGCTGGTGAAGTTATAGAAATCATTAAACGCGGAACTGATAGTGTAGCCGGAGTTATTGACTGCATTAACGGTTTATATTTTTTAAAACCAATTAAAAAAAGTTATCCATTTTTAGTTTCTTTAGAAGAAGATGAACTACAAGGCGGAGTTTGCGGTACTGCAGCATTAGCTCAAATAACATCTTGGGATACTGGTTTAGTTACAGGTAATGCAAATATTCCTGGAAATGTTACTGGGAAAATTATAAAAACATTTGGAAAAAGAGGTGACCACGAAACCGACATGGCACTGATTTTATCGGAAAGCTTAGAGAACCCAAACTTTGAAAAAGCATTAATGGATGCGGTGCACGCACTGCCCCCAGTTGATGTTGAAAAAGAATTGCAAGGTGGCCGAAGAGATTTTTGTGATGACCCAACTTGTACTATTGACCCCGAAAGAGCTCAAGACTTTGATGATGCATTGTCTATAAAAGAAATAGAGGGTGGCGATTATGAAATTGGTATTCATATTGCTGATGTATCATATTATGTAACCCCTGGTAACGCTATTGATGTTGAGGCTTATCGCCGAGGTACATCGATATATCTTGTGGACCGTTGTATCCCAATGCTACCAGAAAGATTATCAAATGATTTATGTAGTTTAAAAGAAGGCGTCCCCCGCCTGACCATGAGTACTGTAGTTATTATGGGGCGTGATGGCAGTATTAAAGATACTTGGATTGGTCCAGGAATAATTAATTCTAAAAAAAGATTTACATACGAACAAGTTGATGAAATTTTAAATAACAAAGGCGGATTACTGTACAAAGAATTACGCACATTAATGGATTTAGCTGAGATCTTAGAAAAATCTCGTATTGCGCGAGGAGCATTAGTGTTTAACCGGGATGAAGTTAGATTTGTACTGGATGATACTGGCCGGCCAATAAATATAATCCGTGAAAAGTCTAGCCCGTCACACATGCTAGTGGAGAGTTTTATGCTACTAGCGAACACTGCTACCGCAAACAAAATTGCATCGCGCAATGGCGGCCTGGGGCGCACAGAAGGCATGTACCGAGTCCATGGTGAACCAAACGAAACCGCAGTTATGGAATTAATTTTATTTGTTAAAAGTCTTGGTATTAAAACCCCAGCAACATTAAAAAAACCAGTGGAAATTTTTAAACATATTTTAAAAAGCGTAAAAGATTTACCAATTGCCCCAATTATTGACGACATGATAATTCGGTCACAAGCCAAAGCTCATTATAGTGAAATAAATAGTGGACACTTTGGATTAGCCTTAAAATCATATTGTCATTTTACATCCCCTATTCGCCGGTATCCGGATTTAGTTGCACACCGCATAATCCGCAGTATGATAAATAATACAAAATTTAATTACAATAAAAATGAATTACATATTACTGCCGAGCATGATAGCGAAAGAGAAGAACGCGCAACCGAAGCCGAGCGTGCAAGTATTCGTTATAAACAAATTGAATTTTTAGAAAAATCTGTTGGAACAAATCGCAAAGGAATAATTGTAGCCATGACTGACAATATCCGTAAAGTTATTGATAATGAGACCAGCGCAATGGTAATTTGTTTACCAAACAATGTAAGAATAAATCTAGGTGACACAATTGAATATACATTAATGTCTGCAGACCGTTTGCAAGATATATTAACTGGAGATATTAAAAATAAAGTTGAAAAGTAAAATATTTTCCTAATAATCTAAATATAATAAAAAACACCATAAATGGTGTTTTTTATTATGTGGAAATTTTATAATCCGTTCTCAAGATCCTCTCGTGTACTTACAAATTCATTATATGCATCTTGTGCATTTCTTAACCTCATTTCAGCAACACTTGAAGCATCAAGCAATTTTTGAGGAATTGGTTTACCTTTATTAGTTTTCTTATTTGTAAAATCTGTAATAGCTTTATCGGCAGATTCTTTTAATCTACTCTCAGATAATAATTTATCACTTAAATCTTGTTCTTCTTCATCTAAGGCATAACGAGTTTCTAAATCTTTATCACTTAGAATTTGTTCTTCGGGTTGTTTATTTAAATCGCTAACTGATTCAATTTCTTCACCATTATTTAATTTATTAATTAAATTTCGAATTACTTTTCTATCTTTACTCCAATAAGTTTGACCGTCTTTGTCATAGAAATAATCATCTCTATCTGGGTTTGTTATTCCAAAACCTTTTTCTTTATCTTCTACAATTATCCATTTTGCTTTTTCTTTTTGTTCAATATTTTCTGAACCTTCTGGAGTTGGAGCAACAATAGGATTTGTTGGATTAACTTCTGATGATGCTGGGGCAGGAGCTGGTTCATTGTCAGTACGTGCCATAAATTCAGCTTTAGCTTTTTCAGCATTAGCTACTTTTGTTTGTGCCGCAGCATATCTATCCTCTAAATCTTGTGGAGGTTTTTCTTCAGGGGTTTTACGATTTTTTTCCCATTCTGAAAATTCAGCAAATACTGTAGCTTCTTCAGCACGAGCATTTTTAATATTTTCATCAAAATCAGCTTCAGTTACTGGAACTTTTTCATTTTTAGTTAAATCTTCAGCGCCAGTTTTTAGTGGATCAACTGCACCTTCAATAGGATTTTTAGATTGTAAATCTTTAACTTTTTCAATACCCTTATCTTTTGCTGGGCCTTGTTTACTTGTATCTTTTTTAGCATAACTACCACGCTCCATAGGGGTACGAGGAATTGGTGGGATTGGTAATGGTGGTTCTATTTCACTACCAAGTGGAATACTAAATCTAATATCAGGAGCCCGTGTATCATTATTTACTATATCTGTAACAGAATGCGGATTTTCAGTACCTTCAAGTGCACCTAATATTTGTTCATTAATTTGACCATCTGAGGCAACACCATCAGGATGTGCAATTTGTAAGAACGCTCCATCAAATTGAGCATGACCTTTAGCATCTACAGAAAACAACATTTGACCTTCTGGACTATCATGAAGAATTTTAAATGTACCATCTGGGTTAATTGGAATTCGAAATACATTATGTTGACCTTCTTTAGTTACAGAAAGTATAGCTTCTAGTTTACCAGCAGCCATTTGCTCCCGAGCTGCAACTGAAAGCCCACCTTGGAATGATCCATCATTAGTCATATGAGATACGGTCATAGCATAATCACCATTTTCATCAACACCATTACCAATCCATTGTGTTCGAACTTCATTAAGATCTGCCCCAAGACGATGTCCTGGATTAAGAGGATCGGGATGCATTTCAGTATTGTTACCCATCCAATCTTTAAAGTGAACTTTTGTTGTCCCTGCAGGATGTTGCTTCATATATTCATCTGCGGTTTGGGTTACGGTTTCAGTTGTATGTGTACCAACAGTATTTGCGTCAAAATAAACATCCGCACTATGTAATGCTTTTATAGATTCTGGATTTAAATTACCATTAGAATCAAAATCAATACCAGAAACTACTTTATCCCCAGCAATTAAATCATAACCATGACCATCTGGATTTTGAACTAACTCAGCACCTTGTGGTAAGTGAATATGTGTTCCATTCTCAAGAACTAAATTGTTACCAGTACCCATTGGCATGCGTGGTCCATCACCTGCTATCCAACGACGTAATGATTCCATTGCTGTTGTATCATGTGCCATGCCTTTACCGGGTGTACCATCAAAATGGTTACGAATACTTTTTACAGAACCTTCGATAATTCCATCTTCTTTTGTACCCAGTGAATAAACTTCTTGAATTGCAAAACTCATTGCTCCACCAATTAATACAGCTTGTGCCATTTTAATTCCTACACGATTTCGTTTTAATTTTTTAAATAATTTATCTCTTGATTCTACCCCATTTTCACCAGTAAGAAGTTGCTCACTTTTAGCACTGACTTGATTTTCTAACTCAGCATCAAAATTAGGATTATTTAAACGAAGTAATTTTTTAAGTTCTGCAGCTTTTTCAAGCATAGCGGTACGGCCTTTTTCCACACCATCATCATATAATATAAAATCAGCTTTTTTGTTTCCACCAGTACGAACACGAGATTCAAAATCAGATAAATCAGCCATGATTGTATTCATTTCTGATTCAGTTAAATTTCCACGATTAGTTAATGTTAACCCATGTTCAAGTTGCCCAATAATTTCCGTAGCATTGCGTGTATCATAACGGTTCTTTTCCATTTCTTGACGGCGCTTCATATCTTCCTCGGTGAATTTTACACCTTTGGCACGCTCCCGCATGTGTTGAGATCTTTCTCTTTCAACACGAGCAGCTTCTTTATAACCTTCAATTACACTACTAACCCCAAGACCAGCACCAAAACCAGCCCATTTAGCGGCTTTTCTAGTTGAATCAACTAATACATATCTTGTTAATGCATATGCTCCAGCGATAATACCACTTTGAACTAAAGCCTGCCCAAGCATTGTTTTACTAATAATTTTACTATTTAAAATTTTATCAAAAGTTGTTTTTTTAGCTTCAGTATCTAAACTTTCTCTGGCTTTACCTAATGTTAGTTTAACTTCAAAATCCATTTGCTCCAAAGCTTGTCCGTTAGCAACAGCATCTTTGACTTCTTTAGCAATATCAAAAAGATTATCTGCATAAAGTTTTCCTTTTTCAGCATAGTTAGGATTATATAATTCAATTGTATCTTGTTTTTGTTGTTTGAATTGTTCTTCTGTAATACCACCCGATGCATAATTTTTAATTAGATCTTTTATTTTATTATTAACCCATTCGTTACCTTCTCTTTTTGAATCTTTTTCTTCTTCTCTTAAGATTTCATTTGCATAGTCACTAGTAAATTTATCAATGATAGCTTTTTCAGCTTCTTTACTTTGTGTTGCTATGTTAGCACTATCAGCACCGTTAACTTGTTCACCTTCATAAAGATTACCAGTACGCATTATATCAGCTCGAACTTTTGAAATTTCTTTTTGACGGTAATATTCTTGCGCCATGTTGTGTTTCCAAATTCGTTTTACAAAGCGAGTAAAACGGTTACCGTCGCGAGATTCTTTATCCTCGGTCATTCGGGCATCACCAATATCCCGAGCTTGAGCCTCGGTTAATTCTTGAAGGTCAATAATACCCGCTTTGAAAGTTTTCTTTTCAGCAGGTTTTGGAGCTTCAGTTTGTTTATTTACATCTTGCGTTGGAGAATTTGGTTTCTCATCTTTTGCTATTGCAGTAGGTGAAGCTGGTTTTTCGTTTGGCATGGTAATTTATCCTAAATAGATGCTTTTAAATTCGAGCATCTCGGCTGCTAATTTTTCTTCCACATCAGGAATATTATTTTTCAAGAATTCATTAGTTGCCAGTTCATCATTAGCGTCAAGAAGCTTATCAAACTCTTCAAGCTTGTCGCCTGGTAGATTAGATAAAATCATTGCATTGATTCTGTCTTCTAAACGGCTCATTAAGTCAGCCTTGATTTGAGCTACAACTTCGGGGTCTTTATGGTCAAACCCTTTTTCCGCAACTATACGATCTATAAATTCTTCGATGTTTTTCATATGGTTAAATTATACAAATTTATCAAGTTATATGTCAATCAATTAAGGCTTTTAGGGGTTAATTCCCTACTTTCCATTTTTAGCTATATATAGATTGATATAAAAAAAATGATGGCAAAATAATGCTTATTTATAAAGGTTATACGACTTTACACCATTATATACTACTACTTGACTTTTGTCCAGGATTATGCTATCATATATCCAAGGTTCGATTAATGAGTTCTTTGAAAATGACGGTTTAATTTTTGAGAAATTGGTGCGAATTTTAAGTATACTGGCTCTTCTCTCTATCACAACGGTGATAGCGACAGACATACAGATATTTGAAACAGCATTAATTTTTCAAAATTTAAAACACAAAGACACATGTCAAAAAACACTGAGGCGACCGTACTGGAGCCAACCCTTGAAGATCTTTCTAAAACTTATGAAGGAGCAAAAAAAGAAGTAAACCGCGAAATTCAGTCAAAGACTGATGACATCGCTGATTTAAAGTTAGATTTATCCGAAATGAGCCAAAAGCTCTATGGTCACAGAAATTTCTCAGAAAAAACAAACTGGGGAAAAATGACCATCTGGTTAATTATTTTATTAGCGGTGGGAGCCGTTGAAATCCCGGTAAACATGATGGCGTTGGAAATTTTCCTTCGTACAGAAACAGTAACTACTTGGATGGCGATAGGCTTTGGTACCGGAATAGCCTTCTTGGCTCATATTACAGGTTTTGGATTCAAAAGGCTTAAGGTTGGTGATAATCTTTATGGTGTCCTGGGATATGTTGGACTCATTGTAGCAGTAATTTTATTCTATATGAGTTCACGATTCAGAATGGACTATGCCGCAATGATGCACAAAGACACATACTACAGCATTTGGAGTCAATTCTGGTTTTCAATTGGTATATTTTTGATTGGCGTTATTTTTTCTTATTTCTTTTCAACTGATGCCAAAAGCTATCACCTGGAAAGAATTTTTAAAGGAGACGTTAGTAGATTGAGGAAATTAAAATCTCAATTACAAGATCTGATTTCTAAAAGAACCAGATTATTCAAACAATATCAATTGGATCACAACCGGATTCAAAAATCTAACCGTGAGGAAGAGCAAAGACAAAGAGAAGTTATAATTAGCGAATCTAGCCCTGTGAAAGAAAACAAAGAATCTATTAAGAGTAAAAGTTCTGATTTTGATGATCTTGAAAGAGATTTTAATAAAGAATTCAAAACTGCTAAAAGATTATTTGAATCGTATGGTGAAAACAAAGAAGGGTTAAGAGATGATGTTGCATTTATGACATCAAAATCCTCACTTGCCGGATTATTAAGAAGACTTGACCAATTGGCGAATGCTGTTCCTAATGGAGTTGAGAGAGTGGAAACTATGGAAAATGAATTTAAAACTTTAAGCAACTAAGAATTATGAAAAAGTTTTATTATTTATTAATCGTGGTTAGCGTACTACTTAGCGCTTGTGGTTCTCCTTCTGTAAAATCTGAAAAAACTAGTATTTATATACTAGTTGATAATACTGAAAAATCAGAGACATCCAGAGAAAAACTTTTACCTACTGAAAGCATTATGGAAATGATGCAAAATGGAGGCAAAATAACAATGCAGGAGATAAACTCAACTTCGTTAAATTCTACGTCAGAGATGTGGTTCTCTATACCTGATGGTGCGACTGGTGTATTAATGGAGTTAGCAAGAAGACCTTTTGTTGAAAAATTTGAACTAGCTCGTAAAGAACTACTCAATGAAAACAAAAAAGGTATGGAATCTTCTTCAATATACAAACCAATGTGTGAAGCCATTGAAAAAATGGAATCAGACACTGCATCAAAAAAAGTACTAATCGTGGTTTCGGACATGATTGAACATTCACAATTTGGAAATTTCTACCATGATAAAAACATTGAGAAGATTAAAAAAGGTCTCAATGAAAGTGGTGTGAAGTTAAAAAATATCGCGGGTCTTAAAATTATCATCCTTTATAGTCCACAAAATGATGCTAAAAAGGAAAGAGAGTTCGATAAAGCAATCGATAATTGGAAAGTCCTTTTCACTGACGCTGGTATAACTTGGGAAAAAAGAGCAAAACTTTAACCTTATGGTCATGGCTGATGCTCATCCAAAACTGCTAGCCATACTCCCTACCCTTCGGAGCTTCGAACTCGTTTTACATAAAATTGCTCAAAAATTTGAGCCTTTGAAAAATTACGAAAAGAAGCTCCACTACGGTGAACCAAGTTTAGTTCCTATAAAGGAATTTTATAATTTGGTTGAACAGATTCTCAAGATAAGAAAAAAGTTAATTGAATTTAAGAAATCGTTTGATGAAAACGAACTTGATAAAGAGAAACGAAAAATCTTTCTTGAAATATTCGTTGAAATAACCAAAAAAAACGAATTAGTAAAACCGGGTAAAATAATACTGGGAAATGGTAGAGACCTGTGGCACAGGTCTATCGAAGATGTTATTCTAAAGTGGGATAATTCAGAGCGTAAAAAAAATTACGCTTACTCACTGGTGTGTTATAAGTTTATCAAAGAATACCTTCCATTAGCTCAATTAATCAACAAGCTTGACGAAGGATTATATTCTTAAACAAAACCGTCATTTAAATAGTGGACTCCACCACTCTATACATATTGGAGAAAATATACTGGCCTTTCGAAAGAAAGGCCTTTTTTATTTGTATAATTTTTTATTTCTATTTCGCTATTTTACTTGCTTCAGCAAATTCTATAGATAGTAGTTTAGACACTGCATCTGCGCCCATGGTAACGCCGTAGATGGTCCCAGCGCGGGACATAGTTTCGCGATTATGAGTTACAACAACTAATTGGGTTCGAGCCGATAGGCGCTCGAGCATGTCGCCATAACGGCGCGAATTTGCTTCATCCAGTGCAGCGTCGGTCTCATCCAGCACCAAGAATGGTGGTGGATTAACTTGAGACATAGCAAATAATAGTGCAATTGAAACAAGTGATCTTTCCCCGCCAGAGAGCATAGTTAATTCTTTAACTTTTTTGTTTGGCAGGTCAACATGAATATTTACTCCACGCTCAAATTTAGGTGAAATAGAATCTTCATCATCTAAATCAACATCTCCCGCCTGCATCAGCTGTCCTGAAAGCATTGCGGGCAGGTCATCTTCTTGTTCCCCGCCTTTTTTAAGTTCTGCAACTAATGACAAAAATGCATTTCCCCCGCCAAACATGGCTTTGAAAAATTCTCCAAAATGAGTATTTATTTTTTCAATACCTTTGGTAAATTCAAGGCGGACAGTCTCGCGAAGTTCGGCAATTAAATCCAGTAAAGATTTTATTGTATTTTCCAAATCCTCTAATTGAGATCTTAAATATTCATCTCTTGATTTAGTATCTTCAAATTCTTTGATAATGTCCCCACCAGAACCACCACCAATGTCTTCTAATTTCATCCGTAGTCGCTCTAGCACGCGTCTTTCTGAAACTAACATCTCTTTAGTTAGGGTTTCATTTAGGGAATCTTCATTTAAAGAATTAATTAAAAATGGTTCAAAAATCTTTTTTTCTTCATCAAGAATAGCAATGTCAGACATTAAATGTTCTTGGTCAAATTCAACTTTTGATTTCTCCCCTAAAAGCCGTGCGCGTTCAATTTTAGCTTTGTATTTGTCAGCTTCACTTGAACGAATTTCCATTTCTTTTTCATTCAAATTTGCAAGATGGATTTTTTCATCTTGTTCAAGAACTTTTAAAGATTCAATGTTTTTATTTATTTCCGCACGCAAAGAATCTTCCAATTCAATGGCTTCGTTTAATTCATTTGTATTGTCATCTATATTTTCTTTTTGAATTTCTTTATTTTCACCCTTGTGATTATTTAAAAAGCTAGTGACTTTTTGGGAAATATTATTTAAAGATTCAGTAACAAAGAAAAATGATTTTTCTTCACCATTTATAATTTTTTTAATTTCAGAATTTAATTCTTCACAAAAATTTATAAAATTATTCTTTGAAAGAGTTACGTATTCTTCTTTGTTTTCTATTATTTGTTTAGGTTTTTTTAAAGCAATAATTAAACCTTCGGTCCGGCCCAGTTGGCGTTCTAATGCTTCACGAGACCGCAGTAGTGCTGATTTTTTACCATTGATTCTCTCTAATGTTTCTTTGATGCTATTTATTTCATCATTACTTTGACTAACTACGACTTCTTCAATATCTTGATATTGTTTTAATTGTGTTTCAATTCTAAATAATTCAGATTGGATAGATTCTTGGTGGTTTTTAATTATTAGACGAGAATTCTTTTCATAAACAAAATACCTGCGTGATAATTCACGACGAGCTTCTTCGGCTTCGTTAAGTTTTTCAACTTGTTTTTTTAAAAAGTTTAAATGAGGAGCTAATTCACGGCGTGCCGACTGAGTCTCGGCAATATTTAATTTTGCTTTTTCAAGTTTACGAATACCATCTCGGATACGGATTTCATAAATCCGTAGCCCCAGTGCATCGTCAATCATGCTTCGGCGCTCTTTATTACTAGCGGTTAGTAGTCGGTCAGCTTCACCTTGGGAAATTATGTGGTGTCCACTGGCCCCAATATGAACAGATGACAATAAATCAGTAACATCTTTAAGACGGACTTCGGATCCACCAATACTGTATACACTGCGCCCATCGGCATATAATTCACGAGAGACACTAACTAAATCAAAATCAACAGAAACATTTTTACCAATTTCATTTGATAAATTTAAAAGTCTTTTTTTATTATCAAAAGTAATACTAACTTTTAATTTATTTGCAGGAGAGCTTAGTTTTGAACCCTTGAAAAGTAAATCAGAAGATCCTTTACCTCGAAGAGATTTCATAGATTGCTCCCCCAGTACAAAACGAATAGCTTCAACAACGTTGGATTTACCGGACCCATTTGGTCCAACAACAGCAGTAATTGGTGAATCAATAGAAATAGCTACCTTTTTACCAAAGGATTTAAAACCGCCAATTTCAATTGATTTCAACATATTATTTATAAATTAAATTATTTAATCTAGCCAATTCTTTTTCTCTAGTGCAGAGCGGGCAGCATTTTGTTCGGCAATTTGTTTAGAATGCCCTTTACCTTCGGCGATACGATCTGACCCTAGGAAAATTCCAACAGTAAAATGTTTGTCATGATCCGGCCCAGATTCACTTAAGACTTTATAAACAGGGGTCACGCTCATATGTTCTTGAGATTTTTCTTGAATCAAACTTTTTGCATCACGCCAAAGTTTGTGTTTAACAATATCATCAATTCTTACACATAAATATTTTTCAATAAAAATCCGTGCACTTTCATAACCTTGATCCTCGTAAATTGCGCCAGCTACAGCTTCAAAAGTATTAGCCAGTATATAAGTACGCGCTTTACCAATATCCCGTGTTTCGCCTTTGGAAAGCAAAAGATATTCATTCATTTTAAGTTTTGTTGCAACTTCACCAATTATATTTGCATTAACAAGCGCTGATCGATATGCGGTTAGTTCACCTTCGGCACAATTGGGGTAATTTTTATATAAAAAATCAGTTACGATAAGTTCAATTACTGCATCACCTAGAAATTCAAGTCTTTCATTGTGACTCATGCCCAATTTAGAGTTTTCATTTAAGTATGAACGATGAACAAAAGCTTGGGTTAAGATATCTTTATTATTAAAATTTACGCCTATTTCTTTTTGGAATTTTGTAAAATCCGCCATGTTATTTATCTTCAGATTTAGTTATTATAAGAGTTGCTTTACTAAGCAAAGGAATAATATTTTCGTATAAATTTAAATTAGGAATATTAGCTATTGGGAACCATTGCGCCCCATCAAGACCACCTGATTTTTCTAAAGTTAAATCAACAAAATCAGCTTTAGCTAAAAAGTATACGGCTTCTTTTTTTATTTTACCTTTTACTGGATGTGAAGCAATATATTCATTACGTCCCAATTCTTGCTCTATAACAATATCAATTCCCATTTCTTCTTTGATTTCACGAATTGCACCCTCTTGTTCATTTTCACCAGGTTCAATACCACCTTTACTTAATGTCCAAAAACCAAAGATATCATGAACTAACGCAAAATAAATAGTGCCTTTGTAATGCGAATAAACTACAGCTCCGGCCTTTTTTTCAACTGGCAGAGTATCTGGGTCAACAACAATTGGGGTAGCATTCCTAGTAACTAAACGATGACCATTTTTACCCATGTCTAGTTTACCAGGCTCGCCCATTTCTTTATAAACAGCACCAAGAACACCATTAATAAATTTAGGTGACAAATCCCCACCAAAAGATTTTGCTAACTCGATTGATTCATTAATTGCAACTTTGGGTGGAACATTTTCACGATCACCAAATAAAAGTTCGGTTAAACCAATGCGCAATATATTACGATCAATGATGCCAATTTTTTCTATTGGCCATTCCGGAGCAGCTTTAACAATAACGTCATCTAAAATTGAACGTTTAGATAAAATAAGTTTAGATAATTGACGCGCAAAATCCGCATCAGGGTGACCTGGTGCGAATTCAACAATATTACGATTTACAATAGTAGGCACTTCTTCAGCTAACAGAGAACGGAAATCCCATTCAAAAAGGGATTGAAGAACAATGGAACGAGATAAATGCCTATTTGCCATAAAACAAAATGATGAAATTAAAAAAGAACGATTACTAAAATTAAGAACTATTTACTAGCTCTTTTTTTAGCAATCTTTTTCTCTACCTTTTTGACTACATCAATAACTTTTTTACCTTTGTAGATACCTGTTTTAAGGTCTACACGGTGACGCAGATGAACAGAACCTGTTTCTTTGTCAGTTACAGTTGATATAGCCTTTAGGGCGTGATGTGAGCGTCGGTTTCCCGTATGCGCTCTTGTATGTCTCATTCGAACAACCATGTATTAGTTATAACAAAAATTAAGATATTTTGCAAATTTAATCTATGGAACAAAGGATTATTTTATGGTAAGATGTTTTTATGGAAAATAATGAAAACCTATCCCACATACGCCACACTTTGGCACATCTTTTAGCTCAAGCAGTCTTAGAGCATTACAAAGATGCAAAGTTAACGGTGGGCCCTGCAATAGATAATGGTTTTTATTACGATATTGATTTTAGTGATACTAAAATTTCTGATACTGATTTAGATAAAATAGAAAAAACAATGAAATCTAATTTAGTAAATTGGACAGAATTTACTCATAAAGTTGTAACAGTTGACTTGGCTCAAGAAATTTTTAAAGACAATATCTATAAACTTGAATTAATAAATGAAATCGAGACTAAAGGTGAACAAATAACACTTTATAGTTGCGGAGGTTTTACTGATCTTTGCCGTGGTGGTCATGCAGAATTTCCAGCAAAAGAAATCCCGGTTGATAGTTTTAAACTAGACCGTGTAGCCGGAGCATATTGGCGTGGCGATGAAAAAAACAAAATGCTAACTCGTATTTATGGATTAGCTTTCGAAAATAAAAATGATTTAGATGCCTATATACAACAACAAGAAGAAGCACGCAAAAGAGACCATAAAATATTAGGCCCACAGATGAAGCTATATACTATATCGTCTTTAATTGGACCGGGGTTACCACTAATGCAACCCAAAGGTATGATAATTCGTAAAGAGATTGAAGATTATCTTTGGAATTTACATAAAAATAAAGGCTATTCTCGTGTATGGACTCCACATATTGCTAAAGTTGATTTATATGAAAAATCTGGACACGCTGCAAAATTTGGTGATGAACTATTTCGTGTTCAAGGTAAAGAAGATGCTTTTATAATGAAGCCTATGAACTGTCCTCACCATATGCAAATATTTGCTGATAACCAATTCTCTTACCGTGATATGCCGGTAAGGTATTTTGAACCAGCAACAGTATACCGTGATGAAAAATCAGGACAACTAGGTGGACTAACAAGAGTCCGCGCTATTACTCAAGATGATGGTCACCTATTCTGCATGGTTGATCAAATAGGTCAAGAAGTTAGTACTATTGTTAATATAATTCGTGAATTTTATACAACAATAGGTATGATGGATTCTTATTGGGTATCTTTATCAGTCCGAGGAGAAGACAAAACAAAATACCTAGGAGAAGATTCTGCTTGGGACACAGCTGAAAATGCTCTAGAGCAAGCAGCTAGAGAAAATAATTTAAATTACAAACGAGTTCCAGGTGAAGCGGCTTTTTATGGACCAAAATTAGACTTTATGTTCAAAGATGCAATTGGGCGTGAATGGCAATTAGCAACTATTCAATGTGATTTTAATTTACCAGAAAGATTTGAACTAGAATTTACAAATAAAGCTGGCCAAAAAGAAAGACCAGTTGTAATTCATCGTGCAATATCAGGATCACTTGAAAGATTTATGGGTGTAATAATTGAACATTTTGCTGGTCAATTCCCTGTATGGCTATCCCCTGTACAAGTTAATATTGTACCAGTAAGAGTTGAACAGCATGGTGAATATGCAAATAAAATAATGGATTCATTAAGAGACAAAAATATCCGAGTAGAAATTAGTAATAGCGATGATTCACTAGGTAAAAGAATCAATAGCGCCAAAGCTCATAAAGTTCCATATGTAATTGTTATTGGGGACAAAGAAATGGAGTCTGGAAATCTAACAATTGAAACACGAGGCGAAAAAATTACAGATATCAAAATTGAAGATTTTATAGAAAAAATTCTTATTCAGTTAAAGAAAAAAAGTTATTTAAAATAAAAACTTCAAAAGTTATGATTGAATAACAGAGAAAAAA
>CALAYS010000011.1 GCA_937895515.1 uncultured bacterium
TTGCCAAACCAATATAATTTTCTATTCGAAAGCAATACTAAACTACTAGTAAATGAAGCGACAACTTGAATTACTGAGCTTGTCTTGATATTCTAGAAAAACTTAACTAATCTTGGCCTTTATTCAGAGTTGAATGTTGAGTGACCTAACTGCCCCTACCTGCCGATGCCGAATGTATATACTCTTTTTGCTGATGTCCTTAAGATTGTGTGCGATTTTCCACATGATATTTCTAAGACTCGTTAACTTGAAGGAATCTATTTAAGCAATCGTAACTAATTAGGCAGGCATTAATAAACCCTTCCGTTTTCTAAGTTGAAGTCACGTGCAACAGTCGAACATATTTTAAAGCCTCTTGTTTAATTTTTTCTTTCATTTTTAAAATAAATTATGTTTAAAATTATTGGTAAACTTAAAAAAATTACTGGATTGATTAGTTTATATCCATCTATGTATTCCATATATATTATACTAATAAATATATAAAATGAAGAATAATACATCAGTTTATTCTTGATATTTATTTTATTTTTATTGAAGTAAGAAAATATTTTACATATTAAAAAATAATATATAAAACCAACTAAAAAGAAAGCAAAAGTTAAAACTAAATAACCCAAAAGGCTAGGCAAAATTGTACTAAAATCATAACGTGTAAAATCCCCATCTAAAAAATAAGTGTATCCTCCGAATAAAAAATGGTATATTACTAAAAATATTGATGACACTATGTAACCCAAAAATGTTCCGATTAATATTTTTTTAAACATAAATTAATAATCCTGCTTTACTCATTAAGGCTTTTTAAATTAAAATAAAATACTTTAACAATCATATGTGGATTATCAGATACTGGAATTTTTTCAACAACAAAAATTGATTTTTCTTTTGTATACATTTTATAACCTATATTTTCTTGGTTTTTATTTATATCAAAATAAACTTCATTTTTAAGTCTACCTTCTATACCTGTTTTTAATCTTTCAGAATAAACAATCTTATTATTTAGAGTAAAGATTATTTGCCTATCAGAAAGTCCATGATTTATTAAACCAAATTTTTGAATTAAATCTTTATCATTTAAAACTAGGCCCTCTTTAAAGAAATAAAGAGTATCCCAATCAAAATTAGTGATTTCTGATATATCCAAAATACAATCTTTTGAAAAATCACAATTTTTATTTATATAATTAGATACTTTACTATCAAAATTACTATTCTTTTTATGAACCCAAAAAAATCCCAAGAATAAAATTAGACTAATTAAAAATATTATTGTTATTTTCTTCATATTTTACTTTTTATTATTTGACAAGCCATTAGCACCTAAACTATTAATTATTTCACTAGAAGACTTATATTGGTCATTTGTAATTTTAGATAATGAAACATTAAAAACGCCATTTGAATTGGATACTGTATACAATCCTTGAAAATAAAATAAATCTAAAGAAAATCGAGCTAATTGTACTTCATTTGCACCCTGGTTACGAGAATACAATTCCCTACCTATTTGATTATTAAGTAAGTCGGCTGTTTGATCAGCTTCATATAAATTATTAAATGATCTAATTGATAAATCAACAAATGGGTTGTACTCATGCGCATTTCCTGCATTTTTAGCAATATTAGCATTATACCTACTACTAATCATTGATTGCCATAAAACATGCCGAAATGCATTTCTTTCTGTTCCCTCATCAGACTGATTTCCTGTATACCCTGATTCTAAATTAATAGAATTAACAGCAAAATTACTTGACACACTAGATAAATTTTTTGTTGAACCATCTTTTGCTAAACCAATACTTATACCTTTAATTGGAGAATTGATCAAAAAATTTGCTTCTCTTACAGTATTTGGAATATTAGGACTCTTTGCGATATCTCTAATTAATAATTCTCTAGCAATAAATGTTTGAACAAATTTTCCATCAGGGTCCACATATTTCAATGGATTGTTTGTCGCATAGGCATAAGTATTCCACATTTGGGGATTTGTTAACAGGCTTTCAAGTTTGGAATTATCCAGCTCGCGAGTAATTGGATCTTGTTGCCAGAACCGGCCTTCAATACCATTTTGATAACGAGCTTGCATAAAATTAAGCCCCGTATCATTGTCGTATAAATGGCCAGTGAATTTATGAGCCTCATCAAAACCACTAGATTTTGAATTTGAAAGAATTTGTCCAAAAGGATAATATTCCAAATCTTGATTTTTTAAACTACCACTACTATCAGTTACTATTTGTGTTCCACCTAAATAATCTGGATGAATATAATATATATTAGGTGTACTAGTTCCATTAACTTCAATAGTTGCAATTAATTGATCTCCTAAATAAACATATTTTTTCTTTATTGTACCATTTTCTTCAAAATATTTACTAGGAGTATACACAGTACCCAATGAGGTTGTCGACTTTATTCTAGATCCAGAATAATCATATAAATAAGTATTATTCACAGCTGGTGGGGTTATTTTTATATAACTGGTTAATTCATTACGGTAATTATAGTTTAATGTTGTATTGTTTGGCACTGTGCCCCATCCTGTTAGATTACCATTTTTATCATAATTATAATTTGCACTAGCAACTGATGTTGCTGCATGAGGATTTGCATATACACCAGGTACTGTACCGTTATATAAATAGGAACCGGAACCAGTCTTGTTTAAAAGATTACCGATAGAATTGTATGAATAATTTTCTGTATAGCCAACAAGTGGTGCGTTTACAGTTTTGTTAACACTCGTCAAACGAGACAAACCATCATAATTATAAGTAAATTTTTGTGGATTCATTAAATTAAAGTTTTCATTTTTCTCAGAAAGATTTCCTGTATTGGTCCATTTATATTGCGTATCTATAAAATTAGGATAAGTATACAATGTTGGTGCATCTAATAAATTACGAATTAGCTGGTACTGGTGCACATTATCATATGTATATGTTTGTGTACGACCATTAGCATAGTTAACAATTTCTTTTTGACCAATTGGGTTATATGTAATATTTGTAATTACACTTTGCCAAGTCCCTGTTGGTGAATCTTGTTTTTCAATAGTAATAATTTGCCCTAATCCATTATATGTATACCGAACGCTCGAATTGTCAGGATATTTAATTTGCACAAAATTACCAAGATAATCATAAATATATTGCATTGACCAAACTTTACCATTTAGGGTTGTCAGGTCAGATGAACTTAGTCCCCTATTGTTGTATGAAAAAGATTTTAAACTAGAACCAACACGGTTAACACTACACAATTGTCCAATACCATTTAGACATATGTCATATGTATATGTTATTTGAGTTGTAGAATTGTTTGATTCTCTAATTAACCTATTTAAATCATCATAAACATAATCAATAATGTCACCATTAGGAGTTATTTTTTGAATTAAATTATTATTTTTATCATATTTATAAGTATAAGTTCCATAAGATGTATCAGATGAATCGTGTAAATCAGTAGATGACAGACGGTTCCCCTGCATATCATATGTAAAAGTACGAATGTTGCCTAATGCATCAGTTAACCCAACCAAATTACCGAGTTGGCCCCAATTATAAGTTGTTGTATAAGTATTAGCACCATTGTGTTCAATAACATTTATAATTTTACCATATGCATCAGTTACAATATCTTTAGTATGATTGTCAGGATCTATGATAGTAGTTGTATTTAAATTATAAATATTTGTATTCGCACCAAGTGTGTTCACCGAACTAGTAACACGCCCAAAAGAATCATAATAGTTAGTAGTTATAATATTATTATTTGTTGTAGCACCCAAATAATTTATTGGAGAACCTGAAAAACTATATGGTAAAGACTTTTTATAGACTCTACCCATGTTTTCATAGACAGTATCGCTAGCAATAAAGCTTGTACCCGATTGATTTATACTACGAATTTCACGGCCTAATCCATCCATCAAAATATAACTAATTTCTGAAATAGTTGGTGAATAATAAACCGTTTTTTGTACATATGGCACAAAGCCGCCCGTACCCATTATGTCATTATATGTATATGAAGATTTATTAATTAGTGTTGTATAAGAAGTATCACTAGATGACCGCTCGGAAACAGGTCTACCAAAACCATCATAATCTATTTCAGAGATAGATCCATTGGGGTCAATTGTTTGAATTAATTTACCAGTATTATAATCATAATTATAATTTGTAGTTTGCATTAAAGAATTTATAACACTTGTTGGATATAAATTATAAATATCATAATTTATATTTGTGGTATTGTTACGTGCATCAGTAATACTATTTATTAAACCAAATAAATTATAAGATTTTTGAGTGATGGCATAATTTACACCACTAATCCAATTTTCTTCTTTAGTATTATTACCTTTACTAGCATTACCAAACAAAAGATTATCATAATATAACTTTTTTTCATTTATTTTATTATTTAAATAATCTTTAATAACTATTTGATTAGGCAAAACAATACTATTTGTATAACTATATTCGGTTGTTCTTTTATCATTACCAACATCAGTAAAGTTTTGATAACCATTGCTAATTACTTGACCATATTCTGTTTTATTTAACAAATTACCATTTGCTGTATCGTAACTATAAGTCTCGGCCGTATCATAACTATTTGATCCATTAAAAATCCGAGATATTGTTTGATTTGGATATACAAAATATGCATTAGTTGTACTAATTTGATTTTTATCAAGTTTAACCAAATCTTGTTTGATTAAATTATTATTAGTATCAATCATATCAGTACGGTAAACTCGACCAATTTTTGAAAAATGGTCATCATATTCACCATTAGCAGTATTAGTAAAATCCCCTTGATTATAATATGAAATTTGTTTTGTATTGTCTGGGTTTATTTGAGTTACTCTACCAAAGCCTGCAAATTTACGATCATCTGGATTATTATAATAGTAATTACCATCAGTATATTCATATGCAGTTTTTGATATATTACCCAAACCATCATTAGTAGAAATACTTTCGACTGTTTGTATTATCATTGGAGTATTTGGATTTAATAAATTACCAGAAGAATCCTTATAAAGGGCTGAAGATTTGTAATTTATATTACTAATTGAACCAGAAGAAAGAGTAATACTAGATAATATATCATTGGGTTTAGTTAATGTATTATATAAAATATAAGAGCTAGTCGAAGTTGTGTTGTTAGTTGTTTTTATAAAATCTTGATCACCATCAACATCAATATCCATCATTAAATAAGAATTAGCGCAGCTACAGCTAGCGATTTGTCCTAGTTCATTTTTTGTTTGATTTGATAAATTAGCAATTATAAAACTTTTACCTTGATTAATATATAGTTCTCTACCTGGAATTAAAATATCTTGTAGACCATCATTATTAAAATCGGCAATTTCCATTCTAGTAGTAAATTGAATTGATGAATATTGATTAAAGTAAGCAAAATCATTTGGCATCGTATATGAATTATCTAAAATCCAACCATTACCAGTATTAATATATATTTTATAAGAATAAAACATACTACTGGTATATGTTAATCTTGCATCAATAAAATCTGGTAGATTATCCCCGTTTAAATCCATCATAAAATGAGTACTACCCCCTGTAAAATCAGGGCTATAGGCGTATGTCCCTGTTAACCCAGACTTATGACCAGTGATTGTTTTTTTATCAAATTCAGTACCATTGTTCATTGAAGTTTTTGTTGTATAAGCCCAATTCCAAGCACAAGACCCACCACAATTATTCCAAATAGCAGAACTATCCTGCAGTACATCAGGGAAACCATCTGCATTAAAATCTTGAATAAATACAGGAGCCCAAGGGTTACTATTATAAGTTGGATATTTTTTTTGATCAGTAATATTATTCCAACTAGTGCCAGTATTATCTTCCCTATCTGGAGAATCATAATAAGGTATTTTAATTAAATCAGACTTCATATCACCATTTAAATCAATTATCCGTGTTCCACGATCGATCTTATTATATGGATCATCTGTAAAATTCATTATATTTGTCGGTGGTGCAAAGCTTGTATTTGTTTCAAATTTTGAATTTACCGGATTATAAATATAGGTTTTTTTATTAGAAGAATAAGCCCCATATACCCATTCGTATGCTTGCATTACATCAGTATATGAATCACCGTTAATATCACCAGTAATTAGCCCACTGTCTTTATATGTTGTTGGAAATAAATTACTGACAGTAGAAGAAGAGCTTGTATCGTACAATGGATTAGTACTATTGTTATATGAAAAATTTACAGGTGGTAATGTTTTGGGCACACCAAAAATATCATATTTTGTTTCAATAATTGAAGAGAGTAATGACCTAAAATTATTATTACCTATAGCATAATTTAAAACATATTTCCCAGTTATATTTGAATTTGTCTGGATATCAATTTCAGAGATTCGATAATTTGTTTTTATTTTAAAAGCAGTACTATAGCTATCTAATACATCGGGCCTAGCTTGTCTTTGGAAAATTATTTTATATATTCCAGATACCCCCATAAAATCAGTGTAAGTTATATAATCGGGATAAATCTGACCTTGATTTTTATAGTAAAAATAATTAATAGAATTACCATTTAAATCTTCTACTTTTTCTAACATATACCGGTAAATTCTAGCTGGATCATCAGGGTCATCTAAACTAGATCCTGAATTAGTCCCATAATAGTACTTTTTACCTTGCTTATCGGTAACTATCCAACCATTTGTTTGTTTTTCATATTTAAGAAAATCACCATTTTCTATTTTTGGAATATATACATTAGAAGAACTATTAACAAGCTCACCAGAAACAGAAGAATTATAATAATTTTCATTATACAATTTATCTGTTCCATGTTTATTTATTTTTTCAATATAAGGAATATTTATTCCCCAGCCATAACCAAAAACTGAGCCTTCTTTAGTATTTTGAGAATTATAAGAAAGATTAATATCCGGCGTCATACCATTACGCCCTTTGGGTATATTTATACTGTAACTATAAGTTAAAGCTCCTGTTGGAACATCTACTCCAGGTTTATTTTGCTTTACAGACTCTGGCCCGCTTGTACCATCAACATTTGAACCTTGGGGTGCAGTAAGAGATGAAAATTGAGTTTGATTTGTTAAATTATTTACATCTTCCTTTTCAACTGTATCATTTACAGGGTCTGTTTGATTATTAGGTAAATCAACAGGTAGTGGGTCTGTATTTGTTTGATTATCCAATACTGGTAAAACTAAATTATTAGAATAAGGTAAATTTATACTATCTGGATTTTGAATATTTGGATTAGCCACATCACCAACCGGATCATTATTTAAATTAATAACTTGATCATCTGCTAAGACTACTGATAATGGGCTAATAAGTAAACAAAAAACCACTAAATAAATTAGCGGCTTTTTGTATAAAGATTGATAGTTACGAGTTTGCCATAAATGTCGGCTTTTCATATATTTGAATTATATCCTAACCATATTTAATTTCGCAAATTTAATTGTGGAAAACCCACTACTTGGAGGTCCGACCTCCAAGTAGTAAGTAAATTATTTTGGATCTAAATCTTCTTTCCTCTTACAAATATCTTTCCAAGTAAGATCAGCATATTTCTTATATTCTTGGATATTTTTATATTGTCCTAGAATTATGTCCTTATAGCAAATAGATTCATTATTTTTATTTAGATACTCATCAAGACTTGATTTACTCAACTTGGAGGTCGGACCTCCAAGTGAATCTAAATTGTTATAGTTAACATAAACAGATAAATGTAATAAATACCTATCATCTGATATATGTTTAGATTTAAATTTTCCTTGAAACAAAACACCATTTCTTTTATATTTTTCATTAAAATACATAGTATATCCGCCGAATCTTTGCATAAATTTTTCAATACCCCTATCCACTAATGGAGTAAGAATTAAATGAAAATGATTTGGATTAATACAATACGCTATAATATCTACCAACTTGGAGGTCCGACCTCCAAGTGAATCTTTTCGAAATGAATTTTCATAAATACTACCAATTGGTTTTTCTGTATTAAATTCTATAAGACTTTGAACAAAGCGATTTAAATCCTCTTTATCTAAAACTATATCGCGCTTATCTGATCCACGATTATAGATATGATAGTATTGATCTATTTCAAAACTATGCTTCCTCATACAATTATTATACTACTTGGAGGTTCGACCTCCAAGTACCTAACCCCCTTAAATAAAAGATTTTATTATTTATTTGACATTTAGGTATAAAATGATATAATGTAAAAAATTTTAAACTAACTAATCAAATTAAATCATGACAACGACAGAAAAAGAATTACTAAAAAGCGCTTTTGTATCCACAAAAAAAGGTTTATTTATAAACACTGTGGAAGCAATTATAGGATGGGGATTAATAATAAATATGTTTATCACATTCTATACCTGGATTATACCCGAAGATCCTAGTTACCCAATACCCGTGACTTATCTTAGAATTGTACTCACTGTAAGTTTGGGAATATTTATAGGCATTGGGTGGGGTCAGGGCAATACATCTATAATAGGATATAGATTATTTCCGCCAACAGAGGAAGAAATCTCTTCTTATAAAATAAAACAAAAAGCTACTTTTCAAAAGAAGATAGACAAAAAAGAAGAAGAAATTCAGAATCTAAAAAATATGATTTCAGGGTTAGATTAATCTGTAACTCAAAAAATTATACATAATCCCTGCTTTGGTAGGGATTTTTTATTTGATATTTAGTGGGTAAAATGATATAAAAAATATAAGATAAAAAACAAATTATGAACCCAAGAAGAATTTACCATCGTAGAAGATTGGGTGATAGATTTAAATTATTCTTTTTATTAATATTATTGATTATGTCAATATTAGGAGGAATGCGAATAAAAAAAGGATTCGAAAAAAAAGAAAAAATTAAAAAAATATACCCAAAAAACCCATTTATTCCCTACCCCAGTAGGGGATTTTTTTATATAAAAAAACACCCAGAGCATATCATAGGTGTAGTCAAATATATAATTTTATTTTTTTAAGTTACTTTTTATCTTCAACTTTAATTTTAAAATTTGGATTAGAAGATAAAATATACACAATAATTAAACAGAAAAAATCTTTAAGATCTACAATTATTTTTAATTTTCTGATTAATATCATTTTAGTTGCACTATCTGGTATTGTTTTATAAATTTTAAAATCACCTACTAAAGAAATTAGTGAAACCATAAAAAACATAAACGCGACTAACCTGATAAAATTTAGAAGATTAGAAATATCCACTTTGGTTGATTGATTTCCTTTTGTTAAAGCAGATTCTGTTACTTTTATTAAAAAGTATAATAGATTAAAAGTTAAAGCTACAGAAAAAGAATTTACTAAAGAGATAATACCAAGTGCTTTTGAAACAAAGCAATAGGCTAATTCAAAAAGAGCAAAAGATGCCCCTATGTAACAAATAAATTTTGCTATTGCAAAATTATCTACTTTGAATATTTTTTGGATCAGATTTACTAAAATCTGGAAAATTTTTAATAATAAATTGTCTATTGTTTTCATGAATCATATTTTAAGTCTTTTTTAGAGTATCATATTTTTAATATTTGTCAATAAAAAAATAACAGCTAATTTATGTATTAGCTGTTATTTTTTAATTTTTTATCTTCTTGAGACGCCGTTTTCTTTCAAGTAGTCAATGTCGGCTTGGATGCTAGCTACCCGGCCCATGACTTGGGTACCATAACTACAATTTGATCCACCAGAACCATAGTAGCGACAAGCGGCTTTGATTTGAGAACTATAAGTTGAGCCCGCCCCAATGTCTTCTAAGTATATAGAAGAAGCTGTAATAGAATCCCGAGCATTCCAAGGATTACCACTACCAGTTATGGCAATTACTCTTTTTTCAACACCTTTCCATGTAGATGGGATAAATTGTGCTGGTCCCATTGCCCCACCCCAACCAGCAACACCAGCAATTGGGCAAGAGATTACGGTTTTTTTCCAATCCATATTAAGCCGAGATGTAATTTCAATAAAAGGTCCAACATCACGAGATGGCTTCATACCGTTTGTAAAAACTTTATTTGTATTAATGTTAATAGCGGAACCAGTTTTGTCATCTAACAAATAACATTTACCAACGTTGGCTCCCAGAGCTGATTCTTGAGTTAAAATAGCTAAGACAAATGCAGCAGGTACACCAGTACTAGCTTCGGCACTTTCAGCGTACTGTAAAGCTGTCCCAAAAGGAATTGCTTTGGTTTCCCCACCAGCAAAGTTAAATAATCGGGCTTTGATTTCGGCGGCCTTTTTTTCTTTTTCAGCTTTTACTTTTTCGTATTCAGATTCTTTACCCTTACTAAGTTTAAGTAAATTTTGATGTTCTTTTTCATTAGCTTCTACGGCTTTTTTAGCAGCTTCAAGTTTTGCTTTGGCATCAACTTGTTCGTCTTGTTTTTTTTCTAATTCGGTTTTTTGCGTTTCAACTTGGACTTTGTCTTTACGGACGATACCCAAAGAATCCTCGATAGAATTTTTAATACTGTCATAGTCATCTAAATCTTGATAAAAATCAGACAGAGTTTCTCCAGACATTATCACATGAACAAAAGATGTTTCGTCTTGTAATTCGTATGATTTAACAATAAGTTGAGCTAGAGATTCTCTTTCTCTTTCGATTTTTTCTGAAAGTGAATAAATAGTTTTATTTTTTGTATCGATTTCACCACCTAATTTTTCAATAAGAACATTTTTAGCTCGAATATCGAGTTTAGATTGATTGATTTTAGTGTTTAGTATGTCAATATCACGCTTCAAAGATGCAGATTGGCCTTTTTGGCTTTGAAGTTGTTCAGTTACAGCGGCTAATTCTTTTTCAAGATTAGCTAATTCTTGCTCCAAGGCTCTACGCTTGGATTGAGCGTCTTGGATTTCATTAGATTGGGCATTTACAAAAATAGGAAAACTAGGAGCTAAAAGCCCACAAATAAGCAAAGACACAATAAAAAAAGACCGCCATTTAAAAAATCGTACCATACATATAGTATAGCACGATTTTTGTTTGATAAAAAATTTATCTGTGGGTTATTTGTCTTCTTCTTTCTTACCTTTCTTTTCAACTTCGATACTTGATAGATCAAGTGCTGGAGTTTCTTCCTTTTCTTCATGCATTGCGGTTACAGCAGCAACTACTTCTTCTGGGTTAGCTACAAGAGTAACACCTTGAGGCAAAGAAATATCTGATGCAAATACATTGTCATCAAGAGTAACAAGTTTAGAAATATCAACTGACAAAGAATGAGGCATGTCAGATGGAAGAGCCTCTACTTCTATTTCATGAAGAACTTTAACTAATACACCAGAACCTGATTTAACAGCTTCAGATACACCTGTAAATTCAAGTGGAACATGGGTACTGATTTTCTTTTTAAGGTCAACAGCAAGAAAATCGACATGTTGAGCAAAACCACGGATTGGGTCAAGTTGAATGTCGTGAATCAAAGCTGGCACGATTTTACCATCGATACTAAGGCTAATAGTTGTTGTTTCCCCTGCTTCTTTATAAATTTTTTTGAAGTCGATAGCTGGGACAGAGATTGGGGTATTCTCTACGCCAGCGCCATAAACAACTGCTGGTACAAGACCGTTTTTACGGACTTTTACCAAGTCATCTGCTTTACTTCGCTTTTGTGCGTTTAATGTAATCATACCCAAAACTATAACATTTATATGGCTTTTTTGCAACAGTGCGGTCCATGCAAGGCCTGGACCGCGGGAAAAGACTAGCTAAAATGGTCTTTATTGTGGGCTTCGTGAAGAATATGGGTTTTGATATATTCCATACTACCCCCGACTTTTTTACCAGGGTTAAAAATATTAGTTTTATCAAAGATATTTTTAGTTTGGACAAATAAACCATAAATTGTTTCGCCAAACATTTGATGCAAAAATGGTGTTCGAATAATACCATCATTATGCTCGGCATCTATTGAGCCATGATATTCTAAAACCAAATCATAGACTTTTACAGATAGCTCTAAGATAATTTCTGATGTATGCTCGTCGCTAAAATTCATAAGAGGGATAATATGAAAATTCCCATTACCGGCATGACCAGCAATTGTATAAGTTATTTTATAACTATTTAATAATTTTGTAAGCTTTGGTAAAAATTCTGGTAAAAATTCTGGGCGAACAATAATATCATCGATAAAAGGTGCAGTGTGTTTGCCTTTAATGTGTTTACGAAGTAATGCAAAGCTCTCGCGACGGATATCCCAATATTTGCTGGCTTCTTGATCATTTTTTGTTACTCGGCCAACACATTTGAATGGTTTAAATGGTTGTATATTTTTTATAAGTTCTTGAGCTTGGAAATTTAATTTTGTTTCATCATTACCCGCAAATTCTACAAGCAAAATAAGCTTAGGTATACCATTAACTAGCATCATTATAGCTTCAGGTAGAAAACTAAACATGAATTTAATCATCCCCCACACGCCTTTATTTTTTAGAAAATCTGGGAAAAATTTGATTGCTAGTTTCATAGTAGCATTGTCATATGATTCGATACTTTCTGGTTTAAAAAGCAGTATTGTATCAACTAATGAACCAAGATGAGATAGATCCTGCATAAAAACTACTACAAGTTTAGAAGATTTTTTTACTTCTACTAAATGCAATTTGATTTTAGTGACAATACCCAATGTACCTTGTGATCCAACAATTAATTTTGTAAGGTCAAAAATTTCCTTTTTCTCATCCCATACATTCCATAGATAATACCCTGCAGAATTTTTACTAACTTTTGGTTTAGCTTCAGTAACTTCTCTTTTATTGTTTTGAATTATTTGAAAAATATTTTTATAAATATCACCTTCGAAATCATTTTGGCCAATTTTGGCATAAAGCTCACTTTTAGTTAAAGGCTTTACAACATATTCATAACCATCAGCAAAAACTACACTAAGTTCTTTTATATAATCTTCGGTTTTACCATAATTTAGAGTCTTTTCCCCTGCACTATTATTACCAATCATCCCACCAATAGCATTAATACTTTTAGATGCAGTATAGCAAGGTAAGATCAAATCCAATTTTAGAGTCTCTTCTTCAAAATCACGATAGAAACACCCTGGCTCGAGTATAGCCCCACCAGAGATTTCTACAGTATGTGAACCTGGGAATAATGGTTGTATAAAAAATGGATCAACTTTATAAATTGAATCAATTTTATTCATGTAACGCATGAAATCTATTATTATAGATTCACCAATTGCCCCACCGGACATACAAGTACCGGCAGATCTTGGAGTAATTGCCAAATTAGGATAGGTCGATTTATTTTTATTTACAAAGCGGACCAAGTTTTGAATATCAACAGAATCTTTAGGGTAAACAACAATTTGCGGACGCACAACAAAAACACTTGCATCATGCGAATATTTTTCTAAAGTTTCATCGGTAATATCAACATCACCTTTAAAAAATTCTTTGATTTGTTTTTCTAAATCCATATAAAAGTATTATAGCAATTTAATTGTTTAACTCCAAAAATTGCGCCGGCTATGCCGGCGCAATTTTTAAAGTTATTTAATTTACAGGCAACGGTAATGGAGGATTTCCACCAGGTGGAGTTGGTGGTACAAATCCAATATTAACTACTGTTGTAGCACTCGTATGATTAATTCCTGAAGCATATAGAGTATACAAAGTAGAAGAATGAATAACAACCATTTGTGACCCACTTGAGTTTACGCTATTTAATGATGGATAAATTTCTACGTTAGTACATCCGGTTGTTGACCAAGATAATGTTGCAGAAGTTCCTGGTATTATTAATTTTGGATTAGCTGTAAAATAATTCACTACACATTTTTGTGTTGATGATGGTTTATTAGCTGGTGCTGGTGCTGGTGTTGGTGCTGGTGCTGGTGCTGGTGTTGGTGCTGGAGTCGGAGTTTGAGTTGGAGCTGGAGTTGCAGTAGGTGTTGGTGTTGATGAAGTTGAGCTTTGAGCTGGAGCTGGTGGTGTTGTTGGTGCTGGAGTTGGTGTTGGAGTTTGTGTTTGAGTTGGAGTTGGAGTTTGTGTTTGAGTCGGAGCTGGAGTTGGATTTGGTGTTGATGCTGGAGTTGGTGTTGGAGTTGAATTTGATGGAGTTGAGCTTTGAGCTGGAGCTGGTGTTGTTGGAACTGGTGTTATCGGAGTTGGAGCTGGAGTCTGTATTGAAGTTGCAGTAGGTGTTGGTGTTGATGGAGAAACAACAGAAGTATTATTTATAGATGGTGAAGTCGGATCATTTTTGTTAGTGTTTTCATTAGTTTTTTCCCCAATTTGTTTTATTGTATTACCGGCATATTTTCCAGACTGATTTGTGTTATCAGAACTATATATAGAACAAGGAACACTATCACTATCAACAAATTCAAATCCTGTTAAATAAGTTGTAAACTCTGTCATATTAGTATCAAAACTAAAATCAGCAACAAGTTTTATAGTTTTAGATTCACCTTGATGTAAAATTAATGGATTACTAAGTGTAAACATTTGATTTAATTCTCCAGATGCAGAATAAAAAGGTCCAGTAAAATCATCTAGGCTACCCATTAATTGATCGTTTACATATATTTTTATATTTTGCATATATTCAAGAGAAGATTCCTCTACTCCGATGGTTGTTCCTAAGAAACTAAATCCAGAAAGTTTTATGTCACCACTAAAATTATTATTTGATTTTGAAGTAGCTTCAATTTTCCATTCACCCAAAGTTACCCCTGTTTGATCTTGATCGGTAAATGGTACAGAATTTTTATTTGTAGTTATTTGTAAAGACGGAGCTCTTGATGAAGCAGAAGTTAAAATAGTTGTTCCTGCAGCTAAATATCGATCAGCTGGTCCAGGGAAATTTGTACTAGCTTGTTTTACTTTTTTCCATTTTTTACCATTAGTCGTGGTATAAATATCATAAGCTGAATTTAAACCTCCAATATTCCAAATTTTATTTTTAAATACTATGTTTGTAGAATAATATCTTGGTGTTCCGAATTTTGTATTTCTACCAGAAGCTAATTTCCAAGTTTTACCATCGTTTTCATTTGTATAAATAACTATTGGTTTACCGCTAAGTCTCTCAACAGTAGAAACCCAAATTTTTCCGTTATAAGATATTGGTGCAGGAGTTGTATTAAAAAGTACATCAAATTCAGAACGATCCTTACCAGCAACTTCAAAAGGTCCTTCATCTGTCCAATATACACCATCTTTAGATGAACCATTAGAAATAATTTCAGCAGAATAAATGCGCTTTTCTTTATGGTTTTGGGTTATATACCAGATCTTACCACCTGCAACATAAGCCCCTAAGGTATTACTATCATAACCACCTTTACTATTTTCAACAGAATCTTTACCTTCGCCATCCCAAAGATTTTCTTTAGTAACTTGGACCCATTTACTACCATCAGTTGATTTCCAAACACCACCATATTGTTCACTAGAAATTAAATAAAAATCACCTTGATAATTTACAATACTTTTATCATAGTAACGTGAAAGTTTTGGTAATTCACCAACATATGTCCAATTAACCATGTCTGTTGATCTATATATACTATTATCAAAATCAGAACTATCTTTTATATATTTACCACCAAAAATATAAACCATGTCACCCTTTTTTACTAACATTGGTTCCCATTTCTCCCCCATGGCAGTTGTGGTTTTTTCTTGTTTCCAATTTATTCCATCAAAAGTGGACCAAACATCGGATAAATGATAAAGATAATCTTTACTAGGATCATATGTTTCCCCAAGTAAAACAAACATTTCTTCTTTATTTTCTACACCGCAAGCATTTTCATTTTGAGTAAATAATTTTGCGTTAGTATTAGAATCAACAATCACAGACCCCAAGGAGGTTGTTTTATAGTTAACACTAGACTGCCCAGCAGCTGCCCCAAGGAAACGCTGTAACCCGTCAAATGCTTTTATATTTTTAATACCTAGTAAAAGTATAATAAAAACTATTACAATAACCAGCACAATTATGGCAGGTCTTTTAGAAGAAGACTTTTTTTGCATGAAAATAAGAAATAACGCTATTAATTGACTATTAAATAATCTATTGGTATTTTAGCATTTTAAAACAACGCAATATAGTAAAACTGGGGATAACTTAACCCAAATGGTTAAATAGTTTTAGTCTAGATTCTACGATTTTTTCAATAGCCTCAACAGCTGGAGTAAGGATTTTAGAAGGGTTTATTTCATTAGGATTCTCTTTGATTGATTTTTCGACTGCATCTCGATAAGCCAAGCGAAGTTCGGAATTAATATGCACAATACAAATTCCAGATTTGATGGCATTAGTAAAGTCTTCGTCTCGCAAGCCTGATCCACCATGAAGAACCAACGGTACATTTGTAATGTCAGCAATTTGTTTAACTAATTCGGCATCAATATGTGGTTTACCAGATTTAATAAGTCCATGAATAGAGCCAACAGATGGTGCAAATAAATCAATACCGGTTGCCATAACAAAATCTTTTGCATCTTCGGGCGATGTTTTAATTCCAGCGCCTGCGGGGATGGATTCTTTGATGTCTGAACCAGAGCCAATAAACCCAAGCTCGGCTTCAACTAAAATATCGCGACCAGTATTTTTGTTTACCTCGTGTGCATAATCAACACATTGTTTTGTTAATGCGATATTTTCAGCGTGTGGCAATTTTGCAGCGTCAATAATAACCATATCAAAACCAGCATCGATGCAAGATTTTACAGATTCAAAACTACTATGATGGTCCGCGTTTAAGAAAATTGGATAATTGTCACGCTCGCGAATAGTTGCAACAATTGCGGCAACTTCTTCTAAACCTGCGAATTTTTCTTCACCTTCACTAACCCCAATAATTACAGGTAGATTTAGTTTTTTAGCAGCATTATAAATACCATGAAGAGCTTCTAAATTAGAAATATTAAAATGTCCAATTGCGACACCACTATTCTTAGCATCTTGGATATATTCGCGTAAAGTTTTTATTTCGGGGTTAATCATAGGGCTATTATAACATATAAAAAGCTCGTGCTATAATACAGGCATGAGTAATATACAATTTTTAGGTATTGGTGATATGGTAACGGACGCTTTTATTGATATCAAAGACGCAGCCGTCCATTGCAATATTAACAATGACAGTTGTGAGCTATGTGTTAAATTTGGCCAAAAAGTACCATATGAAAGTGTTACCGAAATTAGAGCTGTGGGTAATAGTGCTAATGCTACAGTATCAGCTAGTAGACTAGGCTTAACAGCTGGAATTGTTACTGCTGTTGGTGATGACAGATTTGGGACAGAAGCTAAAGAAGCTTTGCAAAATGAAAAAGTTATAACTGATTTTATTTATACTGATAAACGCTACCCTACTAATTATCATTATGTTTTAAAATACGGACCAGAAAGAACAATTTTAATTAAACATGCACCGTTTAGCTACGAACTGCCAAATGATGATACACAAATTGACTGGGTTTATTTTTCATCAATTGGCGAGCATGCACTGGCATTTCATCATGAGATAGCTAAATGGTTAAATAATAGACCAAATACAAAATTAGCTTTTCAACCAGGGACTTTTCAAATCAAAGCTGGGACAGAGGAACTAAAAGATATTTACACAAGAACGGAATTATTTATTTGTAACAAAGAAGAATCTCAAATGATTTTAAAAAATCAAACCCAAGATATTAAAGAATTATTAACTGGTATACATAATCTAGGACCCAAATATGTTGTGATTACTGATGGGCCTAAAGGTTTGTCTGCATATGATAGTAATATAAATAAATTCTATAGTTTACCAATGTATCCAGACATTGCCCCGCCGGTAGAGAGAACCGGGGCTGGCGACGCAACAAGTTCCACAATAACCGCTATGATGGCACTAGGTAAAAGCTTTGAAGAAGCATTACTATACGGCCCAGTAAATAGTATGAACGTTGTCCAATATGTCGGCGCCCGTGAAGGATTACTTTCTAAAGAAAAAATCGAAGAATATCTAACCCAAGCCCCCGAGAATTACAAACTTACAGAAATATAAAATAAAATCCCCATTTGGGGATTTTTATTATTCTTCAAGACCACAATGTTCATCTTTGTCTGTTTCAGTTTTTTTAGTAGAAGAAATCATTTTGCCATCTATTTTTTTAGAAATTTCTGTAACACAATAATGGATACCATTGATATCTTCACCATATCCATAACTATATGCATCAAAAATTAATTCAGGAATACCGTTAAAAACAGAGAGTATAGAATGTGATAAGTCTACACCTCCGACATAGTAACTTAAATCAATAGTCTTTTTATTTGTATCAAATTCAACTGTATCTGCAGGAAAATAATCAAAATTATCATTAACTTCAAAAATACCATTCTTTGAGTTAAATATATACAAATTTGACCCCGAACGCTTCGTGCTCATCCAAGGACTACTTAATAAATCACGATAACCATCAAAAGTTAAATCAGAAAAGTAAAAATATCCGTCATTAATATCCAGTGTGATCTGTTTTTTTATTTCTGGTTTATCCTCATTATTATACTCCCACAATGTTTCAGAAAGGTCATTATCACCATACTCATTAATTAATTCTGAAAATTCTTTTTCATCAATTGATTTTCCTTTATAAGTAAAAAGATAATACACCCCTTTTTTAACTTCAACACGGAATGTATCTCCTGTCGATATTTTTTCAAATAAACATTTAATATCTCCTTCTGTGTTTTTAAAACCACTTATATCGCCTATAGTATTTGTCATATCACCAACATTTGGACAATTAACAAAATTTCCTTCAGAAGATATTTCTTTTGTGTTTTTAAATATAAAGTTATTTTTAAAAGAATATGAATTAATATATTTACCTAAAAATAAAGTAGCTACACTTGCAACAATAGTAATAATTAGAACTGCATATAAAAATTTAATTGGTTTTTGCATATTAATTTTTACAATAAAGATTTTACTGCACTAATTATATCTTTGGTGCCCATGCCGTAATGTTCGATTAGTTCGTCTTGGGTTCCGGATTGACCAAAGACATCTTTAACCCCAACAAATTTTATTTTCATTGGATGATTTTGTGCTAAGAATTCGGCAACAGCTGAACCCATACCGCCAGCAATTTGATGTTCCTCTACTGTTACAATTCCACTAACGCTTTTAGCTAAATCCATTATCCCTGCAGTATCTAGTGGTTTAATTGTAGGTAGTACAAGAACACTTACAAAAATATTTTCTTTTTCTAATTCAACTGCTGCCATCAATGATTTATAAACTAGTGCCCCAGTTGCAATAATACCAATAGTTGCAGTTACGCTTTTGTTAGGTGCCCAATAAAGATATGATTTACCAATCTCAAATGGAGTTGTTTCAGTTGTTATTACCGGTGTTGGTTCCCTAGCAAGACGAAGATATGTTGGTGTTGGGGTCTTAGCACAAGCGATAGTAGCTAGCTTGGCTTGAATATGATCAATTGGTGAAAGTACACACATATTTGGAATAACGCGGGTTATTGCAATGTCTTCAATGGCTTGGTGGGTACCACCATCTGGCCCAACAGAAATTCCAGCATGGGACCCGACGATTACGACTTTTCTATCATTATAAGCAATAGTAGTGCGAATTTGCTCCCAGTTACGACCAGGACTAAACATAGCATAAGAAGATATAAAAGGAATCTTCCCCATTGCGGACATACCACTGGCGACTGCGGCTAAATTTTGCTCAGCAACACCGACTTCTATAAAACGATTTGGGAATTTATCACGGAATAAATTCATAGTAGTGGATTCGGTCAAATCAGCACATAGCCCCACAACACGCTCGTCAGACTCGCCTGCTACTAACAACCCTGCACCAAAACCTTTACGAATTGGAACTTTTTCAACATCATCGTTGAACATTTTATCATTTAAATTTAAATTTGGATTTAGCATATTATTCGTGTTCACTAGTTATTTTGCCACCCAGTGTGCGCAGTTCTTTTAATGCCATATCGGCTTCTTCTTTATTTGGTGGTTTACCATGCCATTTATAATCACGTTCAAACTGCGCAACGCCTTTACCTGGAATTGTGCGGGCAATTATGACTGATGGTTTTTCGGGAACAGCTTTGGCTTTATTTATAGCATCAAATACAGCTTCAAAATTGTGACCGTCAACTTCTTGAACATGCCAATTAAACGATTGCCATTTTTCCGCTAAATCATCCAGTGGCATTATGTCTTCAGTATTGCCATCGATTTGAATATTGTTACGGTCAACAATTGCAATTAAATTATTTAATTTATATTTTGCACCCAGCATTATGGCTTCCCAATTATTACCTTCATTTAATTCACCATCACCGGTTAAACAATAAATGTATCTTTGTTTATTTCCATCCCCGCCTGCATCAGCTATGCCTGAAGCATTTCGGGCAGGTATTTTATCGGCTAGTGCCATACCTACGGCTTGTGAAAGACCAGACCCAAGCGGACCAGAACTATTTTCAAGCATTGGTAAATATTCACGATGAGGATGACCCTGAAGACGGCTCCCAAATTTGCGTAGTGTCATTAATTCTTCAACTGGGAAATATCCGCTGTGCGCCATAGTAGCGTACAGTACTGGACAAATATGACCGTTAGATAAAACTAAACGATCCCGCTCAGCCCAAGATGGATTTTTAGGATCATGTTTTAAAACTTTAAAGTAAAGTAGAGTAAAAATATCTGCCATACCCAGCGGCCCTGCGGTGTGACCAGACTTGGCTTCGAGCAGCATTGTAATAATACTTTCTCTAATATCATTAGCTTTAATTTCCAAAGATTTTATTTGCTCATCATCTAAAAACATAGACTTATTGTAACATATTATTTAATTCATTAATCATAGAAGATGGGATTTCAGCATTAAAAATAGCACTCCCGCAAACAAACCTGGTTACACCAGCATCACGCAATGATTCTATGGTGTCTATATTTACCCCACCATCAACGCTGATTATATGGTCAGGTAAATTTTGTTTTACGAAATTAATTCTATCAAATATTGTTTGGTCAAAATGTGCGCCTTGGACACCAACATGTTCTATACCCATACACTGTATAAATTTAATTTCATCTTTTATATCCAAAATATCATTTGGGTTAGTATCATGTTCATATGCTATGCCTAGCTCTATTTCGTATTTAAAATAATTATCTAGATTTTTTATAAAATCTTTTAGTTCATCTATTTTATTTTGTCCTGTAGGAAAATGAAAAATTATTCTTTTAGGACCAATTTTAACAAGGTCATTAAAATGAATAGGAATATCGTTTATCATTAAATCAATTTCATAATCCACATTTTCCCAATTAGGCATACCAGAGACTTCACGCATTATATCTAACCAAGTATCTTGATATAAATTATCAAATGGCCAAGTTTTACCATTAACATATTTACCATCCATCAAATCAAGCTGGATAATAGGTGCACTACTAACTACCTGATTTATTTTTTCTTCTAAATCAAAATATGACCGTGGCATTATTGCGGGAATTATTTCCATATTAAAATTTAGCTATTCTTCTAATATGGCGTTCTTGTTTTGAAAATTCTGTATTTAGAAAAAGATTTATACATTCTAATGCTTGCTGATTATCAATAAACCTTGCACCAAGAGACAAAATATTTGCATTATTATGTTGCCTGAGAAGTTTAATGATTTCAGTATCACCACCATAATAAACCCCAGCACGGATGCCACTAGTACGGTTAGCACACATGGCTTCACCTTGGCCAGATGCACCAAAAATTATTCCAAAACTGTCAGTATCTTTTGATACGGCTTCAGAGCAAAGACTAATAAAGTCAGGATAGTCATCGTTATCATCTAAATAATTTGCACCATGGTCGATTACTTCGTAATCCAAAGATATAAGTTCATTTTTAATAAACTCTTTCATAGTATATCCTGCATGGTCAGTAGCTAAATGTATTTTTAACGGGTTCATATAGCTATTATATCATAAAATTGTAGATAATTAACGTGGCCTTATGTGCTATAATTTAGCTAAATTAAAAAAATGACAACTCAAAATATTACACAAGAACAGCGTACTTTATATTTAACAAAAATGAATGTCGCTGTAAGAAAATATCTAAAAGAAAACAATATAAGTAGATTTGGCGGAAGAGAGATTTTAAATAAATTTTTTATCTTTGCTTTTGCAACTGCTGTTTTGTATACCTGCATTCTAGTATTTCCTGAAATTAACAAATACATTAGAAATGTTATATTTTACGGAGGAATTGGATTGAATTTTGCTTTTATTGGATTTACTGTAATGCACGATGCATCCCACGGGACATTCTCTGAAAACAAAAACCTAAACCAGCTAATGCTCCACACATTAGAAATAATGGGGGCAAGCTCAATATTGTGGATTATTAAACACGTTGATATCCATCATAACAAAACAAACACAGTGGATGATGATGATTTAAATTCATGGCCAGTATTAAGACTACACAGTAGCGATACTCCATTATGGTTCCATAAATACCAACATTTTTACGGCCCTGTAGTTTACTGTTTATTGTTCATTATTTGGATCTATGTAAATGACTATGTAAAATATTTCCGAATGCAGATTAAAAACAGAAAAATAAAAACAGAGGAAATAAAATTAAAAGATCATATTGTATTTTGGGCGGGTAAAATAATCCATCCTACAATATTTATTGTGGTCCCATCATTTTATATTGGTATTGAAAATGCATTGATTGGCTATTTTGGGTTTTTATGTACGATATGTGGATTCAGTATTAGTTTTATTTTTCAATTAGCACATGTTGTTGAATCAACTGAAGAAATTGGAGAAACTGAGATTGAAAAAGCTTATTCTTTTATGGAAAGACAAATCCGTACAACGAGTAATTTTTCTACCGGTAACAAATGGGTTACATTTTTCACCGGTGGGTTAAATTTTCAAATTGAGCATCATTTGTTTGCTCATATATCACATGTACATTACCCAAAAATTCAGCACATTGTACAAGAGTATGTAAAATTAGCAGAGCTTGAATACAAAGAATTAACTATCTTAAACGCTTTTGTTTCTCATGAAATAGAGCTGAAAGATTTAGGAACAAGAAAACAAACCCTATTAGTAAAATAATAGGGATTGTTTATACAAAAAGAAAAACCCATATTATATGGGTTTTTCTTAAAAAATAGATTATTTTTTCTTTTTTGTAACAACCTTTTTAGCTGGTTTAGCTACAGTTTTAATTGGAGCTTTTTTAGCTATTGTTTTAGCTGCTGGTTTTACTGTTGGTTTAACAGCTGGTTTAACTAAAGGTTTTTCTACGCTCTTAGTTTTTGTTTTTACAGTAGTTGAAGCTTGAGTTTTCTCTACCATTGATTTTAAAGATTCAGCTTTAGCTGGAACAGCAGTTGGAAATGGAACATTTGTTACCATTTTAATTAATGAATCAAGTTTGGTATTTATCATATCAACTTGTCTCTTTAATTCATCGATTCTTTTATCGTCCCCGGCTGGTTTAGAAAAAGCTGGTTTTTGGTCAAACCCATGAGATCTATCACCTCGGTCTCCACGGTCCTCGTGACGAGGCTTGTCGAAACTTCTTGTATCACCGTCTCTTTTACTTGCAAAACAGTTATTACAAAATACTGGCTTGTCTCCTGTTGGGCGAAATGGAACTTCACATTTGTTTCCACATTCACTACAAACTGCACTATGCATTTGAGGGTTTGGTCGATCAAAATCTCTTCCGCCGCCGCGACTACCGCCACGATCACCACCAAAACTTCTTCCTCCTCGATCCCCGCCTCCAAAACTATTTCTTGGTCGGTCGCCACCTCTACTACCACCAAAACTCCCGCCTCCTTTATTAAAATCTTTCATATACAAAAATTATAGCATTTAAATTTAAAAAAGTCAACAAAAAATCAATAAATACTAAATATCAGAGCTAAAAATAGTATTATTTTTGAAAAAGAAAGTATCTGAACGCTCTATCTTTATTAGTAAACCCTTCTTTAAAATCGAAATAACCAGAAGTAATAATCTTTAACCCCTGCTCTTGTAATATTGACTCTAATGAATCAACTGCAGTGCTTACATTTCCAGTAGTCGGTGAAATTCTAAATCCTTGAGAAAATTCTTCATCTTTTGTGCTATGTCCTCCGATTAAAATATATCCACCATCTTTTGTTATATTTACCAACTGATCAATATATTTACTCCAAAGATTTTTATCAACATGATGCATAACGCCCCACGATAGTACTCCATTAAAGTTTTCATTCATAGTAATTTTTGAAGGTTCGTCAGCTTGAATTGTTTTTATATTTGGATTTTTCTCAGAGACAAGATCAAGAGCTTTTTGGGAAATATCCGAACAAACAATAGCCAATCCTTTTTGAAATAAAAATTCAGCAAGTTTTCCATCACCACATCCATAATCAAGAATTTTATCTCCTTTTTTAAAGCGCGCAGAAAAATCTTCCAGAATTTCTTTCGGAATTGGATTTTCTAACCAAGGTAATTTTTCTTTACCTTGAGAGTAGACTTGTTCCCATTGTTCTTTTTTAGCCTCAAGGTTTGGCTTCTGTTCCATTTTATTTAATAGTCTGCCCAGTTTTGATCACATGCTCCACGAGCGTATGAGTATACCCCATTTCGTTGTCATACCATGCAAGGACTTTTACCAAATTACCACCAACAACGCGTGTCATTGCAAGGTCAGCAATAGATGCATGAGAATTTCCAAGAATATCGCTAGATACTAATGGTTCATTGGTAACTGCAAAAACATTTGACCATGCTGGTGAATTTGATGCATCAGTAAGAATTTTATTTACTTCTTCCATTGTTGTTGGACGCTTGGCAATAAATGTAATGTCCGCAATTGACCCCGCTGGTACTGGCACACGCAAAGATATACCATCAAATAAATCAGTTAATTCAGGATAAGCTTTGGTAACAGCAATTGCTGCCCCAGTTGAAGATGGAACAATATTTTGTGCAGCGGCACGGCCTTCGCGGAAATCTTTTTTATTTGGACCATCAACTATGCCTTGGGATGCAGTGTATCCATGAGTAGTAGATAAAATTGCCTTTTCAATACCAATAGCATTATGTAATATCCCAATAACAGGGCTTGCAGCATTTGTAGTACAAGATGCATTACTAGTTACATCGCATGTGCCGAATTTATTTTCATTAACGCTCATTAAAATAGTCTCACCTAATACACTAGCGTCTTCCCCGGCTTTAGCTGGAGCTGAAATAACAACTTTTTTTGCACCGGCTTTGATATGAATGTTAGCTTTATCATAAGCAGTAAACAAACCAGTTGATTCTACAACTACATCAATTCCTAAATCTTTCCATGGAAGTTCCATTGGGTCTTTTTTAGCGTAGACGGCGATTTTTTTACCATCAATAATAATTTCACCTGGAAGAATTCCATCGGTAGATGCTGTCCCAGATACATTATGATTCCAAGTACGGTAAACAGTATCGTATTTTAATAAATACGCCATATTAGCAACATCACCAAGGTCATTAACTGCTACTATTTCAATTTCGGGCCTATCCCATGCAATCTTTGCAAATGCACGCCCAATCCGCCCAAAACCATTAATCGCTACTTTTATCTTTTTATTTTCCATATGGGACTATTATATCATTTATTCTTCTATATATTCAAACCGCGGGCCACTGTAGCCATCACGCTCAATATTTTCTAAAAACATAGAAACAGGCCTAATCCAGATTTGATCATGCCCATTATAAGGATGAGTATAAACAACAAATTCTTCATCGTAATTTTCAGAATTTTTTGCAACACCAATTACTTTTACAGTATGACCCTTAAAATGTTTATATTTTCCTAATTTAACTTCCATGCTATTTTAATAGTTCTACCAAAACTTCTTTAGCTACTTGGGGGTTAGCAGAGCCATTGGATTCTTTCATGATTTTACCAACCAAAGACATGATAGCGTTTTCTTTACCGGATTTGTAAGACGCTACAACTTCCGGATTTTCATCAATCAATTTTTGAGCAAGATTCTTCAAGGCTTCGGGATCATTTTTTTGTATCAAATCATGCTCTACTGCATAGTCCCGTGGCTTAACTGGATTTTTAACCATTACAGCTAAAATATCTTTAACTCCGCGAGATGATAATTCCCCACCTTGAGCCATGCTCATTAATTCCGCAAAATCATCAGGTGTTGGTAATAATGCATCTTTGTCGGCTTTCATAATACCGGCCAAGTCTGATGTAATATAGTTAGCAATTGTTTGAGCAAGACTATTATCCCCAACTTGTTTAATTATTGCTTCAAAATAATCGGCCATTACAATATCATTTACAAAAACTTCGATGTCACTATCTTTGATGCCAAAATCTTTACTAAATCTTTCTCTCTTAGCCCAAGGAAGTTCTGGTAAATTATTTTTTACCATATCCAAATCATACATTGAATGCAAATACAATTTAGGCAAATCAGGCTCGGGGAAATATCGATAATCTTCGGCATTTTCTTTACTACGCTGAGAAACAGTCATTTGTTTATTTTCATCCCAACCACGAGTCTCTTTGATTATTTCACTTTCACGGCCTTCTTCCCATAGAGCGGTCATTCTTTTGATTTCAAATTCTGCAGCGCGCTTGGCAGCCTGGAAAGAATTAATATTTTTAACTTCTACATATTTTTTATTTGGTTTTTCAGGATCAGGAGAAACTGAGACGTTAACTTCTACACGCATTTGCCCCATTTCCATATTGGCATCTGATGCCCCTAAATACCGAAGAAGAAGTTGTAATTCTTTAGCAAAAGTTACAATTTGTTCAGTATCTTTTATTACTGGTTCAGTAACAAGCTCCATCAGCGGCACACCCGCACGATTGTAATTAATTAAAGAGAAAGACCCTTTGTCATGCATTGATGTTGCAGTGTCTTCTTCAAGATGAATACGAGTTACATCAACACCGGCTAATTTACCACCTGAGACTATTGGAAATTTATATTGTGATATTTGATAAGCTTTGGGTATATCTGGATAAAAATAATTCTTCCGGTCAAATTCTGTAAAGTCAGCAATATTAGCCCCAATAGCTAAACCAACGCGCACCATATGGTCAACAGCGGCTTTGTTTAATTTCGGCAGTGCCCCCGGTTGTGCAGTACAAATAGGACAAATATTAGTGTTAGGAGCATCTTCTTTTCCATCAACATCTAAAACACTAGTAACATTTTTACAGCTACAAAAAGCTTTGGTATTAGTCTTTAGTTCGGCGTGGATTTCCAGCCCCATTGTGACATAGTATGGTCGTTTTGTATCATTCATAAAATGAGTATAGCAGAAAATTAATTATTATTTAATTCTTTAATTAAAATATCTCCAAATTCTTTAATGCTTTTATCATCGTAAAGTGAAACTGCATATACCGATTTTTTTGTTGATTTAACAAGATCTTTGATTTTTTTATCTAATTCATCTTTAGCTACCATATCAGATTTAGATAATACGATTATTTCTTTTTTAGTTTCTAAGCCTTGATCATAGTCAGCTAGCTCTTTTCTAATTATTTCATAACTTTTAATAACATCAACATTTTCAACAGAAATAAGATGCACTATCATATTAGTACGAGAAATATGTTTTAAGAATTTAGAACCAAGTCCGCGGCCTTCGTTTGCGCCTTCTATTAATCCTGGAATATCAGCAATAATAAACCCATGATACATACCTAAATGTGGGTCAAGAGTAGTAAAATCATAATTCCCTACTTTTGATTTTGCATTAGTTAGTATATTCAACATGCTAGATTTACCAGCATTAGGAAACCCAACAAGACCAATATCAGCAATAATTTTAAGCTCGACATAGAATTCGGCAGTTTCTCCGGGTTTACCTTCGGTTACTTCCAATGGAGACACATTAAGAGAACTTTTAAAATGCTCGTTTCCGTAACCACCTTTACCACCAGCTAAAACCATAAAACGATCTTCGTCTTTTAAGATTTCAAATTTTTCGCCAGTATTAACATTTGTAACAACAGACCCAATAGGAAGAGCAATTTCTACATCTTTACCGTTAGCACCATGTTTACTTTGGCCTTGGCCAGCAGCACCATTTCCAGCTACAAATTTTTTCTGAGCTTTTTTATAAGTCCCTAATAAATTGGTATCTCGAGAGGCCGTTATATAAACATTACCACCCCAACCACCGTCGCCACCATTAGGGCCACCTTTATCAATAAACTTTTCATGACGCCAACGAACAACTCCATCGCCACCATTTCCAGCTTTTGCACTAAATTTTAATTCATCAGTTAACGCCATATATATTATTAATTAATTCTTTTAACACAAGACAGTGGATGATTATCCATCTCTATTATAAACCCACTAGCATTGTGGTGACCACCGCCACCATATTTACCAGCGATAATTGAAACATCCACGCTACCGTTACCTCTTAAACTACATTTCATTTTACCTTCATCATAATAATAAATTAAGGCAAAAGAATTTGTTTTGTTTGCTAAAATATGACCCAAATCACTAACTACAATTTTATTAGCATTGGAAGCATATATTTCGTAGCCTTCAAAAATTACTTTCTCTGCTCTTTCTGCAAAATAATTTACCATTTTTGCATGTTCTTTTGAAAGAAGATTACCATAGTCGATTATTTTATTTAATCCATTTATGTCTTCAAGCTCTCTTTGTAATTCGGTAAATAATTCATATGAATATTCTTGAGAATAAAGATATGATAAAATCGCTCTTGAATTTGGTAAAACAAATTTATACAAATCACCGTCTTCTACATATTCAACTAATGCAGGGACTTTTTCATCGGGGAAAAAATATCGACTAGCAATATATGAACCACAATGTTCATTATCAAAAACATGCTCTTTAACAGACATAACATCGTCTTTAGCGGAAATATGATGATCAAGTATTACTAATTTATTTGTCTTTTTTTCTAAATCAAGTAGTACATCTTTAGGGTAAGAATAGTCAATTATATAAACATCTTTACCTTCTAAATTTTCCGGAGGAACCAGTCTATCTTTTGCTCCAATATAAATAGCACTATCACCAAACTTTTTCCAAGCGACATAACTACCAGTATAACCATCAGTACAATCACCGTGGTATATAATAACTGTATTTTTTTCTTGATCAGACATTTTAACTAACCATTCGATTATTAAACCAAGCAAGGATTGTAAGTATTATTGAGCCAAATATTGCAGCTGTAATATTTGAAATAACAAAACCATCAATCAAACTACCCAAAAACCATAATGCCAGAGTATTAAAAATTAAAGACAATATACTAAGTGAAAGAAGATTAATTGGTATATGGAAAGCTTGAGCCAAAGGCTTTATTAGTACATGAATAAAAGTTAAAAACAAAGCAATAAGACCAGCAGTTATAGCAGTATCAATAGTTGCTCCATTTACAAAATGCGCCAATGCTCCAACAGCCAGCAATATAGTAAACCAATGATAAACTAGTTTTAATATCATACTAAACAAATAATTCTTCTACCACACTTTTAATAACAGTTCCGTCACCTTTGTCGCCAAGCTCTTTTTTAACAGCACCAATAAGCATTCCCATTTTTGATTTATCACTAATACCCATTTGTTCTTTAAGTAAAATTGAAACTTTTTTAACTTCTTCAATAGACGCCATAGTTGGAGCAAATTCACGCAAAATTGCTAATTGGGCAATATCTTCATCAGCCAAATCTTGACGACCGGCAGATTGAAATTGAGAAATAGCGTCTTCGCGTTGTTTAATAGTTCTTAGGACTACTTTGCCACAATTAACATCATCTAATACATCTTGGGGTGTTTTACCAGTAGCGACTAATTCATTAGTAAAAGCCGTAATAAGACCACGAATAACGTTAAGACGCACGGTATCTTTTGCCCGCATTGCGTCCTTTAATTGTTCTTTAATAGTTATATGTAGATTTGTCATATATCCTAGTATAGCATGTGTGCTATACTATTATCCAGTATGGAATACACACACATTTTTTTTGATACAGAGACAACTGGAAACACAGAGCGGGACTATTTATGCCAAATTGCTTGGAAAAAAGCTGGTGACAATGAAATCATTGAAGGTCTTTTTAAGCCACCGGTACCAATGAGTGTCGAATCTATGGCAGTTTGTCATATTACAAACCACATGCTGGTAGACAAAAAGCCATTCATGGAAAGTGATCTTTGGAATAAGTTTAATGAATTAAATAATGATAAAAAAAATGTTTTTATTGCACATAATGCCAAATTTGATATTGGTATGATGCGCCGTGAAAATATTGAAATTACAAATTATATCGATACTCTTAAAATTGCAAGGTTCGTTGACCGCGAGGGTGTAATACCTAAATACAATCTGCAATATTTGCGTTATTATTATGATATCGAAATCGAGGCTACTGCTCATGATGCCCGAGGTGACATTATAATACTAGAAGCAGTGTTTGAATTTTTATCAAAAAAATTAACCGAGCTTACTGGATATACCGGAGATGAACTAACTCAAAGAATGATTAATATTTCATATGAACCATTCTTAATGAAAATGTTTACTTTTGGTAAATACAATGGAAGAAGTATTGAAGATATAGCTAAAATTGACCCTGGATATTTAGATTGGTTATTAACCCAAAAACAATCCGGTAATACCGAAACTGAAGAAGATTGGATATATACTTTAAAGTTTTATTTAGGAAAATTAAACTAAAAAAATCCCTCACATTTTGTGAGGGATTTTTTATTAACAACTTGAATAGTATGAACAAGTGTTACTGCTGATATATGAACCAGTAGTTTGAACTGGATAATAATCATTATAGTATCCACCACCATTATAAGGTCTTGAAACTACATTGTTATTATATCCATAACCATTATTGTAACTATAAGTATTGTAGTTATTAGTTGGGTAACCATATGAATTATTACATGGGTAACCTGACATAAAACAGTTTACTGGAGAATAACTATTGTATCCATAATTTGAGTTATAACCTGCGTTATAATAATTTGTTGGATAGTAATTATTACTATTACCATAACTTGATCCATAGCCATTATAATAAGAACTATTATAACCAGAATAAGTAGATGGGTAATATCCACTGTAACCATTACCATATCCACTATATGAACTATAGCCACTTCCAAAACCAAAACCAATGTTAATAGAGGCATCAGCTTTTTGCATTGTTCCAAAGAAAGCAACAACAACGAAAGCAGTTAGAATTGTTAATTTAACTATATATCTTTTCATAACTATATTATATCATTTAATATAACATATTGTCAAGTGCTACTATAGCTCTATATATCTATTCCTTCTATATTTAAAAGCTTTGAAATAAAGTCTAAAAAAGTGTTTAAGATCAAGCCTTTTTAGGAAATAGTCCATATCTATAAAATACCGTATTACCCCTGGAAAGAAACCACCCCAGATTACGCCTTTGTATACCATCAAAGCCCAGTTTGAGCCTATGGGGATAACAAATCCTGTTTGAGCTTGGTCATAAGTTGGTAATTTTTTGTCTCTTAAATGAGCCTTGAAAAGTTTTGCTAAATATTGGCCATCATGAATTGCGGTTTGAGCAAGACCAGCATTTTGTGTATCAGCCCCATCCCCTGCAATGTAAACATTTGGTATACCTATGGCTTCTAAATATTCATTTATCACTACTCGTCCGCGATTTGTTTTTATATTTGGAATAGTTTGATAAATAGGATTTGGCATTACTCCCCCTGTCCAAACAATTGTTTTAGCGGTTAATGTTACATCTTCTAGAATAACGGTTTCATTTTCAATTTTTTGAATTGGACGATTTGAAAATAAATTTACACCTCGTTGTCTTAAAAAGTTTGTAACTATCAATGATCCCTTTTCGGGAACACGCGGTAAAATCCTAGGACCACTATCAATCAAATCAATAGTTACTTTGCTTGGGTGAATTTTATTTTTTCGTGCCATCTTTTTCATATAAAATGACAACGCTCCGGATAGCTCAACACCAATTGGACCCGCTCCACCAATTATTATATGCAAATTATGCATTAAGACTTTTTCGTCTTTAGAAATTTCATTTTTTGCATCTAGTAAAAGTTTGTGAAGATGGTTACGTAAAGTCACTGCATCACCTGTTGATTTGAAATTAAAAACTCCATTTTCTAGGCCTTGAATATTAAAATAATTTGGAACCGAACCCAAAGCTAAAACAAGCTTGTCATAAGAATATTCTCCAGAGACACCAAAAACTTTATTGTTTTGTGGATCAATTTTATTAATTGTATCTTCTATTATTTTTACATTTTTAGGTAAAATATCAGAAAGATGGATTTTGGTTTGAATTGGAGATTCTCCAATCATAATACGGTAGACACCTGGGTAATATTCAAAATAGCCATGAGAAGAAACAAGAGTTACTTCACATAAACCATTATTAATATCACTCTTTAAATTACGGGCTAATTCAATACCGGCAAATCCCCCACCAACAATTAATATCTGTTCTTTTTTCATAATATGGGTTGATTATATCATATCTTTATTCATCCTGCAGAATGTAGTCATCTAGCTCATTTTGATTAGTAGTTAGACTATTTTTACGAAGAAAATATATTAAAAATCCAAAAATAACTATAACTAAAAACAATCCTATATATATTTTAGTATTATTTTTAGATGTTTTATGGCTATCAGTATCTAAAGCAACAGTATCAGTATCATTATAAATGTCATTATTTTTTAGATAATCTTGATTATTTGGATTTGAAAATGATAAAATATTTGAATTATTTATTTTTGGTTTAGTAATATCAGCATTATTATTGTTTGGGATTTTATCTACTAACAAACTAGAAGTTGTATAACCTGACGGGGCTAATATTTTAACCTTATCTTTAGTATAAACACCAATTGGTAGATTAATCACAATGCTATCTTTAGCTCCAATATAAGTTCCTTCGGGTATTGTAATGTTTTGATTATTGGTTTGAATTATATAACCACTAATGTCATATTCATCATCTTTAGTATTAACTATTAGCACTGCTGGCGATGGTGAAAGATACAATTCTTTTAAAATAATTGGAGAATCAACAATTGAAATTTTTGTTTTTCCGGTAACTACTGTTTTAGGATACCAAGATGCATATTTATAAGAACAACTTACAATATAGTTCCCGGGAAAATTATAAATATGATCAATAGGTTTATTAGAATCAACCGTTACGGTTTGACCATCACCAAAATTCCAAATAAATGTTCCTTGGCTTATATTTTCCCCACCATAACCATATAATATTGGTTTAAAATTTGTAAATTTACCAACAATATTTGTTTTTAAGGATTCAATATTTAACTGCATTGTAGGGTCTTTACTGTATGGAATAAAAGCTGTACCGCCTGTTATTGTATTTTTATTTGTATTATTAGTATTAGAATTATTTGTATTATCAACATTATTGTTTAAAATAGAATTATTTTGAGTATTAGAATTTAAGCCCTTTCCAGGTGTAGGTAAATCAGCAGTCCAAGAACCAGAATTATTTTGCTGCAAGGTTTTACCATCACCATTTGCCCCTAAATCAACATTATAAGTTATCTCAAAAACAATATTTCCATTGGCATCTTTAATAGCCAAATTCTCCCCTACGTCATTAGCTAAAGAAAAAGACGAATCATAAAGATTCGACTTGGGGAAATTAGGATTATCATTTAAAAAATTTGTAGGGTTATCAGCAATAACAACATATTCACCATTTGCAACATCACTTGAGCCTTGATAATGAGTTATATTATGAGCTGAACCAGATTCAAAAAATTTATATTTAGTAAGGTCTATTGATGAACCTGAATTATTATAGATTTCAATCCATTCCCGAGCAGAATCACTACCTTCTAAATCATACATAATCTCAGTGATAGAGAGACTAGAGGCAGCAGCACTAGCCCAGCAAAGTAAACAAAATATTATAAATATAAATCTATATAATTTCATTTTATGATTCTAGCTCTTTTTGTTCATAGAGTAGTCTAATAATTATACCAAATAAAGCAAGGCTGACAAGTAATGATGTTCCCCCATGACTCATCAAAGGCAATGGAACCCCGGTTAATGGTATAAGCCCTATGATTGAACCAATATTTAAAAAAGTCTGAAAAGCAAATAAAGAAAAAAATCCAACAAAAAATAATCGCGAAAATGGAGACTGCAAAGTATGCGATATTTTTAACCCTCGAAGAATAAAAATAAGATATAGACCAATGACAATAACTGAGCCCACAAACCCGACTTCTTCTCCTACCACTGCAAAGACTGAATCACCTTGGGGTTCCGGTAAAAATGTAAATTTCTGAACACTTTGACCGAAACCTTGGCCAATTACCCCACCACTACCCAGTGCGATTAAAGATTGTTTAAGCTGGTAAGATGCGCCATGGGGATCACTTTCTGGATTAAGAAAAGTTTTAAACCGTGTAGCTACATATGGTTTAGTAATTATAAGACCTGCTCCAACGATAAGCAAAATCCCTATCATTGAAAAAATAACACGATACGGTAAACCGACAATAAACAAAATACTAACTGCTGTTAAAAAAATTAAAACAACACTTTTTGTATCAGGTTGGAAAAGTAAAACTGCAGCACACAAAGGAAGAATAATTATTACTGGGATTAATAATGAGAGTAGATTTATTTTTTTATTATTTTTTTGATTTGGAGTTTCTTTTTTTAAAAACTTTGCATAAATAGCACAAAGATACACCAATACAGCTGCTTTTAAAAAGTCTGCTGGCTGAAAAGAAATTGGCCCAATATCAACCCAACGCCGAGCCCCACCATGAGAAAAACCAATTCCTGGAACATAAACAAGAGCTGTTAAGATCAAAGCGAAACCAAAAATAAAAGGTGCATATTTTTGCCAAAAAGAAGATGGTACCCTTAGCACAATTAAAAAAGCAATAATCCCACCTAAAAATCCCAGTAATAATTGGGTTCTAACAATTGAAATAAATTTAGCATTATTAGAATCCATAACCCCCAGTGATGCGGATAAGAAAAACAATAATCCTATAAAAAGAAGTAATACAAAAGTTGTAACTAAAACTTTGTCGGCGGCAAAAAGTTTTTTCATAATTAACTAACAAAAACTAAAACTGCTCCAATAAGAGATGTAATAAAACCAATGATCCAAAAGCGCATTACGACTTTGGCTTTACCCCAGCCACGAGCTTCAAAATGATGATGCAGGGGCGCTACAATAAACACCTTTTTACCATGACGGAATTTTTTTGATAACAATTGAATTACAACAGAAAGAGATGTAATAAAAAGAGGAAAAACCAATATTGGCAAAAGCATTACAGTATCTGTAAAAAAAGCATAAATAGTTATCATGGTAGTCAAAGCCAGCATACCAGTCTCCCCCATATAAAACTTTGCAGGCATGATGTTGTACCATAAGAAAACCAAGATACTAGCTAATATAATCACAGCCAAAGCGGACAAATCATATTGGTGACGGAAATAAGTAATAACTGCGTATGCCCCAAATGAAGAAAGTAGCACCCCGCCAGAAAGACCATCAATACCATCAATGACACTACCAGAAAAAACGCTGTATAGAACCAAAATAAAAAATGGAACAAACAGCCAGCCCAAAGCAACATCACCATAAAGCGGAACATGGACAGTACTAACGCCTAATTTAATATAAAACCAAAGACCCAAAAGTAAACCTAAAAATATAATTGAGATAGATTTTATTATTCTTAATTTTACAGGGTCAGTAGACCAGTAGCCTTTACCCCAAATTTGAATAGCATCATCCAAAAACCCAATAAGTCCCGCAAAAACAAAAGCCCCAAGTGGTAGTAATGTTTGTGACCGTGAAAGAAAGTCTAAATATTGGAAAGCTTTTATGTTTGTAAATTTGGCTAAAATAAATAAAACTAAAATAGAAAGTCCAGTAATTGCAATTATCAAAGCCCCGCCAACCCGTGGAATACTGACTTCTTGGTCATTTGCGATTTTATGAAAATCAGCATTGGTGGTATTTAAAACACGACTATTTTGACGCCATAATTTATTGTCATAAATAAGTCTTATAAAACTGGGCGCAAATAAAAATCCTAAAAAAACGGCAATAACACCGGATGTAAGCAAGCTAGCAATGTAAAGCGCAGATTGTGACATTTTATTCTTCTATTTGTGCAATATTTTGCAGAGAGGTTGATAAATCATTATGAATTTTTTCATAATCAGGCATATCGGTAATATTGTTTAATCCTAAGAAACGCAATGTTTCAACTGTGGGAATATAAATATTGTCTCGGCCAACTTTGGCTGACCTGGCAATTAATCCACGACTAACCAAAACCCGGATCATATAGCTACTTTGAACACCCCGAATATAATCGATTTGGCTTTTTGTAGCACTACCTAAATAAAGAATGCAACAAAGTGTTTCAAGTGCAGGACGAGATAGTTCACCTTCGCGTTCTTTTATGTCGCGCTCGGTTATTAAATCTCGAGCTTGGCCTGATAGAACTAGTTGATAATTATTATCATGATTTAAAAGTACTAAAGATGAATTAGGTGTATTATAAAAAGAAGCAACTTCATCAAGAGCATTTTTTAAATCGTTTTGATTTTGTTTTGTTAGTAATTCTAAATCACTGATTTTTAAAGAATCAGATTCATAAAACAAAATAGCCATTACAAGGTTTGCTAATTCACTCATACAATTAAATATTAACTTCTACTTTATTCATTGGTTCACATATTATATCACCATAGTTAACACTTTGCTCGATATTCAATAATCCCCCACGAGTTAGTTCTAATACTGCTAAAAAACTAATTATTACAGAAACCTTTTTTTCGCGATATTCCATACCTTCAAATTCAGCAAGCTGTGATAATTTGGAAAAAGAAACTGCTCCATTAATAGACTGCAATTTATTAGTGATTTTATGAATCATTTCTTCTAGATTCATAACCCGCATTACAGAGACTTTGGGTAAATTAACCTTTTCTTCTGGAAGCTCGGATACTAAAACATTGGCTATTTCAAAAAGATTATCTTTATTTATGGATCCATGAGGCAAAAAAGAAATAGTACTAATTGGTCTTTTTTTAGACAAACCAATATAAGGTGAAACCATATTTGCATTATATTTATTTGCCCCAGAGCGCAATGATTCCAATAAACGCAAACGCTCTTCGAGATTGTGCCCAGCAACATTCATTTCATCATCATTTGCTGTTCCATCATCAAGTAGCATTTTTGATTTCATGTAAACCAAAGTTGCAGCGATAGATAAAAATAGTGTTACATTGGGTAAATTATTACCCATGTTACCTTGGATATAATTTATATATTCATCAGTAACATTTGATAAAGAGATGTCGCTAATATGCATCTTCTTTTTTTCAATCAAAGATAGCAGGACATCAAGTGGACCTTCAAATTTATCAGTTTTAACTTGATAAATAGATTCATCCATATTATTCAGATAATCTTTTATCAATACGATTAATATCTCTAGGGAAAAGTGTAGCTTCTTTAACGTTATCAATTCCTAAAAACTTTTGAGTTAGTCTTTCAAGACCCATACCAGTTCCACCATGGGGCGGTAAACCGTATTTAAAAGCTTGTAGGTAGAAATCAAATTTTTCTGGATTAAGTCCTTTACTTTTTATCTTTTCAACTAACATGTCATAATCATGAACACGTTGAGACCCAGATACAATTTCAACTCCACGGAATAATAAATCAAAACTTAGAGTATTACCGGCATCGGTAAAATCTTCCATTGTATAAAATGGTCTTTTGGAAACTGGATAATGTGTTATAAAAATAAAATCACTATTTAGATTTTTTGCAGAATATTCACAAAGCCATCTTTCGTCTTCTGGTTCTAAATCAGGTTCTCCGATTATATCTTTATTTGTTTTTTCTTTTATTAATTCTTGTGCTTCACGTAATTTCATTACAGGAAAAGCATCGGGAGTCAAAGGTAATGTTATATTAAATAAATTTAATTCTTTTTGACATTTTTGATCTACACTTTTAACTATAAATTTAATAGTATTCTGCATCATTTCCATAACATCAGTATGATCTTTAACAAAACCCATTTCAAAATCCAACATAGAAAGTTCATTCAAATGCCGACTAGTAGCGTGTTTTTCAGCACGAAATTGTGGACCAGCAGTATAGACTCTTTCAAATACACCAACCATCATCTGTTTATACAACTGAGGACTAGTTGATAAAAAGGCTGGTTTATCATACAAATATTCAACTTTAAAAACCCCAGCTCCGCCTTCTGCATCATCACCAACTATTTTAGGTGCTTGGAATTCTGTAAAGTCTTGCGAATTTAAATATTCTCTGTAAGCAGAAAGAATAACATGCTGAACTTTAAAAATTGCATTCTCTCTTTGACGACGAAGTGTCAGCGGACGGTAATCAAGTAAAGTGTCTAAATTAAGTTCAGCATCGTTTGAAAATGGTAATTCTTTAGCTTGTGAAAGAACTTCAATATCTGTTACTTCCAATTCTACATCACCGCCAACAATATTAGGGTTAACATTTTTCTCTGGTCTTTTGTTCACAATTCCAGTTACCTTTAATACCCATTCTGGACGGATGTCTTTAGCAATTTCAAGGGCCTCGGTATGGTTAGGCAAAACTACACATTGCAAAATTCCAGACATGTCCCGCAAGTCAAAAAAGACCATTTTACCTTGGTCCCGACGGATATTAACCCAGCCAGCCATAACCACAGTATTGCCAACATTTTCACTAATATTCTTTACTAAAATTCTTCCTTTCATATAAGGATATAGTAGCACAAAACCCGTTAGAAGTTTAGTCACACCCCACCCTCTACGCTACGCTGTCTCCCTCACCTTATCAAGTGAGGGCGATAACGAAAAACCTCTTGAATTAATCAAGAGGTTTAGAATCTAATGCATTGATTCTTGGAAAGCTTCGTACATTTTTGAAAGTGGAATTATGATAGCGTACAGTGGGTATATAACAATACAAGATAAATAAAATAGTAGTGGGTCACGGTCTTTAAGAGACAGGTTCACCTTTTGTAGCCACATAAACAATAATTGCATTGGTAAATAAATTACCGCAAAAACTATTAAAAAGACTCTGCGTCCTTGCGGGAAAAGTAAAAGGAAAAAACAAACTATTGCAATAATTACCCAAGTTGACATATGTGTATTATACCATAGATTAATTTAAAATAATTTCTGGCCTATTATTTGTCTTTTATTAATAATACTTCTTTTATAGAATCCATTGTTCTACTAAACGAAGAAATAAAATCTTGCGGTTTTTCTTTATACCAATTTTCTAGATCTTCTAGACTAATCCATTTGACTTCCGAAACCTCTTCTTCTTGTATTTTTGGAATAAATTCTTCTGAATCTATAATTACGTAATATATAGAAGTAAACCTTGTTGAGTTTAGAGTTTCTAAAAAAATCTTTTTTAGAAATATTGGTTTTATATTATATAACCCTATTTCTTCTTCCGCTTCTTTTACAACAGTAGAATCATAATCATAACCTTCATCAACATGACCAGCTACAGATGGACCCCAGAGACCATTTTTATTTTTAGATCTTCTAGCGATAAGAATTTCTTTATTCTCATTAAAAACATTAAGCCTAATTATGCGCCGAATATCTTGAGGAGTGGTTTCGCTTCTTTCTTTATAACAAATTATTTCATCTTGCTCATTTACAATTGGAATTTTCATATTAATTATTATAGTTTTTTTAACCAACTATCCAATACCTTACCCATTTCACTTATGTGGGTTTGTTCTTTAAAAGTATGAGGTGCTCCTAAAATAAGATGCAATTTCTTAGGCGTAGATTCCGGAATAGCATCTAGTAAAACTTTCTGAACTTCTTCCGGACAAGCATCATCTTTATTACCAACTATTATTAGAATTGGACAAATTATATTACCTGCTTTTGGAATTAAATCGTGATTTAATCTTTCCTCCATATGAGACCAAGGTAATCTTTTGACGAAGCCCGGCTTTGATACACTAACGCGACTAACCCAACCAGTTTCTTTCCACTCTTTTAATTTTTCTGGTTCAAATTTTTCTTTTGTTTCAAAACTTAGTTTTCCAGAGACAGATCCAGCATAAGAAAATACAGCTTTAACTTCTTTTGGAAATTCTTCGGCATATCTAACAACCGAATAACCACCCATGCTTTGCCCAGCTAATACAAAAGGTTCTTTATACCATTCTTGATTTTTAGACCAAGTAATTACGTCTACTAAATCTTCATAGTGTTTTTGCATTGTAGCATCCTCATATTTGCCACCTGATTCACCAACAGAGTTTGTAGTATCAAAATTTATAACAGTATAATTATTATTATAAAAAGTATTCGCAACTTCTTGCATACTAGGCTGCTCCTTATAACTACCTAATCCATGTTGAATAAATACTAAGCCAATAGAATTATCCGGAATTAACAAATTCCCTATTATCTCTAAATCATACCTATTTTTAATAGAAAATTTATTCATAAATTATTTTAAAAGTGTATATTTTGCTTTTTTAAAAAGATTTAACATTTCATCGCTATATATAAAAGATAAAAATTTATCCTTATCTTTATCTGACAATTTTGATAAGTTATCAATTGCCCAAGTCTCAAAACCTTCAGAACTTCCCGCTTCAATTTTTAAATCACTAATTGAGTCAGTATACAAATAACCATATTGGCAACGAATGACATTATTAGTTAAATTTTTTACGCTATCAACACTTTTTCTATGAACTTTACCTAAAAAGATAAGATTATTTAAATCAATATCTATACCTGTTTCTTCTTTACATTCTTTAATTGCAGTTGCTTCATAAGACATTCCTGGTTCTACATGACCACCAACAGTAGCATCTAATTTATCTGCATTTGTATCTTTATTTTTACCCCTATGTTGTAACACAATTTCACCATTTGGTGTTATAAACCAAATGTGTATTTCACGATGAAGAAGACCTTCTTGATGAATTTTTAACCTAGTTTCAAGGCCAATAACATTATCATTTTCGTCTATAACTTCTAACATTTCTAAAGGATTACTCATAAATTTATTTTATACACTCATCTAATAATTCTGAGAATTCTATTGTACCCATGTCGCTATAACAAAAATGACCATAGTCTTTAAAATCTACAATTTTTAAATTGTTAATTTTTTCTTTAAGAATAGAGACACTGTCTTGGACTTCGCTCATATCATTTGTTGAACTAAAAATTGTAATACCTTTTGTTTTACTAACAATATTTGCGTCAATAGTAAAATCAAACATTCCAGTATCTAAAAATTTATCTGGATCTATCCATGGTGCAACTAAAACAACTTTGCCAACATGTACATCATTTTCACTTAGGTATTTAACAATATATCCCCCACCACATGAATGACCAATAAGAGTTGTATCCTCATTTATTGGAAATCTTTCAAACATTTCTTTCCAAGCATTATATTCTGGATTATAAGGTACTGGCATTTCCGGAGTTTGGGCCACAATATCTTTTAATAAAAGTTGTTTTTGAATCCAGGGAATCCAATGACAATTTGAAGACGCTGGACGATTAATATCATAATATTCTTCCCTGCTTGGCATCCCATGAATTATTATTGCTGTTTTCATAATTTTATTATACCACTTTTTATTCTTCTATAAATCCGCCGGTTTGGTGATTCCAAAGTTCGGCATAGATTCCGCCTTTATTTAATAATTCAGCATGTGTACCATCTTCGGCAATACCACCATCTTCTAGCACAATTATTCTATCCATTTTTTGAATAGTTGATAAACGGTGCGCAATAACAATTGTAGTTTTACCTTTCATAAGTTCTATAAAGGCTTTTTGGATATAATCTTCACTAACACTATCTAGTGAGCTTGTGGCTTCGTCCAGTACTAATACTGGTGAATTTTTAAGCATAGCGCGCGCTATAGCTACCCGTTGGCGTTCACCACCGGAGAGTTTAACCCCGCGTTCCCCAACTAAAGTATCGTAACCATTAGGAAGTTTTACAATAAAATCATGTGCATAGGCCTTCTTAGCTACTGCTATAATTTCTTCATCTGTAGCAGTTGGGTTACTATATGCAATGTTTTCTTTAATTGTTCTATGGAAAAGCATTGGGTCTTGCGGTACATATGACACTACTGATCGTAAATCATCCTGCAAAACATTTTTAATATTTTGCCCATCAATTATAATTTCCCCATTTGTTGTATCAGTAAAACGCAGTAATAGTTTTGTAATTGTTGATTTACCAGCACCGGAATGCCCCACAAGCCCAACGTGGCTTCCAGATGTAATTTTTAAATTCAAATTTTCAATTACAGGATTACCATTTTGATAAGCAAAACTAACATTTTTAAATTCTATATTCCCGTCATTCATTTTTAATTCTTCGGGATTCTCTGGGTCTAGTATGTCTGGAGTTAAGTCAAAAATATCAACCATTTCTTTCATATCAGTTAAGGCTTTAGCGACTTGGGTCATAGCTCGGCCAAGGTTCCACAAAATATCAAAAAGATTGAATAAATACGCTTGCAAAAGTACAATCATACCTATTGTGATAGTTCCGTTATACCACATTTTTATAGCAATAAATAAAATAAGAATCTGTAATAACCCCATCATTACTGCTTGAAAAATACTTTGATAGTTTCCTAAATTCCAACTCTTTTTTCTTTTGTCTGCTTCGGATTGAGTAATATCACCAAATTCTATTTTTTCTAATTTTAAATTAGTGAATATTTTTATATTTAGAATATTCATTACCGCATCAGACAATCGTGCTGTTGTACTTGAATCAGATTCAGATTCAATTAAATCAAGTTGTATTTTCTTTTTTATAAATCTAGTTGTTATAAAAATATAAATAAATGCCCAGATTAAAAATATCCATGCCAGTTTTGGTGCTTTGATAAACAGGACAACTAAAATACCTAATATTGTTATAAGAGAAAAGTATATTTGATAACTAACAGCGTCAAAAAAAGTTACAAAAGAATGTGTAAATCTTTTTGTTTTAGCAATCAAGCTACCAGAAAAATTATCAGAAAAGAAAGTATATGAATGATTTAATAATTTTGCAAAAGATAAATCATAAAGTCTTTTCATCATTCTGGTTTCAAAAAATGTTTCAGCAAAACCAGCACTTCTAAAACCTAAAATATAAATTGGGATGACGATACAAATAAGCCCTAATATATGTAAAGATTGTTTTAAAATTAGGCCTCTTGGTAATCCAGATGACATAACATCTATAATTTCTTTATATAAATAAGGTTTGATTATGGAATCACCAATTATACCAATAGCATAAGCTACAAAAATCAACGATAAAGAAACCCAATGTTTTTTCATTTGGGGCCATAGGTAAAACAATATTCGTTTAAAATTTATATCTTTCATAGTATAAATATATCCTACTATATAATAGGACTTTGTCTACTTGGAGGTCGGACCTCCAAGTGATTATTTTGCTCCGAATTTAGTGATGGCTTTACGGAAACCACCTTTTTTATCAGCTAGTTCTTTGGCTCCCCTTGTAACTGTGGCAACACCCACACCAAGACGCTCGGCAATTTCACGCTGAGGAATACCAGATTCAAGCATTTTAACTATTTGCCAGCGACGAGCTATTTCTTCGTATTCACCAATAGTTAATAGATCATCTAAAAATTCGTTTAAGAGTGTCCCCCCGGATCCGGCAACTTTGCGGATAATTGTGTTTACTTCTTTTTTGTATTCATTCATATTTGTTATTTATTAAAATAATTAATCTTCATTGCAGTTTTAACTTCTTGCATTACAATACTGGCATGAGATCGTGCAGAATTTGTTCCATCTTCTAGGATTTTTTCAACTTCATCCATATTTTTTGCAAGTTCTTCACGTTTTTCGCGAATAGGTTTAATTATGTTTTCCAGTACATCAATTAGTCTTTTTTTAATGACAACATCACCTAGTCCACCAGCACGATACTTCATTTTTAATTCTTCAACTTCATCTTTATTAGGATCAAAAATATCAAGATAAGTAAAAACAACATTGCCTTTGACTTGACCAGGGTCTTCTACGCGAAGATGGTTAGGGTCAGTATACATACTCATAACTTGCTTTGTTATTTGATCATAAGAGTCGGACAAATAAATACAATTACCAAGCGATTTGGACATTTTTGCATTACCGTCGGTTCCAACAAGACGCGAAACATCACTAGTGATGTGATTTATTTTTCCAAAAACTTCACCATAAAAAGCATTGAATTTATTTGCAATTTTATTAGCTTGTTCAAGAACTGGTAATTGGTCAATTCCAACTGGCACAGTATTAGCCTTGAAAGCTAATATATCCGCAGTTTGAGAAACTGGATAAGCCAAGAACCCTAGTGGCATGCCTTGTTCATTTGTATTTTCAGTGTCAGCTTCTTCATCAAATTTAGTATTTAAATTAAAGCCTCGCTCTTTTGATTCACTTTTAATTGTTGGGTTGTGAGATAGTTGTTGTACAGTAACCAAATTCATAAAAAACACAGTTAGCTCAGCAATTTCAGGAATTTGAGATTGTAGGAAAAATGTAGTTTTTTCTGGATCCACTCCACAAGCTAGATTATCTAACACAACTTCTAGTACATTTGAACGGACTTTTTCTGGATTGTCAGCATTGTCGGTTAGTGCCTGAACATCGGCCACCATATAATAGGCTTTGTCGGATTGGTCTTGTAGACGAACGCGGTTTTGAATTGACCCAACATAATGCCCAAGATGCAGCCGCCCCGTTGGCCGGTCACCAGTAAGAACTATTGTTTGTGAATTTAAATTCTTTGTCATAGTCTAATAGTACACCAAAACACACTTTTGGGCAAATAAAAAACCAGCTTATTCAGCTGGCCATGATTTTAATAAACCATGAAAAATTAGATTCTTTGAAGAAAGTAAACCGATGTTTCGGTATTGATAATGAAATCGTTACCGTTAGTTTCAATAATCCCAGAAACTGCTGTAGTGTTAAAAGATGTATTGTTTAATACCACTGCATGACCGGTTTTTAAGTCATCTTTTAAATTACCATAAGAAGTTGAACCGGGTTTTACTTGACTTGGTTTAAAAGCCAAGCATTTTGTGATTTTTACCATTGTACCTGCAGGCAAGTACACTTTTGGTGTGATTTTGATTTGATTCATTTTTAAATAATTAATTTGTTTAAATTAGTACACATAATAACATATTATATACTAAAAGTCAATCCATCTTATTTTCCCTTAATATCCCCTTTTATTCCCCAAAAGTAAGAATTGGGAATATGACTAAATATGTTATATTTAAAACTATGTCAGACCGAGATAATAAAAACTACAAAAAGAAAGGTTACCCGGAAAATCACAAAGCTGATACTGGGTCTCGTATTCCACCACAAAGTCTTGATGCTGAGCGGGCTGTATTGGGCTCTATAATGCTCCGTACTGAAGCATTTCATGAAGCATCAGATATATTAACCCCGGACATGTTCTATGCTCATAAGCATGGAATAATATTTGATGCGATTCTTAATTTATCTAAAAATAGTGAGCCCATAGATGTACTTACATTAACTGAAAAACTTCGTGAAATGGGTCAACTAGATACTGTTGGTGGTCAACTATATGTTGCATCATTAACCGAAGGTATACCCAGTGCTACTCATGCAACATACTATGCTCAAACAGTATATAAAAAAGCTATGTTACGGTCTTTAATAGAAGCTGGTAGCGACATTGGTGAAATGGGTCACAGTGACCCAGAAGATATTACCGAGGCACTCGACAATGCAGAAAAAAGAGTTTTTGAAGTGACTTCCCGCCCTGGTGCACAAAAATTTGTACCCATGAGCTCAATGATTGATGAAGCTTGGCAAAGATTTGATAAACTATCGGAATCCGAACATGAACTACGTGGTGTACCAACAGGATATAAAGATTTAGACAATTTACTGGCAGGGTTTCAAAAGTCGGACTTGATTATTTTAGCTGCTAGACCATCTGTTGGTAAAACAACATTAGCTATGGATATAGCTAGAAATGTAGCTGTTAAAAACAATGTACCTGTTGGAATTTTTTCATTGGAAATGAGTTCACAACAATTAGTTGACCGTATGCTTGCAGCCGAGGCTAGAGTATCATCATGGCACCTAAGAACTGGTAATTTAAAAAACGATAACGACTATACTACACTACAAGAAGCATTAGCTCGTATGGCTAAAGCACCTCTTTATATTGATGATTTTGCGGGTAACACTATTGCTCGTATGCGGTCCATTGCTCGTAAATTAAAAGCTGAACACGGGCTGGGATTAATTGTAGTAGACTATTTACAATTAATCATTACATCTAAAAACTATGACAGTATGGTAAACCAAGTTACTGAAATTTCCCGTTCTTTAAAACAACTAGCGAAAGAATTAGATGTACCTGTATTGGCACTGTCTCAATTGTCTCGTGCTGTTGAACAGCGTGGAGGTAAACCAAGACTTTCCGATTTGCGTGATTCTGGATCTATTGAACAAGACGCCGATGTGGTTATATTTATTCACCGTGAAGACAAAGGCAAAGACGAAAACGAGCGTACTAACATTGCCGAAATTTTAATTGAAAAACACCGTAACGGTCCAACTGGTAGAATTGAACTATACTTTGATGATAAGACAACATCATTCCTGCCGATTGACAAAACTGGTGAACAATATGGTTCCGTTAACCCAAGAGAAACAGGATTAGAAGGTTTTTAATAAATTATGGGAAATACAAATATTGATAATTTAATAAAAATTTTAGGTAAATTACCCGGTGTTGGCCCACGCCAAGCACGGCGTTTTGCTTATAGTTTAACAAGACATAATGGTATTTTAGCTAATGAACTAGTAAATACATTAAATGGTTTAAAGGGACATATTTTTAGTTGTAGTTTATGTGGGGCAACAAGTCTTGGTTCTGGACCAGTGTGTAATGTATGTATTAGTGAAAATAGAAACCCTAAAATCCTAACACTAGTTGCAAACCAAGAAGACTATGATTCGCTATATACTATAGAATCATACCGTGGGATGCTCTCTATTGTTCCATTCCCTATTAAAATTGAAATGGCAGAAAATATTAATGTCATAGAAAAAAGCTATATTCCAAAAACAATAGAATACTGGATGGGAAAAGGACTAGAAGAAATTATTTTAGCTTTTCCAATATCACCCGAAGGTGAAGTTATGGAATCAATGATGTTAGATTATTTAGAAACTATTAATGACAAATTAGCTAATAACAAAACCACAATTACCACACTGGGCCGTGGAATGTCTCTTGGGGCAAGACTATCTGAATCCGACGACGAAACAATAAGATACGCGATAGATAATCGAAAAAGAGCGATATAGAAAAACTTGACATTTATAGATAAATTGCTATAATAATAATGAAAGTGTTCTTATGCCGGAGCATATCGGTTATGCAACCTCCATATTGCATGTGAAAATTGTCCTTAAAGTATATGTTACCCGTAACCCTTTCCCCTTTTCCTATTAAGGAAAAGGGTTATTTTTTATTTTAATTTATATACCCTAACCTTAGCTGGGCGTATTATAGAGTCTTTATTGCGGTAGCCTTTTTGGATTAGTTTAGCAACCAAGCCATCTAATTTCTGATCATCAGTATCTACAGTTTCTACTGCATCATGAATATTGTGGTCCAGCATATCACCCACATTTGGAGATATAGTTTGTATGCCACTTTCTTCTAAAAATTTTATGCCTTCATTAAAAATATATTCTATACCCGTGCGCCAATTTGCATCCACACTATTCCAAGCATTGGTATTACTTTTTGCCATTTCGTAAGTATCTAGCATTTTAATAACCCCCGCTAAGCCTTTTTCAAACCCAATTGCGCGAGCGCGAGTTATACGCGCCTCTTCGTCCCTTTTATAGTTTACAAAATCTGCGCGCTCTTTTTGCCAATTCAAAAGGTATTCATCCCGCTCGGCAGATAATTTATCGATCTTTTCTTTTTGTTTATTTAATTTACTTTCACCAGACAAAGTACTACCGCCTGAATTTTCTTCATCCGGAGTAAAGGTTATATCATCATTTAGTATTTCTTCATTGTTATCCATAGTGGGCATAGTATAACAAAAAATCCCCTTAAAGTTAAGAGGATTTTTGTTGTACTAACGTTTTGACCATTGTGGAGATTTACGAGCTTTTTTAAGACCGAATTTACGTCTTTCTTTTGCACGAGGGTCTCTTTTAAGGAAACCAAGTTTTTTAACTTTACCTTTTGTATCTTCATCAAATGAAGCCAAAATTCGAGCAATACCATGACGCACAGCTTCAGCTTGTCCATGAATACCACCACCTTTGGTTGTAACTACAATGTCGTACTTTTCAGTAGTCTTTGTTTTACTAACTGGATCATGAATAACTTTTTGTAGTTCAGCAGTTGGAAAATATTCACTACTTTTTTTACCATTGATAGTAAAAGTATTACTACCGTCTTGGTAAATTTTAACTACAGCAGTTGCTGTTTTTCGGCGACCAATCGCACGAATGTATTTTTTGTCTGTTGTTGTTTTTTTTGCTTCCATATTATTCTGTAATCTTTAAATTATTCATCATCGGTTGACGAAGACGATTTGCAGGTAACATATTATAAACTGCAAGACGAATTAATTCAGCATAACCTTTTTTAGCGATTATAGCTTCATTATTTTTATAAGTCAGTCCTCCTGGATATCCAGAATATTTTTCATGCATAGTTTCTTTCTTGCGTTTGTCAGTCATAGACAATTTACTTGCATTTATGACATTAACTTTTGCACCTGAAAGAATATGACGTTCATATCCTGTGGTCATTTTACCTTGAAGCATTTTGGCAATTTCAGAACACATTCGTCCTAAAACTTGGCCTGTAGCATCAACATTATATACTTCTGATTTTTGTTTCTTTTCCATATTATTATACAAATTCAATGCGAGCCATAAGAGCCGCGTCCCCTAGTCTTTGAGGAAGTTTATAAATACGAACATATCCACCATTACGAGATTCATACTTGGTAGCTAATACATCCATAATTTTACTAGCAACGGCTTCATTGTTATCAAGTCTTGCTAATAAATCACGACGAGCAGCTAAAGTCTTCTTCTTTCCGGTAGTAATCATTTTTTCAACAAATGGTCTTAGCTCGCGAGCTTTGGCATCTGTTGTTGTGATGGCGTCATGTGTTACCAAAGCAACAGCCAGACTCTTTAGAAGAGCTCGGCGTTGGCTGGCTGGTCGGCCAAATTTACGGTTAGCGTTGTGGTGTCTCATATTATTCCTTTAGGGTTATTCCAAAATTACTTAGTATATTCTTAATTTCTGTGATGCCTTTTTCTCCAATACCATCGATATCAAGCAGGTCATCTTTTTTCTTTCTTGCGATTCCACCAACAGTACGAATATTTGCATTTTGAAGTGCAGTTAAAATTCGTGAAGAGAATCCAAGTGTATCAATGCGTGTTTTTAAAATATCAGTAAATTCTCCTTCTGGAGCAGATGCAGTTTTATTTGTATCTTCAGTAGAACTGTCAGTTACTGTTTCTTCATCGTTAGCTAGATGACGGATTTCATGTTCCAGCATTGCATCTAATTGTTCAATCATTATTCGAATAGAACGATTTAATGCTTCGCGAGGTGTTACAGAACCATCAGTTTCGATAGAAATACGCAACCGATTGTGATTAGTATTGTCTCCAACACGCATGTTTTCAACTTCGTAAGAAACTCGGCGGATAGGTGTAAAAATTGCATCAATAGCAATAGTTCCAATTTCTACCTTTGAACGTTGATGTTCTTCTTTTGTTACGAAACCAAGACCACGCTCTACGCGCATAGTTACAAAAAGTGTTGCAGACTTGTCAGTAGTTTCAGCAATGTATAAATCTTTGTTTAATACTTCAACTTGAGAACTAGTTTTAATATCTGCAGCTGTAACTGTTTTTGCACCTTTGATTTCAAGAGTTATCTCTTGTGGTTCATCTGAATGAAGTTTTAAACGTAATTGTTTTAAATGAAGAATCATTGTAATGACGTCTTCTTTTACTCCATCAATAACAGAAAATTCATGTTGTACACCATCAATTTTAATTGATGTAATCGCAGCGCCAGGAAGTGATGATAGGATTATTCGGCGAAGTGAGTTACCAAGTGTGTGCCCATAACCTGGATACAGGTTATCAATCTCAAAGACACCTTTAAATGGTTCGTCTTTAATAGCGCGAGGCTTTGTAGGAAGGATTATAGAATATTCATGCATATGTCGTAACAATATATAAGCTAATAATTAATTAACGACTATAGAACTCGATCACCTTGTTAAAATCAAACCCACTATCTACCATCTTGGGTTTACCTTTTACTTTCCCGGACAAACTATCAACTGACAAACTAAGCCATGGTGCAATAGATGCATCTTTAACTTTATTTGCCATATCCAAGAACATAACAGATCCTTTACTACCAGCGCGAACAGTAATTTCATCGCCTTCTTTCAAGGCATATGAAGGAACAGTAGTACGCACACCATTAACACAAAAATGTCCGTGTGATGCCATTTGTCTTGCCATACGACGTGTAGGAGCAAAACCAAGTCTGTACACTACATTGTCCAATCTTGATTCTAGTTGACTAGCTAGCATTTCTGCTGGAATAACTCCACGAGTTTTTGTACTAACTTTAACGTAGTTTGAAAATTGCTTTTCAGATACACCGTAAGAAAAACGAATACGTTGTTTTTCGTACATTTGTTCAGCATAACCTGAAAGTGGCTTAGGGCGTTTTGCACCTTTTTTACTACGACGGTTAAGAGAATCTGCAAATTTAGCAGTTTGAGTTTTTTCAAAAACGTGGGCGCCAAGACGGCGAGCTATTTTATATTTCTTTACTGTTTTCATATATTATTTAAACGCGTCGTGGCTTCTTAGGTTTAGGACCATTGTGTGGAACAGGTGTTGCATCACGAATAGCACTAATTTCAATATCAAACGCATTGAATGAACGAATGACAGGCTCACGACCAGAACCAACCCCAACAATAACGACGTCAACTTCTTTAATTCCCATAGCACGAGCTTTTTCACCTAATACTTCTCCAACTTTTGTAGCTGCAAAAGGAGTACCTTTTTTAGCACCTTTGAATCCTAGTGATCCAGCTGATGACCAAAACAAAGTATTTCCTGTTTTATCAGAAACAAGAGCTTTTGTGTTATTAAATGTAGCATCAATGTGAAGTGTACCGCTCACAACTTTCTTTTTGGGCACGCGGACAGAATTAGAAGTTCGTGCAACTCCTTCGTTCTGTGATCCTTCATTTTTATTTTTAATCTTTAATTTCCCCATAGATAAATGTAACTATTAATATGTGCAAAGTAGAATGTGGTCAATATTGTTCGTTAGACTTTATTAAGTCTTACTTTCTTTTCGGCGACCACTACCCATAGTAGCGCGAACGTTTCCACGAAGAGTTCGTGAGTTTGTTTTTGTGCGCTGTCCACGGACAGGTAGCTTCTTAGCATGACGAGTGCCTCGATAAGACTTGATGTCTTTAAGCCGTTTTATATTACCAGAAATCTCTCGTTTAAGGTTACCTTCGATCTTCATGTCTTCGATAACGCGACGGATCGCATTTTCTTGGTCCATAGTAAGATCACCTGGTTTAGCACTTGGTGAAATATTTTGTGCTGCGAGAACTTTCTCTGCAGTCTTTCGCCCAATACCAAAAAGTACGGTAAGACCGATATCAAGATGTTTTTCTGCTGGAATTGTGATACCTAAAATACGCATAACTAACCTTGTTTTTGTTTAAACTTAGGATTCTTTTTGTTGATAATGTAAAGTCGTCCGCGTCGGCGAACAATTTTGTCTTCAGGACTACGCTTTTTAAGTGATGATTTGACCTTCATACAATTATAATCTGCGAACAATTCGATGGCGATTGCCTATCGGATCTTCCACCATTTCTACTTTGTCACCAATAATAACTTTGATACGATGCATTCGCATTTTTCCAGCCAAGTACGCGATAATTATTTTACCGTCGTCTAAACTAATACGAAACATTACATTAGGTAATGCTTCTATAACCGTTCCTTGGATGAGCGTTTCGTTTTCTTTGTTACTCATGGTATGACACTAATAAACAGAATAGCAAAAATTTATAAATAAGTCAAATATATCCCCTGTAACGGGCATTATTTAAAAGGGATATAAAAAACTATAAAAATAAAACCCAAAAATAGTTTAAAAACAAACTATTTAAACCACATTTTTTGCCAGTTTTTCATCATTTCTATTTCTTTTGTCTGTGTATCCATTATTTGAGCGGCAAGTTGAGTAATTTCTGGATGCCCCATATATGAAGATTCTAGTATTTTTGCAGACATTTCTACAGCGCCTTGATGATGCACAATCATTTCAGAAACAAAGGCTTTTTCTAATTCTTCACCTGTTTTACCATTAAGACTCATTGTCATGCCTTGCATTTGAGATTCCATATCCATACCAACATTATTCATCATTGTACCGTCGGGCATCATGTGTGATGAAGAATTATTTTTTGCATAATTGTGATTAGATTCTTTAATAGAATAAATTCCAACAGTAGCTAATACTCCAATAATTAAACCAATGAACAATTGAGTTAAACTTGTATTTTTCATATAGGGTAATTATAGCAAAAATATAAGAATAAAAAAATGCCCCCGTATTAGGTAGGGCTTAATTTTTTTTCTTTTAGCTCTGTGTCATTATAATTTTTTTACAAGTACAGCTCTGGCTATTTCTCTTTTATAAGCACCTCCTTGTGATTTAAAAATAAAAGTAGTGTCCTGAGTTGGCCAGAAACCAATCTGACCTGAAGTGAAATCGTCAAGAATTTCCCAACTATCCGATCCACCTGAAGAGTAAGATCTGATTAGCCAAACTTTTTGGCCGGGTTCATAAGCTTCTAAACTTTGCTGATCAACTTCTATGATATCTCCATCGGATATGCGTTTAAAGCTCGCCTCATCAAAAGAAAGACCACAAGAAGATAAATAAAGAGTAATAACAAGTAATGATAAGATTTTTTTCATGTTTTTAAGGGTTGATTTTTAGATTTTTAACTGATTACATAATAGCATATTTATAGTAATTTGTCAATATATAGTACAGGACTCTTTCTTTACAGGAACTGTATACCTTTTCGGTGTTTCTATTTGTGGTCACCCATAAATTTGCTGACTCAAATTTTGCTCGACCCCGGCTCGGCATTTTTGCCTTTCGTTTCACTCAAACAAAAATATGCCTGTGCCTTCCACAAACTAAAAATCTCCAGCAGTGGAGATTTTCTTAACGTTTGTGGACTTCGGAGTTGGATTTTGGAACCAATTCGCAATAGAATGTAATTACTTGGTTAATACACTAAAAGACAAGGAATCAAACTATTCCTATAATTTAAAAATTAAAGAAAGAGCTATTTATGATAAGGATAATTAACTACTATTAATAACTAGAACTAATTTAATATGGGTAGCAAATGGTTGCAAAAGGTGGCAAAACAGGCACCGAGAGTACCTTTAACCCAGCCAAGTTTATTATGAATACAAATAAAACAAACATACGCCCAATAACATACAGACAATTAAGAGCCATACAGTTCTGGCTTGATTCAGGGCGAAAGAATAAAGCCGAAGCCTTAAGAAGGGCTAGTTATGGCAAGTCTGTTGTAAGACAGCCGTATAAGGTCTTCAGTAGCCCCTCAGTGCAAAGAGAATTAGAAATGCGAGGATATGGTAATCGTGGTATTTTAAATAACCAGAAGCCACCAGAGCCCATAAGGGTAATTTCTCTTAAACCAGCACAAAAAATAGATTTTTCTAATTTACCTAGAGAGTTTTTACAGGATTTAAAAGAGAGGTTGGCACAAATACCGGATTAAAATGATTAATAAGTTTTGGTCAACCAAGTGACATACCAATGGTTAACCCTTATTTACTTTCCATGTAGTTGTACCTAAGTTATCAAGTCTGTCAGAGCATTCAGTGCAGATATTAATACCTATAAGGTTTAGTCCTGGAGTATATCTTTTGTGGCAAATTGAACACATCAATGAAGTTGAGTAAGCGGGTTCAATTCCTGAGCTAGTTTTTAGAGTATTTGCTAAAATATCAGAACCTGTAAGAGCTCTTGCATTTGCACCAGTAAAAAATACCCCTGCTTCGGTAGTTGAAAGATTAGGACTATAAAATTGTGTCGTACCTGTATTTATATTTAGAGCTGTCCCAGTCATACCGAGTTCATTTGTAGTAAAGAAGGTTGCATTATTTTTAGCTGTATAAACAGGCACAGTAAAAACAGAAGAAGTGACAGTCTCTCTGTGTACGGTATCTTTACTTACAGGGTCTTCCTTGTATAAAGTATTAACAAAACCTGCAAGTGTTGGGAATAATGTTATTTTCTTTTTAGTATGTTTTTTCCATTCATTGGCTAAAATTTTACTTATTGTTTTGTTTTGTATTTTTTCACTGAAGTCTGAGTCACGGCTAACAACCACAAGATCCTCATTTCGTATATTGTCTTTAAGTGTCTCCCAAATAATAGCGTCTCCAAATTTTGAATTTAGCTCATTCTTTTTAGGTGGTAAATCCTTGGCATATCTAATCATGCCTTTTACAATTATTTCATCTGTGTACTCAAAAAAAGTAGCTAAATTAATTATTTCTCCGAGTTCTTTTTCTGCAATTTTAATGTGATTTTTAAAATCATCTATCTTTTTGGTTCTGTATTTTTTTAAGCTCAAATTTAAAGAGTCAATTTGTTCAATAATTTCCTTTTCTTCTTTAGTTTTATTAGTTCTTGCGTTTTTAAGTTCATTAGGAATAGAAAACTGAGTTTTTGCTTTCTCAAGTTTTGTTTTTTCTTGTAGAGCTCTTTCTTTGAAGTGTTTTAAATACTCCTTCTTTGTCTGTGAGGGTAGTACAACTTCAACCTTCCCACCCTCAATTAATTTCTTCAAATTCCTTAAAGGCTTAAGATCGCTGGTTGGATTTACGTAGGATAGATATATGTTTGTGTCTATATATAATTTCATAGCATTAAATGCTTTTATTATATCATAAAACTTATTTTTCGGCTTGAATAATGTTATATTGGGAAGTATGTCTGACCCAATTCGTTTTAAAAAAACCAACACTTATGCCGAAGTAAGAATAAAGGTTGGAGAAAAAGAAGAAAATATAAAACTTAATGCCTTGTTTAATGCTGATGGTTTTCTTGCATTAACTGAAGAACAAAAACGTGCTTATTTACTCCAAGAGGCACAAAAAATATCACCAACACCTGTGAGTGGTATCTTTAATGTTGGTTCGTCCTTTAGTTATGATGACCCTGGTTTTTTAGAAGAGTTTAATTCTGGTAATATTTTAGTTGAAGTGCATATTCCATATTGTCTACATATACCAAACGGATATGAATTAGAGGTCTTACTAGAAACAGGAGAAATAGCACTTATAATTCCTTCAAAAATATGGACTAATAAAGCACAAACAGATAATAACCACTCTGATGAAACAGATTTTTTTGCAGATGATAGAGTGCTTTATTTTCGTAAAAATGCAATAGTTGGACCAAAAGTACCCCTAGATTCTTCTGAGGGGTGGGAACATAATTATACTGGATTTAATGTCCAAAGAATAAAAGATAGGAATGGTAGATTTCGTTTTACGCACTTGTATATACAGTTTGATTTAGATATCAAAGAAAAGGAGCTTGAAAATAAATTTAGTTCAAATGTTGCTATAGAAAAAGTTAAAGCTCTTACATTCCAAATCGTTAATAAGCTTATAGACGCCTACAGATTTGTAACCAATGAAGAATATATTACAAGACTTGGCGAAGTAAATATAAATATGATTTATTTCATTAATTTTAATCAAGGTGTTTATCTATCTCAGGTTAATACAGAAGTTGCACCAATGAATAGGTCTAGGATTGAGATAGAAAAAATAGAACAAATTCTTGAAAAAGGAGATGAGCCTAATTTGTATAGTTTACTTCTGTTAGATGTTCAAAATTCATTCAATACTAAAAACTATCCTCTCTCAGTAGTTCAGTCATTTCAAGCCCTGGAGATATTTCTTGAAAACTTTCTAATAAAAGGATTTATTGAAAGTGGTAAAACAGAATTAGAGGCGACTAGTTATATTATTCAGGGTAATAATTGGATGACTAAAACAAGATTAAGAGAATTATTAAAAGAGCTAAAAGGGCAATCTTTACAGGAAATAGACCAAGCTTTGTGGAATAAATGGTGCACTACTTATGATACAGTAAGAACTGATGTTATCCATAAAGGAAAAGAGCCTGATGTATTGAAAGTAAAAGACACTATTGAAAATAATTCAAATGTAATTAGTCTTCTAAAGAACTTAATTTAAGGTCGGAGATCAACCTTTGTGTTGTATCTTGTTAAGAAGTATAAAAATTGCTAGTAAAACTAGATTACAATTACCTAGGGTACACTCTTCTTGCGAAATAGTACCATGAGCAATTTTATGTCTTATAGAGAGCCCAAGAGGGCTGTATAATACGTATCTTAGGTAATAACAGTAATCTTTTCCAAAAATAGCGGTCATTTCATCTGACTTAAGATTAAAGTCTGAGATGGTAATTCTTTTAGTTATGGTTTTACCTCTTTCAAATGCTGTTGTTTGAATACCGGCTTTCTCAGAAACGATTATTAAGAGATTTTCAAATTGTGGTACCAGTATATGCAAGGCTGAAGTAAAATCGTTTGCAAGGTAAATACTCACTCCATATTTTAATATATCTAAATCATTTTCTGGTATCTCAAGACCCTTATCTTTCAATAGTGAACTAAAGTTTTCTAGACTAAAAACACCGGTCTCCGTGAGAGTCTTTAAGATAGGATTAATATGAAAATCTTTTTTTATAGATTGCCCTATTTCATACATTTTAAATGACCACAACTCTATAGGTGTATAATCATCATTATTTGCTAAAAGATAGCCTTGTTTCGTATGAATTGAAAAATTAGTAATCTGGTACGATAAGGGTAGCGTTTTTTTAGCCGATGATTCATTATCTTCTGATGAGCAAATAAAAATAGTAGAGAATGTCAAGGGAAGTAAATTATGTAAGTTTTTATCCACTTTTCGGATTATATCAGAATTTATTTTATAGACTTGACCTATCATTTCTTCACTTAATTCCATTTCGGTGTGTAATTCTCTATACTCATCCTTTGCTTTCAGTATGCTTTCTTTAAGCTTATTCTTAATAAGGTGTTGATTTTCTTTTGATATTTTTTTTCCAGTTGTTCTATATAGTATTTCTTTGTAAGAAAAAGATGCTTCAAAAAACTTACCACTTTCAAACAAGTCGTTAGCTTTTTTTATTTGAACATTTAAATCTTCCATAAGAAACTTATTCTATCACCTTGACCTGGAATAAACCAACACCTTTATTTTGATGATTTTCATTAGTTATGTTATTGTATTAATACAAGTAAATAAGAGACCTAACCCCTAGAGATTTCTTTAGGATATGGTCGGCAAGCCCAGTGAAGCATAAAGAACCCATCATAATGGGGGTTTGCTTCACTGGCTATGCGGGGAAACCTGTATAGAAGGTTAAAACCTTCACTCCGTTTGTGATGGGCTTTTTGTTGCCTAAATCAAATAGGATTATTAGCCAGTGAATAAATCCTTATGAAAAATTATTTTAACCATTTTGATGATTTACCCTCAGACCCTAAACATAAAAAACTTGAAAAAGCTTTAGTTATATTTGCGAACACTGTAATCAACTTTTCTTACTTAGTTGGTATAATGATTTTTATTTTATTTTTATGGATCGCATTTTCTGGTGACTGGGTTAAAATAATACTATTTTGTATAGCAGGTATTCTTTTAATCGGTGTTTTGTATTTATTTTATAAACAAAGTAATAAATTACTAAAAGAAGCTAAAGAGTTTGAGAAAGAAAAAAATGTTATAAAAAAAATTTCAAATAAAATCAAATCAAATAGGAATATACAAATTGGGTTATTATTAATACTTATAATTTTAATTATCACTATTTACAAAAAAAATACAGATAGACAGAACTGGAATTGTTTACAAGAGATCACATACTGGGACTATGATTCAGTATATTCTTATCGCGACATTGAGTTTAAAAACCAAAAAGAAGCTTTAGAATATTGTCTTTCAGATAAAAAGTTTAGTAATTAAAAAAGACTTACTTGTGATTTTAAGTGATAAGGCTATAAAGGATTTACGAACAGAGATTATTAGGATTGCTGGTGTTGAGTGTTCTAACTCCTTGAGTGATGAAGAATTACAAGAGATAGGAATACTTTTACTTACAATGCTTTCTGAAGCATTGAAACATAGAGTGAATACGTGGATTCGTTTATAGCAAAACTTTATCCTAGAGTGCTATAATATCCTTATGTCTGAATTGCTAGATAAAGATAACCTAGAAATAAAAGAATTGGATACTATTTTTAAATCTTTTATTGAAGAAAACTCTGAGCGAGAAATTTTAGCTGGGACCGTTAAATACTTTCAATTTATTGAAGATAGTTTTACCCTTAGTAAACTTTTTAAAAAAATATTAAGAAGTAATCCCACAATAGAAATACCGATCTCTAATTTATATAAAGGATTAAGTTTGGCATGGGATAATGAACCGCGAGGCTTTCTAGTGGAAGCTCTTCTATTTGATATACACAGTGCCTTTAGGGGTGAAAAATCTAAATATGGTCTGGGCTCCTTAGACCCTAGGCATATAAGATTAATCATTAGAATATTACATGAATCTTTTTGGCGTTTTTTTAGAGAAAACAAAAAAGATATTTATTTTGAAAAATTTGATAATAGAAAAAATACCCTAATCTTTAATACAGGAGAAGTTGTTGTGGGTAAAAATACAAGTAGAATAAATACTAAATCTAGACTTTTAAAAATTATTTGCAGTAAACCAACCGCTCTTTGGTATAACGACTTAATTCTTGAAGAATGGGATAAGGGCAACCCCGTTCCTGATAATATAGAAAACCAAACTCATAAATTTTATAACCCCGCGCTAGAAATTAATCAATTAATTAAAGCAAAACTGGGGATAAATGACTTTCTTAAATTTAATACAAAAGAAGTCAAAATAAACCCTTTATATTTAAGGAGAAACAAGAAAAAGTAATGACGTCCCGGGACGTGTCTATCTATATAATCTGACTATACAAGGTCGGATTTTATTTTTTATACAAAAATAAAAGTATTTAAAATTATAAAGAAAAATGTTATTATGAAAAAGCTAGACAAAAGGTTAATAAGCGACGCTAAAAAATTTGTACCCAAAGAGGGGCAACGAGACCTTTTGTCTAGCAACAAAGAGTCGCATCGTTGTCCCTCTTTGGGCATTAATCCTAACACCGTTCCAGAAAGTGTTGCATTAGAGTACTTAGCAAGTATTTTAGTGAAAGCTTTTCTGGACAAAAAAGAAAATAAACATGATAAATCAAATGGAACAAAAACATGCGGTAACGTATGTACGAGTGTCAACCAAAGAACAAGTTGACGAAGGTAATAGTTTAAGTACTCAACAAAAAATATGTAACGAGTATGCGTTAAAAAATAATTATACGATTATTAATACTTTTGTTGAGCAAGGAGAAAGTGCAAAAACCGCAAATCGTACTGAGCTTCAAAAACTTCTTGCGTATTGTGCAGATAAAAAGAATGGAGTAAAAGTGGTTATTATTTATAAACTTGATCGTTTGTCTCGTAACACAGATGATTACAGTCAGATCCGATTACTTCTTAAACGCTATGGAGTAGAAATTAAATCTACTTCTGAGCACTTTGAAAATACGCCCGTAGGTCGTTTTATGGAAAACACAATGGCAAATATAGCTCAATTTGATAATGACATAAGGTCTGAGCGCTCTGCAGGAGGTATGAGAGACGCTATGAGAGACGGTAGATATGTCTGGATGGCTACTGTGGGTTATAAAAATGTAAAAATCGGAGGCAGGTCTACTATTGAGCAAGATGAAAAAATGGCACCGCTTATATTAAAAACTTTTGAACTTATTGCTTCAAATATGTATCCCACAGAAGAAGTTCGTAGAATAATAACAAAGGAAGGATTACTAAATAAAAAAGGTTTACCTTTTTCAAAGGGGTATTTTTATTCAATGTTAACTAACGAACTTTTTACAGGATGGATTGTAAAGTTCGGTGAACGACACCGTGGTACTTTTAAACCCATTATTTCTGATGAGCTTTTTAATCAAGTACAAAGCGTATTAAAAAATAAGGGGCGCAAACACTCATCTTACATTACAGATAATCCAAATTTCCCATTACGTAAATTTATAGTAAATAAAGAGGGCGATAAACTTACAGGTAGTTTTTCAAAAGGAAATGGAGGTAAATACCCTTTCTATCGTTTTGGAGAAAAAGGCACAAACCATAATAGGGATAACTTTCAAAAAGGTTTTATGGAATATTTAGATGAATACCGTTTTGATAACGAAAACCTAAATAAACTAAAAGAGCTAGTCCGTGAAAATTTAATCATGTCAACAATAGATCAACGTAAGGAAACAGACCGCCTAAAGAAACGCATAAACGAACTTACGGAAAAACAAACAGGTATAATTAAAAAGAATCTAGATGGGGTTATCCCAGACAGCGTATTAAAACAGCAACTATCAATAATTGAAAAAGAGTTGTTAAATATAAATTCAATTCTAGCTAATACTCCTGATACGGAAAACGATTATGAGGAGGCGTTAGAGTTCCTTAATGAATACTTAAAAAAACCAAGTAAAGTCTGGGAGGAGGCTAATATAGACGTGAAGATTAAATTACAATGGTTCCAATTCCCTAAAGGTTTAACGTTTTCAGGAAATATTTTTGGAACCACAGAAATGTGTTTACTATATAAGACAAAAGACGCCATTTCGGCGTCTAAGTCTTCTACGGTGGACCCTACAGGACTCGAACCTGCCACCCCATCATTGCAAATGATGTGCTCTACCAGATGAGCTAAGGGCCCAATTCACTAACATAAATAGTTTATCATATAAAATTTAAATTGCAATATCTTTCTATTGACTACTACCCTGTTTATTGGTAAGGTGTTAAGGATTTAAAAAATAAACAATCACGATTATGGAAACAGCAACTCAAACTACAGAAACAAGCTTAAAAGCTTTATGGGAAAAAGCAGAAAAAGAAGCAGAAAACTCTCTTGCCAAAATTTCATTACTTAAAAAATTTAAACCTGAAAATGGTTTAACCATCATTCAACAACCTGGATTTTTCCCATTATCAACACTTGAAAGAGTTTGTCGATGCATTGGGAAAGTTATTTTTTTAAAATTTGAAGAGGTAAATGAAATTTTTTTGTACAATGCTCACAACTATTCATTTGTATTGGCTCGCAATGGATCAAAGGAACATGGGGACTACGAGCAAAAACAAAAAATTTCTGGTGGTTCAAATTCGGAAGAAATTCTTGATATTGGCGAATTTAGAATAGCTAATACTAAAGATGATGATATCTTAAGATATGCCGACTTTTCACTTTTTAGAATTAAGGACTAACTATGAAAGCAGAGGTAACATCACTCTTGTCGATAAAAATCGATTGGGCTGAATCTAAAAAACTGAAGAATAAAGGAGAAATTTCAATTTACTATACTTTTGCTAATTATGGGAAAATCAAAGTTTCCGTAAGGGTAAAACCTGAAGATTTTCCAGAAGACAAAATAAGCGAAAATAATAATCCTACAGAAAACAAAAAACCAGAAGTTTGTGATACAACTTTTTTTGAAAAAGAAAGAGAACTCTTAATAAGAATTCCTTTATCACAAATAAAAGACCCTATAACAATAAGGTTTTCTGGAGAGATAGAAGACAGCATCCCTGTAAAATCTTTTCAAATAGATATCGAGGATGATTAAAAAGAATATTTCTTATTCAAGGCTAGCTGTAAAGCGATGCCTTTTTTTATATAAAAAAATCCCCATCATAAATGATGGGTTTTATTGTGAATAAAAGTATTCCTTAATCTTTCAAAAATTTCAGGAAACTGATTTATAGATACATCTTTAGATTCTTCTAAAACCATATTATAAAAAACAATATTTTGTAATATGGTTTTTTCTATAAGTTTTAAAATAGAAAAATTTTTATTTCTTCTTAAATTAAAATCTAAAATATTAGAAAAGTCCTTGTGTGTGATCCAAAGAACAGGGTTATTGATTGCCAAGCTACTATGCATTAACATTACCCCTTTGGGAGCAATAGCAAAATCAACATCGGATTTTTTAAATGGAGCTAAATGCATTGCCTGTTCAATGTTTGATTTTTGAGTATCAACTACTGATTTTGAACCACCGATTACCCTATTTATCAAAATAATCTTATTACTGCCAGACTTCCCAAAATATTCATTATAGTAAAGTAAAGAATTGAGAATTTTTAAAATTTCAGGTTTTACAGTTTGTTTATAAAAATTGTAATGATTACAAATTAAAGATTTTAAATGCTCTTCATCTCCATTTAGCAAACCTGGAGCTAACTCGTTAAAAACAGGAATCTTGATTAAATTAGATCTAACTGTTACTTGTAGTTTTCTATAAGTTGATTTGAAATACCAAGAAGTTATTTGATTAATTATTCTACCAATAGCGTCAGAATCTTCTTTTGAAACTATAGGTATTATTGGCACGTAAGAAAACCCTATAACTTTTGGGTTTATCTTATAATCATTTACAAAAAATCTAATGTTCTCAGAAAATATCTCAGGATTATTAACTTCACCAATATTTTTATTAGTTTCAAAACGAGCCATATGAATTAACTCAGGATTATTAAAACTTGGTAAAAGATTAAGAGCTGAACTAAAATGTAAATCATATGATTCATTTTTATCTTTTAAAACTTTCTCAAGCAAAGAGAAAGTATTTTGGACACTTTTATTAATTTTTACTTCATTAATGTCATTATTTTTACGAGCCAATGGACAAATTGAACAGCCTTGCTCGCAAGATTTTTCTGCTGGAAAAATTTCTATATTCATTTCTTTATAGTTTTAAATTTAAAAAAATATATAATACTTTTATAGATAAGTCAATCACGATTTAAAGCAGTTTAAATCTACCGCTCACAAAACATAAAAATCTCCAAAATTGGAGATTTTTTTAACGATTTGGTGCACCGATTATAACACAGCACGAACTTTTTGAGCATATTCTGGAAAATGTTGAGCTTTTACAAGCATGGAATACAGAAATGCATCATTTTTTTGCCCAAGAACGTAAGCCGGCACTTTTGGATGTGGTCCTCTAAAGTGCTACAATAAGCATACTATGAAACACAGCGACAACCTAACAGACCTTGTTGAACATTTACAGGATGACAAGAGTCAAAAGCCGGAAAACCCTGAAAACAAGGCGTGGGAACTAAGGAATGATGATGGCGAGCTTATAAAACTCGATGATCATTTCAATAGCAATAGGACAAATAAATTCTAGGGCTAAGTATCTTGAACTCTTTATTTATAAAAGGATCCTTTAGATATTTACTAAATCCAATCAATCTCATTCACCGAAGCATTATCCCACACTGGGATATCGTAAATTAATTTGGTATCCCCATTCTTTTTAATAGTTTCTAACATTCTTCCCACTGCTCCATGACTAACCACTAAAATGGTTTCAGGTGATCTAGAATATTCTTTAAAGAAAGAAAGGATCCTATTACGGAATTCTTCACTGTCTTCCGCACCTTCAGCACATGTTAACTCAATAGAAGTAACACCTAGAAAGGGAGCTCCTGTCATACTTCCCGTATCGTGTTCTATAATACGATTATCAATTTCTATTTTATTCGGGTCAAATCCGATCTCTTGGGCAATTATCTTGGCCGTTGCTCTTGTTCTTTTGAGAGGTGAGCAAATCATTCTGTCGATGTGAGGAACTTTCTGTTTTATAGCTTTCGCAGTTATTTGTGCCTGTTGCTCTCCTTTTTCTGTAAGCAATGAGTCATCTTTTTGCCCAGCAAATACACCTCTCACATTGGATTCAGTTTCTCCGTGGCGTACAAAGTAGATCATATGATTTATTCCACCCCAAATTCGTCTTTTAGTATTTGTACAACTTCATCAACTGGCAACCCGATGATGTTATCATAACTACCTTCAGTTTTTTCGATCAATTTCCCACCCAAACCTTGAATGGCATATGCCCCTGCTTTGTCGAGTGGTTCACCAGTTTCAATATAGTCATCAATCTCTTGTTCAGTTAGATCTCTAAAAAATACTTTTGTCTCAATAGCTTTTGAGATTATTTTATTTGCTGATTTTTCAATAATAGTAAAACCAGTAATTATTGAGTGTTGTTTTCCACTTAACATAAGTAATCTTTCTTTGGCTTTTTCTTTCGTATGAGGTTTACCAAAAACTTCGTTCCCAAGAGCGGTAAAAGTATCAGCACCAATAACGACAGCATTAGGATATTTATTTGCAACATCTTCAGCTTTACCCCGAGAAAGATACATCGCTAAATCCTTTGGAGACATATTAAGAGTCATATCTTCTTCATAACTACTTGCGACAATCTCAAAAGGAATGCCCGTTTTTTCAAACAGTTCTTTGCGGCGGGGTGAAGTGGAAGCTAGGATTACTTTTTTCATAAACCGCATTATACCAAAATATTTCTCCTCCACAAACAAACTGCGACAAGAATCACATTGCAAACGGTGATTGTGATTAAGTAGCTAAGGGTTAAAATATTATAATCAGTCAAAGCAAGTATTGCAAAAATATTGCCGACTGAAAATAAAGTCCATGAAATTATTGTTTCGCTCCATGGTTCATTCCAGGATTTCCGAATACTAGGAATATAGCCAAAAGCATCTATCGCACAGACGATTAATACAGCAAGTACTGGATTATCTAACTGCCACCATATTAGTATTGCCAGCAAGGCAATTATAAGAATAATGGTATCACTTCGAGTGATATTTCTAGTGCCGTGTTTAAGAGAGAAT
>CALAYS010000012.1 GCA_937895515.1 uncultured bacterium
ACAAACAAATAATAGCATAAAAACAAGAGAATACTGGTATAAAATTGGCAATGAAATAGTCGAGTTAACTGAAATCTTAAAAAGAATAAAAGGATACCCCGAATAGGATATTTGCTATTTATGGCAAATTGACCTGCCTACCTCTTATTACCATTTTTATCCATACTAATCTTATGAACTACAAAAATCATATAATAAACAATACAATGAAAGCACGCAGAATGATGTTAGGCATTCGTCAACAGGACGTAGCAGACATATTAGGATTCTGTAGTACTGATCGAATTTCCCATTGGGAAAAAGGTCGGGCAATTCCCAATCTCTCAAATCTGTTTCTGTTGTGCGGACTTTACCATGCTTATCCTCACGAACTCTACCCAGAGTTTTATAAGGAGGCAATCAAGGAAGTAGAAACTAAAGTGCTCAATCGCAAGCCTGCTCAGCCTCAAAAATAGCCCCCATTGCCTTTAGGAAGATACGCACCAATATTAATGCCAAATATCTAATCTCAATTTCTTCATTTTGTTCCTCCGGTGACAGATGTTAAATATGATGTTTTAGAAAGGTGTACCACAGTCAGGGCACTTATCAGAATTAATCATCCCAAAAAAATTATTACATTTTTTACAGGACACATTAGTCGCAACAGCATTTCCTTGTTTGTTCGGGATCATTCGTGTACCGCAATTTGGACAATTGGGTTCACCGACTCCAATATCCACAGAACTGCTGCATCTGGGGCAAATAAAGCCATAATACGTTGTTAAACTCATATCTATTATTCTATTTTAGTTCCAGTTACATTTCCAACACCATCAGCTGTTACAATTGTTCCTGGTTTAATAATAGCCGACCTTTGTTTTATATGTAGACCTGTAATTTCTCCCATACCTTTGGCATGATGTTGGCCATCTATAACTACCAAATTGTTTTCTACAGATTTATTTAAATTTTCTCTAACCCATTTCTCATGGCTTGACTTCCATTTATTTAAGGTATCAACTGAAAAATCAATACCGTTGTTTTTATCAACCATATCAGCACAATTGGAACACAGGAAAATACCGTTTGAAATATCTTTTCTTTGGTCAACCGAAAGGGTGCCATCATATCTGGCTCCACCTTCTGAAGCAGCTGTAATATGTGCTCCTTTGCCAATATAAATAGATTTAGTCATATCCTCCCCTGAAGGAGCTAATGTCAAACATCTACAATCAGGGTTTGAACAAATATAGCTTGCTCTTTTTGCTAGAGCTTCAATTGTTTTTGAAGTAAAATCACTTTCTCTTATCATATGAATTAATATTACTCAAAGATACGGCCTTTGTCTATTAATATTAGTTGATGAAGGTTTTACCACTTAAAGTTAATTATTTCTTCAATGTAAGAAATAATTGGTGCGGTTAAACGTAACTCATTTTCAAAATTTGGTTCCAGTATTTCTCTCCAGTATTTATTAGCATTATATGGCTTGCCATCGCTTTTTAAGTAATCATCTTTGGAATATTTAAATAGAATATCTACAGTTTCATTAGCATGGGCAACTTCAAAGGTTGTGATATGAGTTCTCAGTAACCCTCCAATTCTTGGAATATTGTTACAATTTAAAAGGTGTTCGTTGTAGATTGAATTTTGAATTCCACCTGCGAATGTTGGGTTTCCAAAATCATCTGGTATGCCACTTTCTTGTTTATCGGTATCACAAATAACATGGCTACGTATTGCAAATTTTCTATACACTTTTTGATAAAAAGGAATATTTGTGACAGTGCCACAGTTAACTATAAACAAATCTTTATCGGGATTTATTTTTTGCAATAATCCGCGAACTATAATTTCTTCCGTTGGACCTTCAACAAGTAAAACTTCATCGGCATAAAAAGATTCACAGATATAGGGGTTAAATCGAAGTACCTCATACATTGCTTGTTTAAGGTCTTCAATGCTTTTTGCCTCCTTTGCTTCCTGCAAATCTTCATCTTTAATTTGATAAAGTTTAGTTCCGGTTACATTCCGCACCATTCGTATTAGTGTAGAGTTTCTCTTTGATAAATCAATCATTTGTGGAGAATGTGAGGCACACAATACTTGATATGGGAAATTTAAGTCACTTACTGCGTAAATAAGTTCTCGCAAACTTTTCAGTAATCTTGGATATAAGAATAGTTCAGGTTCTTCAAACAATATCAAATATTCTTTTCTGTCTGCTTGTCTTGGTAATTCTTCTGCAATGTCCCTCATAAGTAATAAGGAAAAAATCGCACTTCTCACTGCGCCATGACCTATTGAATTATAAGAGCTTGGAGTTTCGGTGTCCGGTGAACCATCAGGGTTTTGCTTTTTAAATTCAACATTAAATTTTTTGCCGAACTTATCCTCAGTCCACTTAACCTTATCGGAATCCTCAATTTCTATTGTTGTATCTGGAAATAGTTGTTGAAAATGATTATTAACTTCTTCCTGATAACTGGCTATAGAAACAGGGTTATACATCTTCTCTTGCAAGTTTTTAACTTTATCACGAGCTTCTGTTAATTCATGAAACTCATCTTCACTTAGTTTAGATTTTGCCTTACTTGCCAAAATCTCATTTACAACATTCTCAATTTCTTGTTCACTTGGCATTGCTTTTATCAAAATCGGAGTCGGCATAAGTGCTTGAAAAACAGTTATTAAACCTATACTCCCAAAAGCACTATTGTCCCAAACATTGGTAACTGGATTCCAAGTAACGTCTTTAGATTTATCAATTTTTGGCTTTCCTTTATCAATCGTTAGAACGAATGTTCTCTTTATTCTTATAACAGAATCTTCGTAAAGGTATTTATTAAAAGAGGCAACCTTATTTTCCTGCTTCTCTGCAATATATGCTTTATCAATAGCATCAACACCCAATTCCAATTCAAATTCTATGGGTTTATCAGGATCGCGTCTATAAAAATCATCAAAGACAGGTGTTTTATCATTAAAGATAAAGTCATAAGCTGCCAAAAATGTTGATTTACCAACGTTGTTTTGACCAAAAATAAAGATGGTATTTGAACCATCAAAATTTATTTGATTGTTTTCTAATCCACCAGATATGGCTCTAAAGTTGTTTACACTGAATTTTATTAATCTCATAAATCTCAAATAATTAACGAAAGAATATTAAGGCTGGCAATATAATCTATTATAGCACTTTAACGAAATTGTTAGAATTCAAAAGAGCCCTTTCAGTTGTAAAACCAAATAAAACGAGAACACTATTTTCCATCAAAATTTGTAGGCACCATAAAAGCGAAGGGTAGGTAGAATTTGCAAGACTTTGGGTCTAATTTTTAGCCTGTATTAAGTGTATCAAAAATTTGAATAAACCCGAAGGGCTTGGCCTTGCAAAAAAGTGAGGGGGCTTAATTTTGCCTTATAAATTTGAGAGAAAAATAAATAATTAATTCCAAATTGGATTGAACTCAAATAGATTATTTTTTCTTTTATAAAAACTTGATATACTTATCATATACAGATTGATTGAATATTCAGAATGACTGCCCCGACATTTTTGTTTGGGTTTTTATTTTTCAGATATTCACATACAACCATAATTAATTGCCACAAGTAGCAAAATAACCCTCCTTATAAGTTCATTAATATTTTAATAAATTTAAGTCATGGGACAAAGTCGACACATTCCCAATAGGCTCCGAAAGCATCGAAGGATTTCTGGATACAAGCAAAGTGAAGTTGCAGAAATTTTAGGTTTAAGAAGCACAAACAGGCTATCACGTTGGGAGAAAGGCCTCTCCTTACCGAGCCTAAATAATCTTTTTAAATTGAGTGCGCTTTACAAAACACTTGTTGAAGAATTGTATTTCGATGTATTAAAAGAAACCCGAAAGGAGATAGAACAAAAAATTTAAAAGCAAAAATTCCTGAAAAATCATTTCTGATTTTTAATGTTTTATGAAATTTACTGCGCATGAAAATCATAACTTTTGAAAATTGGCTTTGAAAAAATAAGGGAAAACTAATACGAACGACGTAACGATATTTATATAAATAAATATAAACGAACGTCGGAAACAATTTATGAGTTTAACACAAAGAGAAGAAGAATTAGCCATTCATTTGGCTGAAACATTGGATGACATGAAGTCATTACTCACCTATGAAAGGTTTGTAAAAAGGTACTCAGAATCACACCTACTGGAAATATTGGATATTGTGATGAAAACACCAAAGGAGAAAATTAAAAATAGCAGGGGTGCTTACTTTACATTCCTAGTCACACAAAGGGCACATTCACAAAAATACTATGATCGGAATTAGTCCTGGGACTAGATCAGTTGGTTTTGCAATTATTAAAGACGGTACTCTGATAGATTGGGGAGTAAAACTTTTTAAACAAGAATGGTCGAATGAAAAGCTTCAAAAGATTATCGGTGTTCTGGACGTCTATGTTCAAAAGTACCAAATATCTACAGTTGCCATAAAACAGCATCCACCATTCCGATTATCAGACGGCTTGGAAAAGTTGTATGATGAAATTCGGGATTGGGCTAAAAACTTAAATATTAACCTACGAGTTTTTACAATTGAGGAGTTAAAAATATTTTGCAATAACCTAACTAACAAGGATTCCCTGGTAGATTATATTTATGAAAAGTACCCCGAAGTCAAAAGGACAATCGAGCGGACTAAAAATATAAAATACCATATAAAGACAATCGAGGCTCTAGCTTTGGTTCATGCAATAAGATAGGTATAGAATGGCAACCTTCGGGTTGCTTTTCTGTTTTTTGGAATTTGCTACTAATAGCAAATTTACCCTCCTTATTCCACTTGCCTGAAATAGATAGAATAGGTGTAAATATTCTTTACAACTTAATATCTCAAAACATGGAAACACCAACCAAAACGAAACTTGATGTCTATGAATTGATCACAAATCGAATCATTGAACGATTGGAAGCCGGAATTATTCCTTGGCAACAACCTTGGACGGAAGCTGGCCTTCCTCAAAACTTAGTTACCGGTAAAGCTTACACTGGTATCAATGTCCTACTTTTAGCCTCTATGGGCTTTGCTCGAAACTATTTTCTCACCTTTAAACAAATCAAAGATTTAAAAGGGTCTGTTAAAAAAGGAGAAAAATCTATCCCTGTAATTTTTTGGAAATGGTCTGAAAAAGAAGACCCTCAAACGAAAGAAATGAAAAAGGTCTCAATGATTCGGTACTATACCGTTTTTAATGTTGATCAGTGTACCGGCCTACCGGAAGAAAGAATCCCGATTATTGAAAATGATGGAAAAATGGACATGGCTGAATTGGATTTCATTATTAATGACATGCCAAAGCGACCTCCAATATTTCATAAGGAGAATGAAGCATACTATCATCCAGTAAAGGATTTCATCAATATGCCAAAGATGAACAACTTTAAGGATACAGAAAGCTATTGGTCAACCCTATTTCATGAATTAATCCACTCTACAGGCCACGCTTCCCGTTTAAACCGAAAGGAAATAGTGGAGAAAACAACCTTCGGCACTGAACCATATTCAATGGAAGAGCTTGTTGCTGAAATTGGGGCTTGCTATCTTAAATCGTATGTAGGAATTGATAAAAAGCATTTTGATAACAATGTGGCTTACATTCAACACTGGCTTCAAAAGTTACGGAATGACAAACGGTTAATTATCTATTCAAGTGCTAAAGCTCAACGGGCGGTTGATTACATTTTGGATGTTGTTCCGGTTGAAAGTGAAACCGTTGAAAGTTAATGTTCCTTCATTTAAATCTAAACCCTGTGAGTATTCATAGGGTTTTTACTTATGACTTATATAAATTGCTATATGCAGCAATTTATACCTCCTTATGCCTTTGGCATTCAAGATGTATATTGAGACTAAATGTATTTTAAAATTTAATAAAACAGATATGAAAACAGTAAAAAGAAAAGCAGCAGAAAAGGATAAATTGACTATCCTGAATCCATTTAATAACTTTGTAATTCTTTCACAACCATTTCAGGATAAATAATAATGGAAGCAAAGAAAGTAATAGGTATTTGGATTAGGGTCTCAACCGAAGATCAGGCTAAAGGTGAATCACCTGAACACCATGAAAAGAGGGCTAAACTATATGCAGAAGCCAAAGGGTGGGTTGTAAAAGAGGTGTATCATTTAGAAGCCGTGTCCGGTAAATCAGTAATGGGACACTTCGAAACTAAACGGATGCTGAAAGATATCAAAGAGGGTCAAATAACCGGAATTATATTTTCTAAACTTGCTCGTTTAGCAAGAAACACAAAGGAGTTATTAGAATTCGCTGACATTTTTAGAGAATACAACGCTGACTTAATATCCCTTCAAGAATCTATTGATACAAGTACCCCTGCGGGTCGCTTGTTTTACACTATGATTGCGGCTATGGCGCAATGGGAACGGGAAGAAATATCTGACCGTGTAGCGGCCTCTGTACCTATTAGAGCAAAATTAGGAAAACCAATCGGTGGTCAGGCTTCATTTGGGTACAGGTGGGAGGATAAAGAACTTGTTGTTGACCAAAAAGAAGCTCCAATCAGAAAACTGGTTTATGAACTTTTTAGAGATCATAAACGTAAAGGTACTGTGGCTAAAATGTTGAATGAAAAAGGCTACCGAACCCGAAATGGCTCTCTTTTTACCGATACTACTATTGGCAGGCTATTACGTGATTCAACAGCAAAAGGGATAAGGATCGCCAACTACTCTAAAAGCCTCGGAGAGGGCAAAAATTGGGTTTTAAAGCCTGAAAGTGAATGGGTGCAGACTCCTTGCCCTGCGATTGTATCTGAGGACTTATGGAATGAATGCAATGTGATTATGGATAAGCAGGAAAAGAAAAGAGAGCCTGTTTCAAAGAAACCTGTCCATCTTTTCACCGGAATCCTCTACTGTGAATGTGGTCAAAAAATGTATGTGCCATCTAAAAGCAAAAAGTACATCTGCTATTCCTGTAAAAATAAAATCATGTGTGATGATTTGGAAGAAATCTATTATGAACATTTAAAATCCTTTCTTTTGACCGACCAACAAATAGGAACATTTCTTTCAAAAGCTGATGAATTAATCATCGAAAAGGAAAATCAAATCAAATCGCTCAAAAAGGAAATGGAAAGAATTGAAACTGAAATGGAAAAACTTGTTTCATTACATATGACAGGAGAAATTCCAAAAGTAGGATTTGGTAAACATTACAATCCATTATTTGAACAGCTAAAGCAGATAGAAGCACACATACCCGAACTCCAAAGTGAAATAGACTTCCTAAAGATTGAACACATGAATGGTGGTCATCTCTTGCATGAAGCAAAGAACCTTTACGATAGGTGGCCAATGTTTGATACTGACGCAAAGCGTCAAGTAATAGAGCAAGTTACCAGTTCACTTTCTGTATCATCAGAAGAAATAAAAATCAAATTTTCGTACGCCCCCTCCATTTTCCAAATTGCTCCCGATTCCCAACGCAATCTCATACCTGCGTTGGCATTCTGCGAAATGGTATTTTCATCCCATAAACCTACTGGTATTAAGGTTTCCTTCATTCCTCAAACAATTGGTGAGCATATTCGTAAAATACGATTAGAGCAAGGAATGCTTCAAGAAGATGTTGCAAAATTGATCGGAGTAACTACGGACTGTATAACTAATTGGGAAAACAACCGAGGGATTCCTCAAATTCAATTTATGCCTGCTATAGTGAAATTTATAGGATTTATGCCTTTGGGAATTGACAATTGTTCTTTGGGTGGCCAAATTCTTTTATACCGAAATCTAAAAGGTTTAAGTCATAGTAAACTTGGAAAAATGATAGGAGTTGATGCAAGCACCATTGGAAGTTGGGAGAAGGAACTTAGTACTCCTCACGGTAAGAATCTTAAAAAGCTGAATGACCTGTTAAGTAATAAATAACTGATTTACCCCTTACATTTTCCAATGTATTTTTGCGGTAAATGGAAATTGAGGGTTCAAATAATAATGAGAAGTACATATTACTTGTAGATTCTCATAATTCAGCTCGAACCTTTGGTGTAGCTAGAAATAAAAAAACTGTTGAACACAATAAATCCGTTCTTGAACTTCCGTCCCACGATTTCATCTTGAACGAAATAGGCGGTATAGATAACACGCTACAGTTTTCTTTCGGTAGATATATCGTTCTATATTTTATAGACACAGAAACTTTGTTCTTTATAGATTATTCACTTATAGCAGATCAATCCATCTTACAACTAATTCTCCAACGCAAAGTAAGTACTACTTTCTTGGAGAATTTTTTTTCAATTCAATTCAGATTAGAAACGACTTTTAAGCCGGAAGATGATATCGTTGAAATGGTTAGGAATTAATGCGTGTCCTATTTTCTCTTTCGGAAAGAACTACTAATCGTCTTTAAAATTTGTTCTTGCTTGCTCTTAGATTCCAAATCAGAAACTGGGTCATATTCCACTTTTACCCTGTAGCCCTTCATTTTTGTTTCAGTTACAGATTCTTTTGATATTTCACTGTCAAGATAAAGGAAAAAGGCTTCCGGCTCAAAAAACAAAACTCTTTGTTGTTGGTCTGGGTTAAGGTTTTGAGATGCTTGTCTTTGAATATTATCCAATACCTTTTTATTATTTGATATAGATACCACTTTGTTATATCCATCTGCAAGACATTTTTGAATATTGTGTAATTCCCATTCTTGGGATGTGGTTACACATACCTCACAAGCTATTCGATTCCCATTTCTTTCTAAGGAAACATCAACCCGTCCTTTCCCGTCAAAAGTGGATTCCTCTGTAAATACTCTATATCCTCTCGATTCCGCCATTCTTTTTATAAGGGATTGTAGATACCGATGCTGACTCTCATTTTTTCTTTCAACTGTATTTGGCGTATAAATCTGTGTTTCTTGATTTTCAGATGTTGTATTGTTGTTTATAATAGGGAAAATTGGCAATTCAGACGGTTCTTCTTTTTCTGAAACCTTAAAGTCTTTGATTAACTCCTGCAAAATATTTTCAACCTCACCTTTTGGAGTGCCGTACCTATTTCTTGAGAGGTCAATAATATCAGTCTTAATTTTAAATCCTTGGCTTTCTTCAATATCGCTTAAAAGTGTCGTTGATAGATTGAAATCATTTTCCGGCCTATCAATCCTTACAATTGCTTCACCAGTTGAAAGGTTTTGTAAATCTATTGCCTCAAAATGCAAAAATCCATCCTCCAATTTTTTAGCATCAGAATCACCAATTCTAAAACAGATACGAGTACCAGCATTTGATAATACAGAACTAGCAAGCTCAGTATCTTGTTTGGTAAGTTGTTGCACGTCTTGGTGTGCCAATATTAAACCTAAATGATATTTTCTTGCACCAGATAGAATAGCGGACATGGACTGTGTTACGAAATTTTGGAATTCATCAATATAAAGATAAAAGTCTTTTCTGTCATCCTTTTGCTTTGCCTGTCTTGCCATTGCTGCCTGATGGATTTTGGCTACAATGAAAGTTCCCAATAGGTAACTGTTCTCATTCCCGATTAAACCCTGTGACAGCTTTACCAATACAATCTTTCCAGTATCTAAAAAGGATTCAAAGTCCAAGCCTTTCTTTTGGGCAACCATATTGCGTATTAGTTTTGGTCTAAGAAAAGAATCAAGGCGGGTCAAAATTGGACCGATGGAATTCGATTTTAAAAGTGGAAACTCTTTTTGCCAATAATAAATAATGCTTGGGTCGGTAACCGTCTTTAAGAAATTATCCCTGAATGGTTTTTCAATTAAAAATCTTCGCAAATCAAACAATGTACCACCTTTATTACTTTCCAAAAAAGCTAAAATAGCATTTGCCAGAACACTATTCATTTGATCACCCCAACTTGTGCTTAATCGCTTAAAAACAGAAACTAAATCCGATGACAATATTTCTTTTTCAATTTCTGAATGAGCAGTCAAAATATTGAAACCTACTGGAAACTCAGAATCAGCGGGATCAATAATAATAACATCATTATAACGGCTTTCTGGAATATGGGTAAGGATGGTTTCTATTAAGTCACCATGCGGATCTAATACAGCCAAACCATTGCCTTGCAAAATATCCTGAATTATTAGGTTTGTGATAAAAGTGGATTTACCAGTACCGGTTGCACCAATAACATGTGTATGTTTTAATCGCTGTGATGTACTTACGCTAACTTCTTTCTCAACCCCTTGGTGGTAATTGATGCCTAATTTTAGTTTATGCCCACTGGCTAATTCTGGTGCTGATTTTGTCTTCTTATTCTCCCTATCCAGCTTATTCGATACAACTGAGGCTGAGGGTAAATGAACCAAGGTAGCAAGTTCTCGGCAGTTTAAGAGCATCCCTAAACGGCACGATTGCCGATAATAAATGTCATGAATTTGGTCTTCAACAGGATATTCATCATTTGATAATGGTATTAGAGAATTAAACGGAGATCGGGATAATGCAATAAGACCATGACTAATTTGTTCCCAAATTGAAATAGAAGATTTTTCTGATACTCCTTGACCAATAACACGAACTACAACTCCAAATAATGGTGAAGAAACCTTTTCTCTTGAAAGAGGCACCATTTCCGGTGCATCAAGGAAAAAGGAATCACCTCGACTATCACTAACTGATTGAAGAATACTTTCAGACCAAGGATTTACTGCTCCTTTGAAAAGAATTTGAATTGCGGCCTGTGAATCTCCTTGTAAATGTTCCAAAAAACCAAAAAGACCAATAAAGGGATCAGGGTCAAAACGGTCAGTCATTTTTAGGGGGCGCATAAATTCTTCCTTTAGACCAAATTCCGAAAAAAAGTAACTTAAATTTTCATGAAGAATACCCATCAATCCTTCTGGATATTCTTGCACGGCTGCTTCGGGGAAATATGCTTTCAGTTGGCTATACAAATGCGTTGCATCATTTGTTCGACTGATAAATTGAAGTCTGATTGTTTTCGAACTTGCTATAATTTCAAAAGAAACAGGACTGGCAGTCGAAGAAATCATCAACAATAATTGCTGTACTGTTTCAGCCTGAATCTTATAACCTTTGGGTAAAGAAACACGAAAGCAATTAAGTGGCGAGTCATAATTTTGAAATGGATATGCATAGGATGAATCCTGCTCCATAACCGGTTCTTTAGTTTCTTCTATTTTGAATAGATTAACAAATTTACCAAGCAAGGTAGGCTTTTTGCCATCATCAATATTTTCCGGTAGATATGAAAAACGGTCAGCATGGACAAAGTAAGGCTCAAACATAGGTTCAAGTTCAACAGGTTCACTATAAACCTGCCAACCTCTGCACCTTTGTTCCCATTGGTAGAAATGAAGTGTTGCAGCCTCTATTCTGCTTAAATCAGCCATTCACATTAATTACTTGAATGACTTGTCGTCTTTCACTTGTCTTTCTAATTCAGAGAGCATTCGTAATCCTTTTTTAGTTGAAATACCATCAATGGCTTCAAGGATACTGGTTCGAGCACATTCTTGAAACATTGTAATCGTATCCCATTGATAATAGGTTTTATAACTGTAATAGGTATCAAAAGCTGGACCTATAAGAGGGATTCTAATAAGTAAACTTTTAATGTAACCAACAGATTCACCCATCCACCACGATATGAAATATCCTTTACCATAAGGTGCTGCACAAACATCAAAGATATTTTCTCCATCTTGAATTCGGAGGTATTCACGTTTAGAAAATAAACCACCGAAGTTGACTCGTTTAATACGAATTGAAGAAACTTCTTTGCTTTTTAATTGGTTTTCGACAAGAGTATAAAATTCTTGTGCTGAAAGCTGGAAATCAGGAAAGTAATGATACCAGCGTGAATGGATTTGTTTAATCACGGATGCCATAAACAGAAGGGTTTGAAGATTGAAATTATATTAAAACATACTGCAAAAAACAATTAATTGATACAAAAAGCAATAGTTAAAATCTATTAAATTTTCAAAAGATTTAAACAATTTGAAACTTCAAATCAAATAATTTAATATCATATATCTTTGTATACCTAATTAGAATAGAATGGAATGTAAACAGAACCACAGATATGAAAGTAAATTTGAAGAATTACCCTTTGATCAAGGTGGACAAGGAAGACATAAATGTGCCGGATGTGCTTATGAGAGAGGTCTTCATGATGGTGAACAAAGAATAGAACAAATTAATATAGACCTTGATAGTCTTAATGAAAGTCAGGCAGGAACAGTAAGGCATAAAAGCCCTCACGCAGCTTACGCCTTAGGATATTTGGATGGAGTTAAAAAATCATATCTTTAAGCAGTCTGAATTGTAATGAAAATTCTTCCCCACCTAGATAAAATAGGAAAATCATATCAATTCTTTCTTGAAAAAGAAAACAGTAATGGTGGATTTAAAATTAAAGATTTGGCTGATTACGTAGGTTGGACTGAGGTAACTGCTAAAACTTATATATCAAAAAAATGGGATACGATAATAGAGAAAAAAGGAGAAAATTATTTTGTTAAAAACATAAGCAAATATTCACCAGAGGCCTATCGAAAGTGGATGTCACAAGCAAATAAGAATAGTCAAGACCCATTTAAACCAGAACTCAATGAAGATGTAGAAAGATTTGTAATAAAAGCCAGAGAAAGTGCATTGCTCGCTTTAGATATTTATAATAGGCCAGCAACTATTTTTAAGTCGGAAGGATTTGTCGTAATGATGATAATTGCATGGACATCCTTACTACACGCTATATTTCATAAGAAAAAAATAAAATGTAATTATACAGATGACAATGGAAATGATAAATATATTGATGGCGATCTGAATTTATGGGAATTAAGTAGATGCATAAAAGAATATTTCAAAGGAGACACCAATTCTGCCAGAAGTAATATTGAATTTATGATCGGTTTGAGAAATAAAATTGAGCACAGATTTGCTCCGAAAATTGACAATCACATAGGTGGTGAGTGCCAATCACTCCTATTAAATTTTGATGAAGTACTAACTAAAGAGTTCGGAAACTACTTTTCACTTCGTGATTTACTTGTATTTCCACTTCAAACAACTAATCTCAGAAATACGGGACAAGTAGATATTGTTAAAAAATTTCAAGGTAAACAATATGATGATATAAAGGAATACATCAATGCTTTTAGGGATGGTATAAGTGATGAGATTTACAATGACCCAAAGTATAGTTTTAGAGTATTTTTAGTTCCCAAAACTGGAAATCATAAAAAATCATCCGATATATCTATGGAATTTGTGAAATATGATCCAAATAATCCAGAAGAGGTTGAAAACCATAAAAAATTAATAACACTTATAAAGGATAAAGAAAAAATTATAAAAATTGGCAATCCTGATGGATTAAAACCTGGGCAAGTGGTCGTAAAAGTGGCTGAGAAAATAGGTAAATCATTTAAAATACATAACCATACCCAAGCTTGGAAGTATTTTAATGCAAGACCTTTAAAATTTCAAAAGGACTATATGAGTGATTATTGCTATAGCGATGCCGCACATGAAGATTTTGTTTATACACCTGCTTGGGTCGATTTCTTAACAGAAAAATTATCTGATGAAGTGGAATACCAAAAAGTAGTTTCTTACAAAGATGAAAAGGCTAAATAATACCCTTAGAGCTTGGCTATTTGAAAATGATTACAAAGATGTCGCTAAAATTATAGACGACATTCTAATTGAGTGGAGAGAGAAAGGTAATAAACAACGAAGAAATTGGTGGGATATTTTGGCCGGTGATGTTAATGGAAAACCAAGGGTTATATCTGGTAGAGAAATTCCGGTTTTGAAAGCAGCACAGATTAGAAAGAATGTTTTGGTAACCGAAAATGCTCTCTGTAGAAACGAAAACGAGTCTAATCCCTTACCAATAAAGGAACAAACTAGATGGAAAAGTAAATAATGGACATTTTGTTAATAAATTTAATCAGCCAAATTGGTTCTAAACCAATACATTTGGTTGATGATTTTAAACCCACAAGAACAGTTCATTTTACACGCAAATGCAAGAAATATTCTTGCACAGCCATTCTTAAAATGGGCTGGTGGTAAAAGGCAATTGTTACCAACAATAAGAAAATATTTACCTCAAACTTTTAATACTTACTACGAACCTTTTGTTGGTGCTGGAGCATTATTATTTGAAATGCAACCTAAAAAAGCTGTAATAAATGATGTTAATACTGATTTAATCAATTGTTATACAGTTATAAGAGATTTACCAACTGATTTAATACAGGATTTAAAGAAGCATGAAAATAGTAGCGAATATTTTTATTCAATCCGAGAACTTGATCGAACTAATGAATTCAAAAACCTTAACCTTATTGAAAGAGCTTCAAGAATAATATATTTAAATAAGACTTGCTACAATGGGCTTTTTCGGGTTAACAGACAAGGGCAATTTAACTCACCATTTGGTAGATATAAGAAACCTAACTACTTTAATCCAGAAGTATTGTATGCAATAAGTTCATATTTAAATGAGAACGATGTTAAAATTTTAAATGTCGATTTTTCGAAGGTGGTTGAAACTGCCGAAAAAGGAGATTTTATTTATTTCGATCCTCCATATGACCCTCTCTCAGAAACTTCTTCATTTACTGGATATAGTTTAAACCAATTTGGTAAAAGTGAACAAGAAAGATTAAAAGATGTTTTCGAAGCACTAACAATAAAAGGATGTAAAGTAATGTTAAGCAATTCATCCACTGAGTTTATTTCCAAACTATATGAGGATTATAATATAGTTCGGATACAGGCTAATAGAAATATAAACTCTGTAGGTTCTGGGAGAAAGAAAATCGAGGAATATTTAATTCTTAATTATAACCCTGATAATGACGAGTAATGATATTGCTTGGGATAAAATATTTGAGGAATTAAACATTTCGAAAGAATTAACACGAATTCCGTATTTTCAAATTACTGCCTCGCAAATTAATACAATTGGTAAACGGGAAGCCCGTTTGATGGCTAAATTCGATACAAAGGAATCGCTACCACAAATATTTAAAGACTCAGAATTAAATATTAATGCAATTTCTAATGGAAGTTATATAATCTTCAAAGATGAAAAACATCAAAGTTTTATTTCTCTGCCAGATTATAAAGAAATTATTCCTCGAAAAGTAACTCCTGTCTTGGATTTTGAACTTCAAACCCTCCTATTTGCTCCAAGAATGTCGGAGAGTAATGCTCTAGATTTTGCCCATCATTCAAGAATACTTAATAACTATTGTGGTGAAAAAGAATTGAAGTTAACCACAAGGGGTAGATTTTTTTCCGATGGCTTTAATTTTCAATTAGGTAAATTGGGTGAAATAGGAGTTAAGGGGGTACAGATAGAAGTAGATGCTGGATATGAAGGGAGAGAACAGTTTCTAATAATTGAGGCTAAAAGTAGTACTCGTTCAAATTTCAACATACGTCAATTATATTACCCATATAGGCATTTTGAAAAGAAAACAACAAAAAAAATAAGAGCTATCCTACTCTCTTTTAGTAATGGAATTTATTATTTTACTGAAATCGAATTGCATCCAAATTACTATGATTACCGAATTATCAATAATGAAGCTATAGAGGTAGTTATTGAAGAAAAATCAGAAGAAGCAAGTATTATAGCCTTTCTATCACAACCAACCCATACCCCGCATAGTATTCCAGTTCCGCAAGCAGATAATTTAGACAAAGTGATTGATTTAGCTGCTTTCTTGTTAGATGGACCTCGTGATAAATTTGAAATAGCCGAATATTTTGAATTTGATGAACGTCAAGGTGATTATTACGGAAATGCAGCGATGTATATTGGTTTGGTTGAAAAAAGTGCGGGATTGTTTAAGTTAACAGAATTAGGAAATGAAATAGTACATTTCCAAAACAGGGAAAATAGAAATTTCCAAGTCGTAAAAGCGATTTTAAAAACAAGAGTTTTCAATGATCTAGTGAGCTTGTACCTTAAGCAACAAAACCAAATGGATGATCAACAAATTATTAAAAGACTTAGCGAAGAAGGTTTAACTGGCAGCACCCCCCAAAGAAGAAAAAGTACAGTAAGGTCATGGCTAAATTGGATTTTATCTAATCTGCCAAAAAAATAAAATTCACCATCCGGTTACAAAATTCCTTCATCAGCAAAACTGAAATACTCATTATATGCAGTTACAATCACATGGTCTCTTACTGGAATATCAAGAACATTTCCAGCATCTTTTAATTTTCTTGTAAGTAATTTATCAGATTCACTTGGTATAAGATTTCCTGATGGATGATTGTGACTTAGAATAATGCTAGTAGCGTTAGCCAATAAAGCTCCTTGAAATATATTTCTAATATCAGCTACTGTTCCGGTAATTCCACCTTCACTCACTTGCATTGAACCAAGTAACCTATTGGCTCTATTGAGAAACAATACAAAAAAGAATTCTTTGTGTTCAATCTTATTGGGATCATACACTTGCATAAGAATTTCAAATGCTTGTCGGGAGCTTACAATTTTATACCGATCATTCGCATTAACACGAGAGATATAGTGAAGTTCAACTTCTGCAACTTTTAATAATGGATTTTCTTGGATTTGGGACTTTAACATATATTTTTTCGATTAGTAAAGCGGTCCCAAGGCTGACTAAGGTAATTGTACGTGGAATAAAAGATGGATAGTGAAATGGAAGGTGTTTATGCCGCGAAAGCACTTACCAGTCAGACATACCTTTGCTTACTAATCGAAAAAATGTTTAAACCAAATCCAAAAAATCCACTTAAAATTAAAAGACAGGTGAAAACTGAAATACATAAATTCTAATTAGATTTGTTTGATTGTAAATAGTAACATGAAACAGGCAGTTTTTATAACAGGGTTCAATAATTGGGGTAAAACCAGAATCATTGAACATTTATTCAGAAGAAGAAGATTTCATAATGGGTGGTATTTTGCAATACCAGGAATAAACGCAAACTTTACAGTTGAAAGTCATTCAAATGATGACTGGGGTTCTGCTTGGCCTGTAAGGGTTCAAAACCGGATTAACAGAGAACCTATTAGTGATTTAAATCTTTTCACAGCCTTATGCCCTACGATGGATATAAATAACAACTTCGTTAATTTATTATCAAATCCTCCGTTTACCGCCTATGATAAATTACATATAATCCTGATTGAATATAAATGGGAACATCACGCAAAACTTATAATAAATAATATTACAACTGCCGGAGCCAATATTCCAAATGTAAATTTTATTACAATAAATGCGGATCAGAATCAGTTAACAGACCAATCGAGATGGCAGGCTAAGACATCTCAAATAAGACAGGAATTGGGAATATTATTCCCATAAAAATCAATTAAAATATCAATGCTCCGCAGGACAGCACAGGCAGTGGCTACTTGGGTTTACCCCCTTGAACATAATGACTTATTATAGAATTTTTTTACTATTGAATAAAAATAGGTATACCAAAAAAATGCGAAGCGAATCTATAATTCGTAATTATGTTAAGTAGCTTCCGGTAGTTTATTCTGTCATAAACAGTACGAAGGGGCGCAAATGCGTACTGTGGCTTTTTGCTTAAAATTTATACTTGGAAGAGGTCATGTGTTGAGGCTTTGAAATGAAATGGAAAAGCTATAGCACATGGGCTAAGTGATTTGGTAAATTTATAGCAAAAAGTATGAAAGAATAAATTACCGGCACTGCCTGTGTGGGTTAAAATTATATTATTTGGAAAACTTTATAAAAATAGCAATATTAAAAAAATAGCTTAAATTAGCATAATTATTAGGTCATAAATAAAAGACGTGATTAAAATACTTCATACAAATGACATCCATTCCAATATCCATAATAGTATTGAACTATTCGAGTATTTGCATCAGGAAAAGAAAAACGATACTTTAACTATTGATTTAGGTGACTTTTTTCAAGGTAATTCATTTTATAACCTATTTAAAGGGAAACCAGAAAGAAAGCTTCTATTAAAGACATTTGATATTGTTGTACCTGGTAATCATGGTTTTAATGAGTATTTAAAAGTGAATTCATTAAAGAAGAAGAAGTCTTTCGTGTTATGTTGTAACATATTCAGAGGGAAATATGAAGTCTTTGATAAGTACCTCGAAATGGAATTCGCAAATACTAAATTAGGTTTTATAGGTATAATGTCCGAGGATTGTTTTAATTCAATAGAATTACGAACAAGAAAAAACTATTCAGTAATGAATCCCTTTGAAATAGTGGAAGGGATTATTTCTGAAATAAGATATAAAATAGATTATTTGTTTATTTTAAGTCACTCAGGAGTAGATTTCGATGTAAAATTAGCAAAGTCTTTAAAAGGTATTGATTTCATTTTAAGTAGCCATTGCCATTCCTCTATTAAAAAAATAAAAATAGGTAAAACAATCATTAAAAAAAGTTTAGAACTTGGAAAAGGGGTAGGCATTATAGAAATCAATAATAATAAGATTAAGCTTAGCGAAAAAACATTTAATCATATGGTTATGGATTATACTAATCCTAAATTAACATTTTTAAATCCTTATCTAGATTTATACGATAAAAAATCAAGTGAAATTATAACTATAATACCACAAAAAAGAATAGAATGGTTTTCAACTAGAGAAAATTTGATGACATTTTTTATTGAATTAATAGCAGGAGTTTTTAATTCCAACATTTATTTATTTAATCTTACAACAATAAGGTCAGGGATATCTGATCCTAACTTAAGCACTAATGATTTATACAATATTTTACCTTTCGAAAATTCAATAATTAAATTTAGTGTAAGTAAAACCAAATTTAATAAATGCATTAAACAAATACCTAGTGACATTAGAAAGTATCTAATTATCAATATTGTATCCGAACCAAAATTATTATCTATTATTACAACATCTTATTTATATAATAATTACTTTGCAAAATTTATCACTAAACAAAAATATATCCATTTAGCTTCTTTTAGGACATTTATAAGCGAACAACTAAAGAATATTGAATTCAACAAATCTCAACATTTAAATTTATAATTATGTTTCTAATATGACAGCACTAGAAGAAATGAACCTAATTTATGGCATTAGATTAATTCTCATCCCATCATCAGAGTTTTATATGGGCAGGCTACCATTGGATCGTGAGTATCCAATTTTAACTGATCCAGTAAAGAAATCAATAGAAAAAAGCTTTTGGATGAGTGATACACCAATAACTAATAGACAATATGCCAGTTATTTGGATGATGCAAACAAACCTATTCCAACTTATACAATAGAGCATTGGGATTTTAGTTGGGTTAAGGTAAACGGATTTGATAAGTATCTTTTAGAAAACCCAAACGCACCTTTAGTAGGAGTAAATTATAAAGATGCGTCAGCGTTTATTTCTTGGTTAACAACCAAGTCCAATTTAGCCATTAGATTTCCAACGGAAGCCGAATTTGAATATGCATCTAAAGCTGATTGTTCATGCAAATATTATTGCCAAAAGGCGGTAAATATTAAAAAGTCACTACGAGATTATGGAGAACCTTCAAATAAGAAAGTTCCCTCAGTAAAAAGGTATGAAGCCAATAGTTTTAAGCTATTTGATATGCAAGGATTAATATGGCAATGGTGTTCTGATTGGTTTTGGCCTCTTGAAAACGTTAAAAATCTTAATCCAAAAGACCCACATGAAAAGCCATCTTATACACCGTGGAAGGGTCATAACTTGTCTCCAGGGAGGGTAATAAGGGGTGGTTCTTTTAATTATAGCGTCTTACATTCCCGATGTTCATCAAGGCATTACACAAATGAAAACGATAGAAATTTCAATTTGGGTTTCAGAATAGCAGCCAATTTATAGATACTTCATTTAAATATAAATAAGTACTAAACTATTTCTTCTCCTTCAAGAATATCTTCAATAACTGTTTGCGCCAATTCCTTTGGGATAATCTTAATCATGTTATTCTTAATCTCGTAAGATGATGCACTAATCTGTTTTAATTTTAGACTGATATCAGATGTTATGAATTCCTCTTGTTCCAAAAAGACCGTTATTCCTAATGATGCAAAATATTCACAATTTTCAATTTGATCACCACGACTAACACTTAAAGGTAATGGGATTGCTAAATGCGGAATCCCTGCCAAAATTAGCTCCCAAAGAGAATTTGCACCTCCTCGGCAAATAGCTATATCCACTTCAGACAAGACTGATGAAAAATCATGAACAAATTCAAACTGGGAATACCCATTAAGAGAAATTAAGTCTAAGCTTAAATTTCCTGCTCCACAAATATGAATTATATCATAGTCTATTAAAAGTTCATTAATTGAACTCCGAACTTTTTGATTTATTGCTTTTGCTCCTAAACTTCCACCATACACTAGGAGTTTTTGTCTTGAACGATCACTATTTAGCTCAATAGAGGATTTTTTAATATATGAAGCAATTGGACCTACGTATTTGCCTTTTTTGAATTTTTCTGCTGTTCTTGAAAATGTACAAGTTATGTGTGTAGCGAAAGGTATACTTAATTTATGCGCCAAGCCTAATGAAAGGTCACAAACATGTATATCAATTATTTTAACGCCAATTATTCTTGCTCCAACAACTACAGGTAAACTAGCAAAACCCCCTGTTACAAATACGGCATTAGGTTTTAGTTTTAGAAATAAGAAAAAAGATTGAATAATTCCGATTAGATTAAAAAAAGCAGACAGAGGTAATGTTAGTTTATGAGTTCTATCGAATTTGGCTGTTTTTATTGAAAAAAATCGCACACCATGTTTTTTACACAGGGTCTCTTCTATAGAATTCTTACCACCAACATAATAAATATTCCAATTCTTATCCTTAAGATGTTCGGAGATTCTTAAGCTAGGAAGCACGTGCCCCGCACTTCCTCCACCTCCAATAATCAGGGTTCTTGACATAATACAAGTATAGTTTGTCTATGTTTAATAATCAAGTCATTTATTTATAAGTTAGAATTTATTTTGATTATTTAATACTATTTTCTGGTTAGAATCTTTTCAACTAAAATTTCGATATCTGATTCGTGAACATCTAAGTTTTGATTTTTATATTGTAACTTAAATAATCCGGTTTCATAAAATATGTTCAAACTACAATTTAACATATCTGATAAGATAAGTTTTTGATTCACATGAAGTTTTCGGCTATCATAAAGTGTCCTAAATCCATTTTGTGATAGTTTTTTGTATAACTCCCTAGATTTTTCTGATGATTCATTCATGTTATTTTGACAGATCATTATCTGAAAAGGTGAAATAATAGATGGAGCGATTTTTCTATTCATATCAAACTCTGTTTCCACTAAAATCTGAAGTAATCTTGTAACACCAATACCACTGCAATTCATGTAGGGATATTCTAAATTATTTTTTGAGTTTAGAATTCTCATTCCCATTGTCTTTGTATAAATTTGGTCAAGTTGAAAGATATGAGCAAGTTCTGCACCTCTTTTTTGAATCAACTTATGATTACATATCTGACAATAGTCATTTTGATTATGATTCATTATTGTAGTCCAAGTATTGCAGTTCTCGCATCCTACCAAAAATGATTCGCCTAAATTATATAAATAAATAAATTCTTGGCTTAATGAACCTCCAATATCACCGTTATCAGCCTCAGCCTCAATAAGTTTTAAGCCGAGCCTATTAAATATCAAACGATGAATTTCAATTAATTGTTTATATTGCTCATTTGAAGAATTACTATTTATTGCAAAAGAATATGCATCTGCCATTATAAACTCTTTTGTTCTCAATAGACCATTTCTGACCCGAATTTCGTCACGATATACCTTATTAAGACAATACATTGTAATTGGCAAATCCTTATGTGATTGAATTACATTACTTAAGGTTTCGACAGATGCTTCTTCATGTGTAGGATTTAGGCACATAAATTTGTTGGATCTGTCTTTAATTTTCAGTAATGAATCAAAAGATTCCCATCTTAAACTTTTTCTCCATATTTTTTCGGTTAGTAATGTGGGAAATCGAACTTCAAAACAATCAAAATCGTTAAAACACTTTTTTATTGTTTCTTCCAATCTAGATACCAAAACTGCTCCTAATGGAAGAAGGCAGTAAACACCAACGGATGATTTAGTAACTATTTTTAACTTTTCAAGTAGTTCAATGCCTTTTAATGAACTATTAAAATCTCTGAGATCTGGGATTATTGAATTATTTGCGATCATACAATTTGTCGGGGTGGTTGGATTCGAACCAACTCCTCACCATCTAAAAATGATTTGCGCTCACCAGCTACGCTACACCCCAAATTTTATTTATGCTTTTTGAAATAAATTAAGTGTCAAATAATTTGTGTGCTCAATATGTAGCAAGTTAAATCCACTCAAATTAATTTGTTTAAAATTTAGATAATTAGACTGTTCACACAAATATTTTGCATCTAAATTGTTATATATTCCAAGCCCTTCTGGAGGTTTTCTCCAAAAAGATATTACCAATATACAACCCAAACTCATCTTTTCTTCTAAAATACTAATAAATTGACCTAGTTCTATTTTATTTAAATGGTTGATTGTTCCAAACATAACTGTACAACTGTCAATTGGTCCAATCCCATCATAAGAGGTTTTGTTTGTACAACAACCATGCAATAAGGTTGTTTTAAATAAAATATTCTTTTTACAAAAGTATATAGAATCTGCAGATTTGTCCAACCCAATAATATTTCTACAACCCTTATCATAAGCCCATTTCAAATACCTACCTGTGCAAGTCCCAACATCAAGATGAGTATGACCTTTAAGCGATTCTAATCCGATTTTTTGATATAAAATCGATAATAACTTTAATTCCTCATCCTTAATTTTCTCTAAATCTTGGGATCCACAATCATAACTCTTCAAAAGTTCTTTGCTATAATATTTAAAATCCAACATATAATAATTCTATTGATTTAATACAGTCAAACTTAACTCTTTAACATTTTTAATAAAATATTCCATTTTAAAAGCATTAGCATATTCTTTACCGTTTTTTGAAATTGATTCCCAAAAGTGAACTGAATTACGAAGCTTTAAAATAATGGAAGCAAGTTCTTTAAAATTTCCAGGTTCAAACATAATTGAACTTGATGATGGTGGAACTGTCTCAACAAGCCCAGATATTTTTGAAATTGCAACAGGTAATCCCACCGCTTGTGCTTCTGCCACAATTAAACCAAAAGCTTCAATTTCTAAACTTGGAAGCACTAATAATTGGTGTTGTCTCAATAAATGTGGAAGGTCAACTCTATCAATCCAGTCCATATATTTAATTCTGCTTCCTATACGTTTGATTAATTTACTTTGGGTTGAATTAAACCTATCACGAGACACAATAGTTAAAGATACTTCTGGTGGCAGGATACAGAATGCTTTTAGGATTGTTTCAATGGATTTGCCAATATTTATTCTGCCAGCATATATAACTCTAAACGAATTTTGATCATGAACTGGTAGTTTTTTCAAAGAATTGGTAAAGAAATAGTCTGGAATACCCCAAGGTATAACATGAGATTTCTTTTTTATCGGGGAAACATATTGACATAGGTTTTCATAAATCCCATTGGACGGAAATATAATTGCGTCCATTTTCTCGATATTAGTTGAAATTTCTTGCCTTCGTTTTTTAGACCTTATTGCTTCCATTACGTCTGTACCATGGCAAAATCCAATACGTTTTACATTTGGTATTGTAGTTAAAATTGATGTCATTGAGAAACAAAGGTGGTGACAGTGAATAACATCTGGAGCTTCTTTAGTGACAATCTCTTTAACAAGTAAATTTAATTCGGAATGATATTCTTTTGGCTGTAATAATTTTTGATGCTGGGTCAAAGGAAGCAAGTATTTTACAGCTTTTATGTATTTTACATCCTCAGGATTCAAAGCAATAAAGGGTGTTTCAAAGCCGATTTTTCCAGATAAATATAAATCTTCAGCTAACTTAATACTCCCACATCCATAATCAATAGGTAAATCTATTCCAGATAGTACTTTCATTTTCAGAGTTTTAATTCTATTTTAGAGGGCATAGGACCTATAGAGTTTTGATACTTTCCACAATATAATCGTTTTTCACCTATTGATTTCCAAAATGAAACCTGACCAATTTTCATTCCTGGGTAAACTACTATCGGCAAAACCGGATGAAGTTGAAGAGTGAATTGACCATAGAAACCCAAATCAATTAGATTTGCTGTAACATGAACAAATAACCCTAACCTTGCAATGGAAGACTTTGCACTTATTATTGGAACAAACTCATTACTTCCAATACATTGTATTGTGTAACCTAGAAAGAATGATCCAGCCGGCAATGTTAAGCCACTTTCTGGTATTATTACCTCCTCGTAATTATTGTTACCTAACACAGATACTACCTCGGAAGTATACCTTATTAAATAATTCCCAAGTCTAAAATCATAGCTATTTGGGTTTATTAGTTCAACATCAAAAGGGTCAATCATAATGCTGCCTTTACTAACTTGTTTAATAATTTCAGGACCTGTCAATATCATCGTTAAATAAAAGAGGATTAGGGAAAGAGGGTTCGTTTAGCGTACCTAATAGACCTGAATATTTTTTCACAATACCTTTGGGTTTCCAGAAACTAACTTGTCCAATTGGAATTCCTGGATACACTCTAATAGGTACAGTAGGCACTAGTTCTAAGGTCCATCGATGGAAAATGCCAATATTACTTAAATCAGCTGAAACCTGCATAAATAGGCCAAGTCTACCTATAGAACTACGTCCAATAAGTGAAATAACATACGATGATGAACCGATTTTTTCTTCGGTAACTCCCAAATACAGATTCCCAGGTGTCAAAATCATACCTTTTTTATCCATTACAGTAAGGTTATTTTCAAAATTTGATAAAGGGTTAATTTCTGTTCCCGGTGGTATTGTCTTTATTTCAGCCCCTAAATGATAATTATAACTATTAGGATTTATAGATGATTCCCTAAAAGGTGAAATTAAAATTTTGCCTGAAGTAATTTTTTCTTTTATTTCACAACCTGTTAAAATCATTTTTATGATAAAAGCCCGATATTAATTATTTATTAATCATTTTGAAAATTAATTATGAATATTTTTGAAAAAAATAATGGTACTAAGATTTGTGCTATATTTTCTCATCCCGATGACGCAGAATTACTGTGCTACGGAACGTTAGCTAAATACAGAAAAGAGAACTTTGATATTACTATAATAATAGTAACTGGAGGAATTCATGGTGTTGCGGTATCAGAAGAAAAGTCGCAAGATTTAGAAGAAATTAGATCTTCAGAAACCATTGAAGCTTTAAAAGAAGTTTCCTTTGACATCCGATTTCTTGGATTGCCCGATGGTTCAGTACAATTTACAAATGAAAATGTTTCAACAATCGAGAAAATACTAAACCACCTTAGCCCTTCCGTTGTTATAACTCATTACACCGATCTTTCAGGAATAGATCACCAAGATCATCACATCGTTTCAAAAATTGTTAAAAACATCAGTAACAGAAAGAGTTATATTAAGCTATTATTATGCGCAGAGCCTTTAAAACGAGGGACTGGCTTTAACCCAAACTTATTTGTGAGGGTAGGAGAATTTTATAAGCAAAAATTGGCAGCAATAAACAAACACAAGTCTCAATTTGGTCGAATTTATATGACAGAATCTTTCCACAATGTCAGAAGTTTGGTTTGGAAAAACAATTTAGGATTTAGTGACGAAGAATATATAGAAGCATTCATTATTGAAAAAGCCATATCATAATGATTAATCAAAAAGTCATTTGTATTCATCAACCTCCTTTCGCACCTTGGCTTGGTATTGTTGAGAGTATGTTTGCTTCCGATTCTTTTATTATATTCGACGATGTACAATTTGAAAGAGGAGGATATCAAAATCGAAATAGAATTAAGTCAATAAAAGGTTCAGAATGGCTAACAATACCTGTAAATCTTGATTTTGGAACTCAATTAAACACGGTTCGCATTGCAGAAAATTATTCGGCTAATTCACTTATTAAAACCTTGCGTTCATCATATGGAAAATCTATCTTTTTTAATCAAGTTATGCCAGATTTAGAAAGAATCTTATGCTCCTATAAATCTGGAAATTTATTATGTGATTTGAATGTTGAAATTCTCATGTGGATTTCAAATGTTTTAAAATGCTCCTGCGAGTTTATTTATTCAAGTTCTCTTCAAATAACATACTACGATAGAATAGATAGAATTGGTAAAATTTGCTCTAAATTGGGTGCTACGCATTTGTACAGTGGCTCAGGGATGCTTGGATATTGTAATCCTGAAGATATTTTGAAGCAAGGTGTAATACCAATATTCCACAATTATCAAAATCGACACATTGTTTATAATCAACGATTCACTGAAAAAGGATTTATACCTTGTTTATCCGTTTTAGATTTATTCTTTAATATTGGATATAATCAATCTTCAGAATTATTAAAACAATCAGCAAATAAGATACTCAAAGAAGCATTAAAATTAAATACTATATATTAGCGTAATTAAAATATGCCCTCCATAGTTGTCTTGATAAGGAAGGGTTTACTTCTATTTGTCCTTCTCCTAAAGCTGTGCGTCCGTGAGCATAATGCAATTGACTAAATATCAAAGCTTGAGAACTTTCCAAACTAATAATAATTTGATTCCTTTTTAAAAGTGTTTCATATTGCATTATAGCATGTATTAAAACTTCTCTTTGATTAAGCTTTAAATTTGGATGTAAATTAAACCATTTTGATAGTTTGGAAGTAAATCTTACCCTTGAAGATTCTCTAGCTGGTAGTATTGAGAAAGTGGTTAAGTGTTGACCTACTTGTTCCAAGCCTTCATCTTTCCAGTAGGTAAATCTTTTCTTCCTTAACACGTCAGCATATTTTTGAGGTAGTTTTGAATGCACACCTAAATCTGAAAGAAGAGTACTCCCTCCATTTTTTGAGTCTGGTCGCTCACAAAGTATAGTCATCCCCAAAGGGAAATGCGAAAAAGTTAACATATCAATATGAAATGGATTTTCTCCTATGCCATTACCGGCATTGGGGTCTGCCATTAAATCAACTCCTAATGAATACCAAAATGAATTATCCCTTTTTTCAACTTGTAACACCATTCCTATTAATGCCATTAATGAAATCAATGCTCTTTTAATTTCTTCCATCTCTGATTCAAAGGTCAGTAAAAAAATTTTACCTTCTGACACTTCATTTAATTTATTAATAAATACTTGGCAATCTTTAGTTGGGGTACCCATCAAATCATTGTGATCAATAATTCTGTGGGTATTAATTTCAGTCGGCAATAACTTTGATAGTTCTTTTACAATATTTTGACCAACCGACATTCTAAATAATCTAGATTCATCTTGCTTCATTCAACAAATCTAATTTGTGTATCTCAATTCCAGTATTCAATTATTAATATTTTTAAACTCAATTTCTTTTAATAGTACATGCACTGAATGGCTGACAAGTAGCTCCATCAATCATTAATTTTAGATACATTGTATAACGAGGTAAATTAACCAAATCTATTTCCGTAAATACCGGATGAAATTCCTTTACTAAAAATTCAGCATCACTTGCTCCAATCCTAAAAGAGATTAAAGTTCCGATATTCCCGAAAATTGCTGAACGTATTTCATCTTTTAATTGCTCAATATATTGGTTTGCCAAAAATAACCCCAAACCATATTTCCTGCTTTCGGCCAATATATCAGCTATAGAGTTTGTAATAAATGACTGACATTCATCAATATATAAATAAAACGGTCTGCGGGTGTGTTCCGGTTGCCTTGCCCTATATAAAGCAGAAAGTTGTATTGTATTGACCAACATACAACCTAAGAGTGATGATATATCCTCACCTAACTTTCCCTTACCAAGATTAGCAATGAATATCTTACCTTCATCCATTACTTTTTGCATATGGAATCCTGTGGTTTTTTGCCCAACAATGCCTCGCAAAATTGCACTACTTGAAAAAATACCTACCTTGTTTAAAATCGGTGCAATAGCTTCCGACCTGAAACTTGGTGAATACTTTTCAAATTCATCATACCAAAATCGCAAGACCTCTTTGGTCTCAACACTTGATAAAATATCGTTTCTAAACTCTTTACTGGTCAACAATGGCTGTATATCAAGCAAGGTAGCATTTCTGTATTCCAACAGAGTCAATAAACTAAACCGTAATATATGTTCAAGCCTTGGACCCCAACTATCAGCCCAAATTTTCTTAAATGTACTCAAAAGCCCTGAACAAACTAAATGATGAAAATTTGGGTGTACATTTTTTAATGGATTATACGCGATAGGATGCCCAACATCGGCAGGGTTGAAATAGATAAGGTCTTCTTTTCGGTCATCTGGAATATATTTTAAAAGTGTTTCGGCAACATCACCATGTGGATCAATCACACAAAATCCGTTACCACGTTTAATATCTGAAATAGCCATATTTAAAAGCAAGGTAGATTTACCTGTGCCGGTTTTACCAATACAGTAAATATGCCCTAATCTATCTTTGTCTTTAATACCAAATATTCGGTCATCGTTTCTAAAATTGACTCTCCCAATGGGGGTGATTTGTTCTTTGTATTCATAATTTTTGTTCATACAATACCAATGATACGAGATGGAACAAATGAATATAAGATGGGTAAAAAGGCTTCATATAGCAAATATGCCTGACTTATTTAACAGTTAATATTGATCCAAAATAGAGGTATTAACAAATAATATAGACTGATATATAATGGGCAAGCTATACAAAAAGGGTTTAACACAAAAAGAAGTAAAATCTAAAGAAGGGCAGCGAAACTTTTTGTATAGCAACAAAGGTGTTAATCGCTGTCCTTCTTTGGGCTTTGATATTAATAGTAAGAATATACCTGAGGAAATACGGATAAATCATCTTGCCGGAATCTTAGTCCGAATATTCCTTAGTCAGAAATCACATGAGCAACGTAATACAAATAGAGAATAAAAGGGCTGTAATATATTGCCGCGTATCAACCAAAGAACAAGTTGATGAAGGTAATAGTCTTGCATCTCAAAACAAAATATGTCGGGATTATGCTCTAAAAAACGGCTATGAAATAGTTGAGGTTTTTGTTGAGCAAGGTGAAAGCGCAAAAACAACTGACCGGACTGAATTAAAGAATATGCTTGCATACTGCGCTCAAAAGAAAAACCGTATCAATGCAGTCATAGCTTACAAAATTGACCGTATATCTCGAAATATGGACGATTACAGCTATATTAGAATAGCACTCAAAAGTCAGGGTATAGAAATTAAATCTACCTCAGAACATTTTGAAAATACCCCTGCCGGACGTTTTATGGAAAACATAATCGCAAATGTGGCTCAATTTGATAATGATGTCCGAACTGAACGCTCTGTTGGTGGGATGCGTGAAGCCACTAAAGAAGGCCGTTATGTTTGGATGGCACCTGTGGGATATGACAATATTAAAATAGCAGGAAAATCAACGATAGCTAAAAATGCATTAGCTCCTCTAATTTTAGAAGCTTTTCAAAAAGTTGCACAAAATGAATGTTCAATAGATGAGGTCTATCGTTGGGCAAGACAACAAGGTTTAGTCAGTAGAAACGGCAAACCTGTTGTTCAATCATATTTCTATATGATGTTACGGAATGAGCTCTATGCTGGTTGGATATTAAAATTTGGAGAACGACATAAAGGATTATTTGAACCTATTATATCTGAGGAGCTATTTAACCGTGTCCAAAGGGTTATTAAAAACAGAACAAGGGTTAGTCATAACTATCTGATTGAAAATCCTGACTTCCCATTAAAACGCTTTATTCAGCACCCATCAGGGTTGAAACTTACAGGTTGTTGGTGTCAAGGTAGAAATGCCAAATATCCATTTTACAGATTTTTAATTAAGGGTGGCTCATTTAATAAGGATTCATTGGAACTAAAGTTTCAAAACCACGCAGATAAGTATCGCTTTGACGATAACAAAATAAAGGCTCTGAAAGAAAGTATAAGGGAAAATCTGGTAAAGGAGCAAAAAGGCCAGCAAAAGGAATCTGAAAGACTAATAAGCTATATTGGAGAATTAAAAACAAAACAGAGCCTTCTTATTCAGAAAAATCTTGATGGGGTTATAAGTAATCAAATCTTACAAGGTGAACTTGATAGAATAGATCAGGAACTCATCAAGGCTGAAACTACTTTGGATAGAATTCCTAAAACCTATTACTCAATTGAAGATATGGCTGATTTTATTGAGAAATTTCTAAAAAACCCAAGTAAAATATGGTCTATTGCAGAACCAGATGAAAAACGAAATTTGCAATGGTTTGAATTTCCGCAAGGTTTGACCTTTGATGGAGCAAACTTTCAAACCAAAGAAATATCCAGTCTTTTCAAGCTGAATGAGGAATTTTCTGATGAAAATTCCTTTAGAGTGCTCTCGGCAGGAATCGAACCTGCAACTATTCCTTAGGACGGAACTGTTATATCCATTTAACTACAAGAGCAGTTTATTGCAAGGTCTTGCCTCGCAATTTTATTTCTCGTTTCTGATCATCTTTAAAAAGACATCATGGGGAATGTTTACCTTACCGGATTCTTGCATTTTCTTCTTCCCTTTCTTTTGTTTTTCCCATAGCTTCATACGGCGTGTAATGTCACCTCCGTACATATGCTGAGTCACATCTTTTCTAAATGCATTTACTGATTCGGATGCAATAATGCGCCCCAAAGCTTTGGCTTGGATTTTAATATTGATTTGCTGGCGTGGCATGTGCTCTTTTAACATATCAACAGCTGTTCGTGCATCTTGCTCAACACGTCTTCGAGATACGATTCTACAAAATGCTGGAATAATTTCATTGTTAATTAGTATATCCATGCGCACTACATCGGCATCACGGTATTCGGCAAATTCATAAGCAATAGATGCATAGCCCGATGAGACTGATTTTAATTTATCAAAAAATCCTCGCATTAATTCGCGCAATGGCATTATCATTGAAATTTCGTTTCTTCCTGATCCGAAATTAATTGTTTCCATAACTTCAGCTTCATGCTCGTACAGTAGTGGCATTAATGGTGAAATATAGTCCACTGGTAAAATAATACGCGCCATAACCCACGGCTCTAAAACCCTAGTTACTGACCCATCATCAGGAAATGCTATCGGAGTATAAATCATTATTGGGTCTGGATTACCCTTTACATAAATATTATAAGCAATACTAGGTAGTGTAATAATTAAACGAAGATCATATTCACGATGCAGTCTTTCGGTAATAATTTCCATATGTAGCATTCCTAAAAATCCAACTCGGAATCCTCGCCCTAATACTAACGATGTTTCTTCTTCAAAATTAAAAGCAGCATCTTCTAAATGTAGTCTTTCTAACGCTGTTTTAAGCGTACCAAAATCATCTTGGCTTTCTGGGTAAATACTAGCCCATACAACTGACTTGGGCTGAGTATATCCGGGTAGTGGGCCAGCGCGTTTTTTAGTATCGGTAATTGTGTCACCGACAGATGCTACACCGGGCTTTTTAATACCGGTTACAATATAACCAATCTCCCCTGCATCTAAACTTTCTTTTTTATTTTCTTTAGGTGAAAGTATTCCAACTTCAATTGGAGAAAAAGTCTCATCAGCACCAATTAATTGCAATTGCATTTTAGTATTGAATGACCCAGCAATAACTCGCACAAACACAACAATGCCTTTGTGTTCTGAATATTTAAAATCAAAAACCAATGCTTGCGGATTTGCATCTTTGGCTTCAATAGTAGGTGCTGGAATACGTTTTATAATTTGTTCCAATAATTCAGGAACACCGTCACCGGTTTTACCAGAAACTTTTAAAATAGTATCTTTTTCAATATGCAGTAATTCTACAATTTCATTAGCAATATCATCAACGCGTGATAGTGGTGAATCAATTTTAGTCATTACCGGAATAATTACTAACCCTAAATTTTGCGCCATTTCCAATGTAGTTAGTGTTTGAGCTTGGACACCTTGAGTTGAATCAACTAAAAGTAGTGTACCTTCTACGGCTTGCATTGCGCGAGAGACTTCATAAGAAAAATCAATATGTCCCGGAGTATCAATTAAATTAAGTTCATAATTCTTGCCACCATAAAGATACTTCATTCGAACTGGTTGCATTTTAATGGTAATACCACGCTCCCGTTCTAGCTCCATAGAATCCAATACTTGGGCTTTCATGTCACGCTTGGCAATTGTACCAGTAGCTTCAAGTAGCCGATCTGCAAGAGTCGACTTACCGTGGTCAATATGGGCAATAATGCTAAAATTCCGAATATCCATAATATATATCTTACTTTAACGGAACTTGGGCAAAAGAGCAAGGATAGATTTTTTAATAGTGTTTTTTAGATAAAGTCTATCTTCTGCAATGTGTTTATCATGAACCATACCCAAAATTACATATGAACATATTAAGAAAAATCCAAAAATTATGAATGAAAAAATTAAATGAATAATTATTCCGCGATGACCCAAAAGCATTACATATAATATATACCTTGAAGAGATGGCGACAATTCCAATAGTTACAATGATTTTAAAAATATACAAAAATCCTAAATATGGTTTTTTAATAACTTTATTTTTATGATAAATAATTAAACAAACACCCAATGAAATATACTGTGCCAAGCTATAAGAAAGTGGTATTGATAATGCAGTATAAAAACTGCCTTTTAAATGATTAAACGCAAAAAAAGAAAAAACATACATTAATAAAGCCGACAGTGCATTAGTAACTAACGGCAAAATATAATCGCCTTTGGCATATGATGCCCTTGAAATTAAAAGTATTATATTTTGAGCATACAAAGAAATAGTAAATATACCTAAAGCTCCGGCTGTTAGCAGTACATCGTGGTTAGTAAATTTACCACTACCAAACAATATATAAACTATCTCATAACGAAATAGTATAACCAATGCTGTTAAAACTATTGAGATTAAAAATATTTTTTTAAACCCTCGAGAAAAAATAGAATCAAATAAAATATGGTCACCTTTGACATAAGCATCGGCTAACTGCGGGAAAATAGTTGTAGTATATGACACACCAATTAATGTATGGAATACGGTTTGCAATGTAAAAGCTAAACTAATAATTGTAATTGAACCCACTGGGTAAAGTGAAGCAAAATAAGTTAATAAGAAAAAAGTTACAGCTGATGCTATCAAAGACAATGTTCGAAGAAATGATTTTTTTAAAGTTTGTTTTAATAAACTAAAAGAAAAAGCTTTGTTGATAAACGACAAATACCCCACAAATAAACCTTCTTTTAAAGCTACCGGCATTGAAACCGACAAATGCATAATTGACCCCAAGACGACACCCACACAAACCCCACCAATACCCCAAAATGGTCTTAAAAATAAAATCCCAATAACTGCACCCAAATTATATAAAATGGGAGCAACACCTACTGCAAAAAATTTACGCTTTTGTTGGGATACACTAGAAATAATTGATGAAAGGGACAAGAAAAATGTTGAAATCAAAAGAATTGACCCATAAATAACAATTGAATGTTGAAAGGCTTTTTCAGTATGACCATATAAATGCTTTATTATATAGGGTAAAAAAATCATTACCGCTCCATAAACAACAATAAAAAATACAGCAAATGTTGTTAAAAGCTTTTGAAACCAAATTACCCTATCTTCATCATAAAGTTTTTTTGAAAAAAGAGGCACAAGTATAGCGCTACTAACAAATGAACCAATAGACAGATACATGAATTCTGGAACCCGAAATGCAGCATAGTAAGAATCCAAGAAAAATCCAGCCCCATAAATATGGGAAAGTAATTTATCACGAATAAAACCCAATAACTGTGAGATTAGTGAACTCACCGCTAAAAACAAAGTACTATTAAAAATATTACCGTGTTTATTTTGCATACTAATCACTAATTTTAATTACAAAATTAATTATTTTATTTGGTATAAAAATAGTACGGACTAATTCCCCGCTTTCAAAATATTTACGGTATTTATCATCCATATTTATTATTCCAACTATTTCTTCTTGTTTAGTATCTGGTAAAACAGAAACTTCACCACGAAGTTTACCATTGAATTGAACAATTATTTTTTGCATCAAAATACGCTCTTTTAGTTTTTTAGATTTTGGCCAATCATTTTTATGAATACTCGATTTAAACCCAAAATTAGAATAAATTTCATCAGTTACATATGGAGCAAAAGGAGCAAGTAATTTTATAAATAATATAAAATCATCATTGGATATTTCACAATTTTTATCTTCAATTAAACCTAAAAATATCATCATTGCCGATATGGCAGTGTTAAATTTAAATTCAGCAATATCATTACTTACTTTTAATATTAAATCCTGCAATGCATAAGAAATATCAATATTGGTTTTACTTTTAGATTCCAAAACTTTTAAACTAGCTCGCCAAACACGCTCGATAAACCGCCGTGAACCCATAATGCTCTCTGTATTCCAAGGTAAATGCGAATCAAAAGGCCCTAAAAACATTTCATAAACCCGCAGTGTATCTGCACCATAGGTTTTAACTATGTCGTCAGGATTAATAACATTACCCCAGCGTTTACTCATTTTACGGCCATCAGCACCACCTATCATACCTTGGTGACGAAGTGACTTAAAAGGCTCGTCAGACTTAACTACTCCTAGATCATGCAGTACTTTATGCCAAAAACGTGCGTATAATAAATGCCCAGTATTATGCTCGGTACCACCTATGTACATATCCACTCCGCCATTTTTACCAAAGAAAAAGTCTAAATTTTCTTTACTTGCAATTTGTTTTTTATTATTAGGGTCGGTATACCGCAAAAAATACCAACTGGACCCTGCCCAGCCCGGCATAGTATTTGTCTCATAGCCATTTTTAACCCATTCTTTGGAATTTGCAAGTGGACTCTCTCCATTACCTGATGGAGCAAAAGATTTTAAATTAGGCAGTACTAACGGAAGATTTTTTACTTCATGAATTAGTCCATCTTTATCTTTATATAGTGGTATTGGTTCACCCCAATATCGTTGCCGTGCAAAAATTGCATCCCGCATTTTGTAATTAGTTTTTTTCTTTGCGTAGCCTTTATTAATTACATAATTTGAAATTTTTTCCCGATTATCTTTAGCATTTAAACCATTAAATTCTTTTGGTTCTATAAGAAAACCATTTTGGGTATCGGAAAAACATATTTCTAAATTTTTAACAGCTTTTGCTAATTCTGGATCTTTTGGGAACAATACTGGTTTTAATTTAATATTATATTTTTTAGCAAAAGCAAAATCACGCTCATCATGACAAGAACATTTTACAATTCCAGTACCATAATCAGCCAAAGCAAAACTGGCTACCCATATTGGAAGCTCTCCATTACCTAGTGGGTCTATAGCATATCTACCAGTAAAAATACCTTCAACTTCTTTTTCATTATTTTGATTCAAATTTCTTTTATTAGTAATTTCTTTTGCTTGTTTTAAAATATATTCACTATCTTTTAATCCATCTACCAATTTAGGTAACAATGGATGATCAGGTGCAATTACAAAAAAAGTATCTGCATAACATGCTTCAAAGTGGGTTGAATAAGTTTGTATTGTTATATTTGAATCTTTTACTTTTGCAGAAAAAACTAAACCTTCACTTTTACCTATCCAATTTCTTTGAGTTTCTTTAGTAGAATCCAAAAAATCAACATGATTTAGACCATCTAACAATCTATCCCCATATGCACTGATGCGCATAAACCATTGGCGCATAGACTTTTTAACAACAGGATATTCTCCACGCTCGGATACTGGACCATTAGGTGTATCAACTATTTCATCGTTAGCTAAGACTGTGCCTAAATCAGGGCACCAATTAACTTCAGCATAACCAACATACGCCAAACGATAATTCATTAAAATATCTTGTTTTTCTAGTTTAGAAAAAGCTTTCCATTCTTTTGCAGTAAATAGGCTTACATCTCCATGTGCAGTATTTTCATTTATAATTTTATTTCCAGACTTTTCAAAAATTTTTATAAGCTCATTTATATCAAAAGCTTTTTGTTTTTTAGTATCAAAATAACTATTATAAATTTTTAAAAATATTTCTTGGGTAAATTTATAATATTCTGGGTTATGAGTAGTAACCATTCTATCCCAGTCATAAGAAAACCCAATTATAGAAAGTTGTTTTTTATATTGTTCAACTAGTTTATCAGTAAAAGGCCCAGGGTGTTTACCGGTCTTTATAGCGTATTGTTCCGCAGGAAGCCCAAAAGAATCAAAACCCATAGGGTGTAGTACATTGTAGCCCTGCATTCTTTTCATCCGAGCGTATACATCGGACCCAATATAACCCCGTGGATGCCCCACATGGAGCCCTGCCCCCGATGGGTATGGGAACATATCTAAAACATAATGTGGTTTTAGCTTTTTAGAAATTGCAGATTTTGCATCAAGGGTTTTGTAAACTTTGTTTTCATCCCAAAATTTTTGCCATCTTTTTTCTATCTTACTGTGGTCGTAAATTAAATTATTTTTTATTTTCTTATTTTCCATTGGTGTATTTTAAAGATTGTCTTTTTTGTAAACTGGATAAAATTTAATATCAATATTTCTTTTAAAACAATATTGACCTGCTGGGTGATCCCAAGAAAGATTATTAGCATCAGAACTAATAGCAATATCAGTAGCTCCGTAATAAACAGGTGATGTTTTATAAACATATCCTGATTGATCCATATAGCTTTTAATTACATCAGTTGATAAATTAAAAGTAGTACACAATTCATAATTACGTTTTTTTAAATCTGTTAATTTATAAGTATATATTGACAAATCTTGATCTGGGAAAGAATAGCTATCATTACCTGGGAATTTATCTAGATCAGCCATGGTTTTAGGCATTTCACCTGTTGTTTGCCAATAATTAATAACATTATAATTCATAGTTTGAATTGTAGTTTGTCTTTGATCATCAATACGAATTAATCTTTGAGTTTTAGGAGAACCAATAAGATAAAATCCAAAAACAATAACTAAAATAGAAACTAAAATCCCAAGGTAAGAAAAAGCTTTACGTGAATGACGTGACCAAACATTATCCCAAGTTAAAACATGGAAATAATAAATAAACACCATAGCTGAAAAACCAAACAAAGCCAAAACTTTTGAAATAAATCTAACAGTTACTTCACCTGAAAGAAAATATTTTAAAAGAGTAATAAGGTCGCCCAAAATAACCAAACCTAAAACAAACAAAACAGAAAGTAACATCCATTTGCGAAGTGGAATTAAAAGATATTCTTTATTTTTGTTAATTCTTTTTTTATTAATGTATTCTAAAACATAAAGCACAATAATACTGATAATAAAAAAGGCTAAAGAATTTTGAACACCGCTATTTATACTTAAATAACTATTTAATGTATCAGGCATGATTCGGTCAAATCCTTTGAAAACTAAAGAGATACAAGATACAAAAGTTGCAATTAAAGAAATTAAAATACCTAATAATAAGAAAAAATCTACTGCTTTTAAGTGGGTTTTTGAGTGATGATGTGTATTTTCCATATACGGATATTATAGCAAAAATATAGATATTTTGGTAGAATAGACCAATGACACCAAAAATACCTAAAAACCGAAACAACGATAAAAAAAGAACCACTATGGCTATTGAGCGTGGAGCCCAAGTTGCTACCCGCTGGATTGGTTCAACTAAATCATTAGTTGCTCATTCAGTACTTTTTTTATTCTTTTTTTCTTTAGTGATTTTTGGAATAAAAGTTGATACTGTAATGCTTATTTTAACTACGATTGTATCACTCGAGGCTATATATCTTTCTATTTTTATTCAAATGTCAGTTAATGATCATTCATATAGATTAGAAGAAGTCTCCGAGGATATTGAAGATATTCAAGAAGATATGGGTGAAATTCAAAAAGATGTGGAAGAAATTTCTGAAGATGTCGAAGGTATTGAAAAAGACATTGATGAGATTCAAAAAGATGTGGATGAAATTCAAGAAGATGTTGGAGAGATTTCAGAAGACGTTGAAGAAATCGGACGAGATATTGAAGAAATTTCTGAAGATGAACAAACCACAGAAAATATAAAATGCGATAATATCGCACTATCAAGAATAGAAGATACACTAACTAAACTAATCAAAGAAATAAACGAACTTAAGAAAACACAAAAATAACCCCTAATGGGGTTATTTTATTACAACTAATCCTTGACGGATGATTTTAGGTTTATCTTTTGTATAATCTACAACAGTTGAAGCAATTCCCTTTTTAGTTCCACCATCTAAATACGCATCAACAGTACTGCCAAAATATTTATGGGCTTTGTGGATACATGTTGCAGGTGGAAGACCTTGAGGATTTGCACTGGGGGCTACAATTGGTCCAACAGAATTAATTATAGAAAACAAATTACGATTAACAGGACCAATCATTCGAAAAGCAATACTACCACTGCCCCGATGAATATATTTAAATTTATTTTTATTAACTGGCAATATTATACTAACTTTACCTGGCCAATTTTTATTTAAAAAATTATTTTGATTATGATTTAATTTAACTCCAAAAACTTTTAAACTATCAATGTTGTTAATTAATACAATCAAAGGCTTGGTATCATCTCGGCCTTTGGCTTTATAAACCTTGTCTACGGATTTTTTATCCTCGGCTTTGGCAACTATACCGTAAATAGTGTCTGTTAAAATAACAGCAATGCCCCCAGAATTTAGGGCTTTAATTACTTTGTTTTTATTGGACTTGATCATAAATTGATATTATACCACAGGTTTAGTATAATTATGTTATATGGAAAATCCTAAAGAAAAACAACTGCACCTAAATCTAGAGGTCAGAAAAGAACCATCATTTAGAAGCATTACTAATGAAGAATTTATATATTTAAGAGACAAATATCATATTGGTCCTGGTTTAACAGTTTTTGTATTAGGTGACCAAGAAGGTGATGAAAAATACAGAGTCAACGAACCCACAGGGCAAACAATAGCACAGTGGAAAGAAGAACAAGATAAACTTGACGAAGGATTAAAAGAACTGGAAGACCATAGAACCTATCACCGTAGATAATATAAAAACTAACACAAAAAATAACTTGGAGGTCGGACCTCCAAGTTATTTTTTAATTTATATTAAAAAGAAAAACTAAAACCAAAGGTTGCAGAATATAGCTTTAATAAAACAATTATGATTATGATGATACAGATTATTCTCCACATTAGTTTAGTATGACACTAATATTGAATTTATCCTAAGTTTTAAACTTTAAACTCTATTGTGTCACCGTCTTTTACAATATAGTCTTTACCAACGGTCATAAGTTTACCTTTGGCGCGGGCTTCGGCATAACTACCGGCTTCTAACAAATCTTTCCAATACACAACTTCGGCACGGATAAATTTATCACGAAAATCAGTATGGATGGCCATACCTGCAACTGGGGCAGTTGACCCACGCTCGATAGTCCAAGCCCGTGTCTCTGTCTCACCTGTTGTAAAATAAGTCTCAAGACCTAATAGATGATATGATGCACGGATTAAATCAGTAATACCATCCCCACTTTCTCCTCCAAATTCACTACGCATCATTTCTTTTTCTTCACCTTCGAAATCTTTTAACTCTTCTTCTATTTTGGCATCAAACAAAACAAATTCCGCTCCTTGGTCTTGAATTTCAGCTAATAGTTCATTATATATTTGAGGGGCTTCAGTATTTAAATTCTTGGCTCCTGCGCGTGTATTTAGCCCGTAGAGCATTGGTTTAAGAGTTATAAGCCCAAGTTGCTTCATGGCTTTGAATTCGTCCTCGTCCAATACTGCGCGCCGTGCAGGCATACCGTTTTCAAGCATTGCGTAAACCTTTTCAATAGCCGCAAATTCTATAACAGCTTCTTTTACGCCTTTAGATGCGTCTTTTTGGACATTGGCTCGTCTTTTAGTTACAGTATCCAAATCAGCCAAAGCTAATTCCATATTAATAACGCTCATGTCTCTTGATGGATTAAAATCAGTATAAACATGTTGCATTTCCCCACCACTTAAAGATTTACCATCCTTACCAATGTTTGTTATTGGAAAAAGTCTAACAAGATGAAGTATTGCATCAACTTCACGAATATGAGTTAAAAATTTATTACCTAAACCTTCACCTTTACTTGCCCCTTCTACAAGCCCTGCAATGTCTACAAATTCAACAACTGCTGGGACTGTTTTTATAGATTTGGAAAATATTCCAAGCAAGTTTAATCTTTCATCTGGCACAGGGACAATACCCACTGATGGATCAATAGTACAAAATGGATAATTCTCTGCCGGAACAGATTTTTTAGTTAAAGCGTTAAACAATGTTGATTTACCAACATTCGGTAGCCCTACAATTCCAATACTTAATTTCATAAGGTTAATATAGCAGAAATTAAGTATTTTTCAAACAAAAAAACAAACCCCGCAACGCGGGGTTTGTTTAATAAATTAATTATTGAACTAAATCAAACTTTGCAAAGAATATATCTTTACCACCATTTGAAGTTAAATTACGTGTAGTTGCACCTGGTGCAAAATCTACAGTACCTTCGAATTGTCCAGCAATGTACACATTATTTGATGAATCAATATTTATAGAATTTGCTTGATCATCACCTGTACTACCAATACCAACAGCAGCTATATAATTACCTGAATTATCAATAACACTAATGAATACGTCTTTTGCTCCAGCTGAAGTTAAGTTAGCTGTATTTGCACTTGGGTCAAAGTCAGCTGTACCTTCAAAGTATCCTGTTGAATAAATATTTGCATTTGAATCAAGAACTAATGAATAACCAGTGTCCCATAGATTACCCCCAAAATTTTTAGCCCAAACATAATTACCTGATGCGTCTAATTTTGAAATATAAACTTGATCAAGATAAGTTTGTCCACCTGGAGCTGTCATGTTAGCTGTACCTGCACCTGGGTCAAAGTCAGCTGTACCTGCAAATAGGCCCTTTGTATAGACATTACCATTAGCATCAACTGCTATAGAGTTACCTACTGTCCAACTATTACCACCCATGTTTTTTGCCCAAACATAGCGACCATTTGAATCTAATTTAAGAACAAAAGCATTTGCCCCACTTGAAGTAGACAAATTTACTGTTGGTTCACCTGGGTCAAAGTCAGCTGTACCATTAAAGTAACCAGTAATATAAACATTACCATCAGTATCAAGACTAATAGCGTTACCATGTTCGTCTGATGTACCACCTATACGGCGCACCCAAACTAAATTACCGCTTGAATTTACTTTTTGAATAAATACATCGCCTGCACCTTTTGATGTATAACCTCGTACAGTAGAGCTTGGGTCAAAGTCAGCTGTACCTTCGAAATACCCTGTAATGTATGTATTTCCTGCTGTATCGACAACAGAAGCCAATGCGACATCTACACCATTACCACCAACGTTTTTAGCGTATGTGTTAGATAGATCAGCTGCGCTAACAGTTGAAACTAAACCAAAACCAATAATAATTCCTAATAATATAGAAAATATGGAAAATTTATTTTTGTTAATCATATAACAATATACTACTCTTTATGAAAATAAAAAGCAAGTATATTTGGTTTTTGTAAATAGGTGATTTTTTACTTAAAATTATTGATTTTTTTAATAGTAGCTGAACCCAAATAACCATTAGCTGGTTTTATATTATTAGATTTTTGAAAATCAATTAAAGCCTTGCGAGTATAAAAACCAAAATATTTTGTCTCTTTTCCTGGTGAGCCAGCTCCATTTTTAGAAACTAAAAACCCGTTATTATTTAAAAACTTTTGAAGCTCAACAACACTATCGTCTCTAACTCCAAATTTTAAAGTTTTATTAAATTTAAAATTATCAGTTATTTCTTCTTTAGGAGAATTATTTTGATTTAAATTATTGTCTATTTTTATTTGATCATTTTGTTGTTGTAACGGAGGTTGATTAATAGTTTGAACATTTTGTTGTTGTGATATAGGTTGATTAATATTTTGATTTTGTGCTGTAGCACTTATTGATTGTAAAATTGATATAGGTATAACCCCACAACCTGGCATAGAAAATGAAGAAACTGAGCTATAAGATACATTTGAATATTGGTCTGTAGATTTAACTCGGTAAGAATAATCAGAACAAGAATTTAAGTCTGTAAGAGAAACAGAATGTGTTGTTACTGGAGATGTTATGTCTGTTTCTGTTGTAGTTGAACCTAATGATGAAGTTTTACCGTATTCAACCAAAGTGCTTGAAACTTCATTAGTCTGCCAAGATACAATAGCTGATGATCCAGCAATATTAGAAACTGATACAGAAGTAATTTCAGGAGCAGTAGTATCAGGAGCTAAAACAGAAAGAAAAATATCTGTACTACCCAATGATGTTGCGTTTGATGTACCTAAACTTGGATCAAAATCAACAGTTGATGAAAATTGACCAACAGTATAAATAATTTCATTTATTGTATCAACATACAAACCATTTGAACTATCCGCCCCAGATCCAGAAAGTCCTTTGGCATAAACATAATTAGCGCTGGAATCAAGCTTTAAAATAAAAGTATCAGTTGAGCCACCAGATATCAAGTTAGCTGTACCTGCACCAGGGTCGAAATCAACAGTTCCAATAAAAGACCCGGTTAGGTATATAGCGCCTGAAGTATTGTCTATAAATAATGAATTACCAATTGCTGGCTGGTCGTTACCATCACTGCCACCAACTTGTTTAACCCAAGAAAAAACCCCGGTTGAGTCAAGTTTACTTATAAATAAATCTCGACTACCGGCAGAAGTTAAGTTAGCAGTACCTGCACCTGGGTCAAAGTCAGCAGTACCATTAAAATAACCAGCTGTATAGACATTACCATTAGTATCAACAGCGATATTCATACCAATGTCACTACCTGAACCACCCATTTTTTTAGCCCAAACATAAGTACCACTGGAATCAAGCTTGAGTACAAAAATATCATCACCACTAGCTGTAAGATTAGCAGTACCTGCACCTGGGTCAAAGTCAGCAGTACTTTCAAAATAACCAGTTATGTAAACATTACCGCTAGAATCAAGAGCTAAAGAATAAGCTGTGTCCCATTGGGAACCACCAATACTTTTAGCCCAAGAATAGTTACCGCTTAAATCAAGTTTTAAAATAAAAGATTGATCAAGATAAGTTTGCCCACCTGGAGCAGTTAAATTAGCCGTACCTGCGCCGGGGTCAAAGTCAGTAGTACCAGCAAATAAACCAGTAGTGTATATACCATTAGTATCAACAGCGATAGAATAAATTGCATTCCAACTATTACCACCCATATTTTTAGCCCAAGAAAAATCACCGTTTGAGTCAAGTTTTAAGATAAAAGCGTCACCATTAGAACCACCAGTTAAGCTTGATGTACCTGCACCAGGGTCAAAGTCAGTAGCACCAATAAAAGAACCAGCAACATATATATTACCACTAGAATCAACAGTAACAGCATTACCTGAATCAGCACTACTACCACCAACTTGTTTAACCCAAGAAAAAGCCCCGGTTGAGTCAAGTTTTAAAATAAAAATATCAGTAGAACCATTTGAAGTTAATTCGGCAGTACTACTAGATGGATCAAAATCAACAGTTCCACTAAAAGAACCAGTTATGTAAATATTATTAGAAGAATCTAAAAATACAGATTTTGCAATATCTGCGCCGGTACCTCCGACTGTTTTTGCATAGCTATAACCAACATCTGCATTTGCAGAATTAGAGATTAAAAATAATAGTATAAAAGATACTAAAAAAATTTTTTTATAATTTTTCATAATAGTATCATTATACTATGTTCTGCATATTAATACTACCCATTAATTCCATCAATGGTGCTAGAGCTTCACGGTGTTTTACGAACTGGTCTTTATACTTCATCATTACTGTTATTTGTGCCATTTGGGCATTCATACCACCAGCGATTTTTTCTTCAGTTTCAGTTTGAACTTTTTCAAGAAGCTCTTTGACTTCTTTATTATCTTCTAGTGATTTTAATTTATTAGCAAGGTCTGGATTTGCTTCAATTTTTTTTACCAAATCATCAATTTGTTCCTCGGAAGCCCCCTTCATTTTGCTACCTAAAACCTTTTTTAATACAAAACTCTTTAATCCCATATAATATGTATATTACTTGTATACCCACAATATAGCATAAAATCTCCTATTTTACGAATTCATAAAAAGTGATATAATTTCCTATATGTTTAATTTTATGTCACTGGTGAGTGAAAAAGGTAAAGAAAAACACAAAAGTGTGCTTAAGGATTTTTATGAGAAATTTATTAAAGGTGAAGTAACAGCCCAAGATGCGTTTGATAAATTAAAAAATAGTGATATTGACCCAGATAATTATGATGATAAGAAAAAATATTGGAAAATTTTTGATTTCATAAATAAAAATCTATCATCATTATCAAATGAAGATAGAGACTATTGGGAAGATGAGGATAATCAAAATAAAATTTATGCAAAATGTTCCGAAGCTGCAAAAGATATTTTAGAAGGTCGTGAACCAGAAGAAATATCAGACGAAGAAGAATAACAAAAACCACAGAATATTCTGTGGTTTTTGTTATTGAAAATAATCTGTTATTCTGTTATAAATGAATGATAAACAAATATGGCCCTATCGTCTAACGGTTAGGACATCGCCTTCTCAAGGCGGTAATCAGGGTTCGATTCCCTGTAGGGTCACATGGAATAAAATAATATGTTCTTTGTATTATTTTATTACACCGTGAATCTCTATGAGATAATCGAAAGTCGGAAGAATTTTAATTCTGAGACCGGGTCGGGACATTGAGATAGAATTTGAGTACTACGAAAAATTATATCCAATGATCGTGACCGATTCCCTGTAGGGTCACAAAAGCAGGTGGCATAAAAGACTGAACTTCTTCAGTCTTTTTTGCTTTTGTGAAGGCGCAGGTATATTTTTGTTTGAGTGATAACGAAAGGCAAAAATACCGAGCTGGGGTCGCGCAAAATTTGAGTCAACAAATTTATGTGTGACACAATTTTTTCTATGTTATAATTTTCTTATGTAAATTTGGATTATATCGCTAATAGGATTAATTGTTTTAGAAGCCATTGCCGATTATTATGCTGGTGGCTTTGCTAAAAATGGAAAAATTATTTGGGCTATTGTGGCAATAGCTACATATACAATGGCTAATATTAGCTGGCTTATTTCCATCCGCAATGGGTCAGGGCTTGCAAAAGGAGCTTCAATTTTTGCTTTATCGTCAGTACTACTAGGCGTAGGTATTGGAATTTTAATTTATAACGAACAATTAACACACCTTCAATATTTTGGTGTTGGGCTTGGAATTGTAGCACTAGTATTGATTTTATATTAAAAAATATTTAAGTTTATTCACTAAACATAAAACAAAGATAGTTCTTTATTTATTGCTTCGTCTAAAAGTTCTTTTTCTATCATCCAGTTTTCTGAAAAAGCATGCGATAAATAACTATCCCCGCTATCACCTATTACCAAAACCATATTTTTAGGAACTTTATTTTCTTCACTATTTTTTATAAATTTCATAGCATAATAAAGAATCATTCCACTTGAATCTCCAACAAGTAAACCTTTATTTCTAGCAAAAAATCTCATAGTATTGAAAGCTTCAGCATCTGAAACATAATCATGTATATCAATTATGGAATGATCAATATTTTTAGGTAAAACAGCTCCTGATGGGTAACCTGGACCAGATATAAAATACCCATGACCATGTGGTGAAAAATGACTAGACCCTACTGGTTCAAGAGCTACAACTTTTGCTTTACTATTTTCCTTTAAATATTTTCCTGAACCACAAAGAGAACTACCAGTCCCAACACTTCCTATAAAATAATCTAAATCAGGGATTTGTTCTAAAATTTCTTTACCTAAATTATGATATCCCAAAGGATTTGCGGGGTTATCATACTGGTCAAGATTAATACCATTATTTTCATTTGCTAATTTTTTTGCAGCATTACGCCGTACATCTACCAAATGCCCACCTTTTGTATCTTCTTCATCGGTACAAAAATGAAGCTTGCCACCATAAGCTAAAATAGAGTTAAGTTTGTCTGCTGGAGCATGCTTGTCCACAACTGCTACAAAATTATAACCTCTTTCAGCGGAAATCATTGCCAAAGCTCTGGCAGTATTACCAGAAGAAGATTCATATATAGTCATACCCCTTTTTAATAATCCTTTCTTTTCTGCTTCTTCAATAAGAGATTTAGCGGTACGGTCTTTAAAACTACCACTAGGATTAAAATATTCTAACTTTAAATAAATATTCCAGTCTGGTCTTGTGGTTTTTATTTTTAATAATGGGGTGGCACCAATTAAATCAGATAAATTTTCTTTTATATTATTCATAGATTTAACTTCTTAACCATTCTTCATCCTGACGGGCGATGAGGTTTTTTATATTTGCTTTATCTTCAATTAATTCTGCAACGAGTTTTTCCATGCGCATACCTTGGGAACCTTTGACCAGTATTGCGTCCCCGGATTTCATTACCTTTTCTAAGTGTGGCAAAACATCCAATGGCTTTTCAAAATGAAAAATTCTGGATTTTAAATATTTAGATTTTATAGCTGATTCATAAGCATATTCCATACGTGGCCCGACTAAAAATACATAGTCGGTATTTTCTTTAAGCATTGTCCCAATTTCACTATGAACATCCATTGTCATTTTACCTAAATCCAGCATATCCCCTAATACAGCAATTTTGCTACCGGATCCGCCAGCTGGCGGATCAATCATTTTAAGAGTCTCTATGGCTGCCTCCATTGCGGCTGGTGATGCATTGTATGAATCATCCAGTATCAAAGTATTTCTAACCCCAACTAATGGGCGTAGCCTTCCCGCTGTTGGCTTTAAACTGCTCATAGCCATGCCAACTTGCTCGACATCGTAACCCAAAGTATCGGCCACGGCGATTGCAAACAAAACTCCGTAAATTTGGTGGTTAGCTACAAACCCCGGAACAGTTACTGGGAAAATTTTATTTTTACAATTTATAATAAATTCCAAACCATATTGCCCATCATTTGTTAGAATTCTTTTTATATTTGTGGCCCGCACATCTGCACCCAAATTAAATCCAACAGACACTATTGGGTGTTTTGAATTTTTGGCAATATTCCAAACATATTCACTATCCCGATTAAGAATTATACTTCCACCCTTTTTTGTATATTTTGCCAAAGCACTTTTTTCATCAACAATATGATCACGAGATTCAAAAAATTCAATATGTACTGGAACTTCAGGAATATGGGTAATTATCGAAACATCGGGGCGTAGCCATTTTGCAATTCGTGGTATATCACCCGGGAAACGCGTACCAACTTCTAAAACCAAAACCTTGTGATATTCTGATTTAAAGAAAACATTAATTCCTTTTAAAATAACGCTAAACCATGCTAAAACTTTTCCATTAGGATTTTCCCCTTCGATTATGGAAAGCGGCACACCAAAATCAGTATTAAAATTTTTCTGTGATTTACAAACGTCGGTCACGCTGGATAACCCATGCGCAACAATGTCTTTAGTCATAGTTTTACCAACGGACCCAGTAATAGCAATTACGATTGGTTTATGACGCCAAAGTATAGCTTGGGAAACAAGCTGAAGAAGAATTCTAATTGTTTTTTTTATGTATCGATTCACTTTATTTATATTTGATTAACTTTATAAACTTTCCATCTATCGGTCTGGCTTTATTGTTCCATATGATATTAAAAACTGCAAATATGAGAAAAGTGGTTTAGCCAATGAAGACGAAGCGTATTCTACACCTTTGGGGTAAACATTGTACAGGAATACTAAATATTTTGGATCACTAGCTGGAATATAAGCAAACATTGAATGCAAATATCGGTCTTGTGAATATTTACCATTTTGTCCAACCATCTGCGCAGTCCCCGTTTTTGCTGCAACACTATGATGTGGAAATGCTAACGCTCCATTTTGCAGTGATGTATCCACAACATGAGTTAAGACAATGCTAATTTCTTTTGCGGTTTCAGGTTTTAATGCAGGGTCTAAATATGTTGGGCTAAATGATTTTACAACTTTGCCGTCTGGAGTTCTGATTTCTTTAACTATATATGGATTAACCGGTACTCCATTATTAGCCAGTGCACTAAATGCTCGGATAACTTGAACTGGGGTTACGTTAAAACCTTGCCCAAAACTAGCTGTTGCAAATTCAACATCACGATTAGAATCAAAGTTCTTAGTTAAACTATTTACTTCACTAGGTAAATCAATTCCGGTTTTTTTGCGTAAACCATATTTTTCAAAATAGCTTCGCATATTATCTTTGCCTAATTTTTGTTCAATCATAACCATCCCAGTATTAAGAGATTGCCCTAAAATTTCATTAATTGTAACTATTCCTCTTCCCTTTTTATCAAAGTTATGGATTGTTTCCACGCCAACTTTAATACTACCTGTGTCATTAAATTTTGTTTCAGTATTAATAACACCAGCATCCAAAGCAGCAGAAACAACCAATGGTTTAATAACTGACCCAAATTCATAAACACGCGACACCGCTGGGTTTAAAAAAACTTCTTCACTACTAGCAGTTCCTGGAGTATTGGGATCAAAATTAGGAGTATAAGCCATGGCTAACACTGCCCCGGTTTTAGGGTCAATAACAATACCACCAACACCTTCGGATTGATATTGCTTTTGAACATCATCTAATGTTTTTTCGAGTGCAACTTGAATTTCCGGTTCAATTGTAGTTATTATATCTTGCCTTTTTTCATTACTATCATCAATATTTCGAAAAGCTGCCGCAAAAGGATTAATGCTTTTGTGTTGACCAGGTGGAGCAAGTTCCTTTTCATAAAACTTTTCTAGACCATAAACCCCTTGTTCATAATCACCAACATGTGCAACAACACCCAGTACATGTGCTGCCCGCACACCACCCGGATAATTCCGCCATAATTCACGAGATAGTGAGACGCCTTGGATTTTTTTATCCATAAGTGTTGTCATTATATTTTTAGGTACACGATGAGCTATTTCTTCATAAGGGTCGGTAGTTTTTGCGACTTTTTTATAAAAAAGCTCTTTATCAATTGGGTAAATAGCTGATATTTGATTATAAACTTCATCAGCATTAGTTATAGTATTTGGAGAAATAGCCAAAGTATAACCACTATTCATTGTAGCGGCACTAATTAATGTTCCATCTTGTCTTGAAAAATAAATAGTTCCGCGGGGTTCTTTTTCTTGACGGTTGGCAATGTATTGTGACGAACCTAATTTTTTATAATAAGCTAAATGGATAACTTGAACATAAAATAACCGAGCGATTAATGCTAAAAAAAGAATTATTATACAAAAAGCAAAAATTCGTATTCGGCTATGCATATTATCGTTTAGCTTCTGCGTAAGCAACAGAATTTATAGATGCAATTCCATCTTCATTTACATATGATACATTTTTAGCTTCCATAAAATCTGTACTAGATACGCTCTCCAATGCAACAATGTTTTGAGCTTTCATATAATCAAGCTCAACTGTAGCTAATTCGGTTTTTTTGTCATCTACAACTTTGGATAATGATTTTGTTGTTACAATGTTAGTAGCAGTCAAACCAAGTAAAATCAAATAAGAAAACATTAAACCGCAAACAGAACAAATTATTTTAAAATTTGTACGAGAAAGTTTGTCTATTTGTTTTGTGTGTTTTTTTGTATTTCTCATTATATTTTTTCGATTATTCGCATTTTACTAGTTCGACTTCTAGGGTTTTCTTGTATTTCTGTATCAGTGGGAATTATTGGCTTTTTGGTGATTAGTTTAAATTCTTGCGTTTGTTCCAAATTTTTAAAAGCTTGTTTAACGATTCTGTCTTCAAGACTATGGAAACTTATTACCAGCATTCGCCCATGGGGAGATAAAAATTGTGATAATTCATCGAGTGCTTTTTTTAAATGGCTTAGTTCCCCATTAATTGCAATTCTTAAAGCTTGGAATGTTTTTGTTGCGGGATGAATCCGTCCAAATCTTTTATGCATTGGGTAAGCATTATAGACAATATCACGCAGTTCAAATGTAGTTGTAATTGGTTTTATTTCTCTTTGTTCGATTATTTTTTTAGCAATTTTGTAAGCGTAATCTTCTTCGCCAAGTTCTTTTAAGACTTCGATTAATTCGGATCCATCTACAGTATTAATATAGTCAGATACAGTATCGGTATTACTACCATCTAGTCTCATAGAAAGTGGCGCATCAAAACGGAAAGAAAAACCACGATCAGGATTATCCAGTTGCATTGAGCTAACACCCAGATCAAGCAGTATTGTGTCAGCACTGTTTACGCCTTTTTCTTTTAGAATTTCTACAGCTTCGCTATAGTTTTTATTTATATAGTGAACACATGGATAGTTGTTTAGTTTTTCTTTAGCTAAATTAATAGCAGAAGAATCAACATCAAAAGCATAATATGATTTGATGTTTTTATGTTTATTTAAAATTTCATATGCATGACCACCCAGTCCAATAGTTCCATCAATAACAATTGCATTATCAGGTATATACACCGCGCCTAATACTTCATTAATCAAAACTGGAATGTGTTTATACATATTACAAAACTCCAAGATTACCTAATGTTCCAGCAATTGTGTCGACATCACCTGCAATTCCTTTTTTGTATTTATTCCAAGAATCTTCGCTCCAAATTTCCATCCGGTTCTTGACCCCAATCAAAACAACTTTACCAGTAAGGTTTGCCATTGTGCGCAAATTCTCTGGAACCAAGATTCGGCCTGCGGTATCAACATCAACTTCCATTGCTTGTCCAAATAAATAACGAGAAAAGCTTCGAGTATTTTGTTCCAGCATTGAACCACTGGATAATTTTTCGGACATTTTAGACCATTCGGATTTAGTTAGTAGAAACAAACAAGAATCTATTCCTGGAGAGACAACAACGCTCTTACCCAATTCTTTGCGTAATTTTGTAGGAAGAGTAATTCTCTTCTTATCGTCTAGTGTATGTGTGAATTCTCCAATTAACATAATGTTCTTATTTGTAAGGCTTTTATGGTTAAAATTATTTAACCCACTTTGCCCCACTTGAGTATAATTATACACCACTTTGTCCCACAATGCTACAATAAAGTTTTCCACAATGACCAATTCCCCACTAGACAACGCCATCCAAAAGGTGTAAAGTAAAACAAATAAAATATTATATGAAAACAGCTAACCAAAATCCTTACACAAGAGGCATCATGGATTATTTATTATCCAGAAACAAAATAACATTAAGACAGTTAGAATCTTCAGCTGATCAAGAAAGAAAAAATGGAAGATTTTACAATTTTTTCAAATTACACCTTCAAACTCAAAAAAAAGAGCAAGACATAATTGCTATAACAAGAGAGATTGAATTTTTTAAGAATTTTATACCAAAAACTGAAACAAATTTACTTTCTTAGAAAATTATCAAATACCCAAACAAAAATTCCCGGATAAATACCGGGCTTTTTTATTTTTGATTTTTTATTTTTATAACCCCTCCCAACCTCCCCTTATCAAGGGAGGATTTCGAAAATAATCACAAAACCCTGCGATTAAAAATAAAAATCCCCTTGATAAGGGGGATTTAGGGGGTTTGTCTAGTCTTGTTTTGGGCGCATGATTGGGAAATAAATTGTATCGCGAAGATTATTTTGCTCGGTAAGAATTGCTACAATACGGTCTATACCCATACCAAATCCTGTCATTGGTGGCATACCATGTTCCATTGCAGTTAGGAACCTCTCATCAACATCCATGGCTTCCTCGTCGCCTGCAAGCTTGGCTTTGGCTTGGTCTTCCATTAATTTTCTTTGAATTGTAGGATCAACTAATTCGGCATATTGGTTAGTAATTTCAGCACCAGCAATAACAAGCTGAGCAACTTCTGCAGTGCCGTCAGTATTTTGCTGAGCAAGTGGTTTTAATACCCCCGGGTAATTAGTAACAAAAGTTGGATTAATTAATTTAGGTCTTGCTGTACGCTTGTAAATATAATCCAGCATATTAGCCCGACTAGTTGTTTTAACTTCATCATCCCCCATACCGTATTTTTTAACTTCGGCTATCAAATCATTTTCAGTAATGTTATTAAAATCAACATTTGCATATTCCATCAAAAGTTCGTCAAAGCGTCTCTTAGGCCAAGTGCCATCAAAAGAAATAGTGTGTTCATTGTTTTCTTTATCCCAAACTTTAAATTCGGTTTTACCAACAACATCCATAGCTAAATGTTTTAATAATTTTTCAGTCCATTGTATGTTTTCTTGAAGAGTATTGTATGCGCTGTACCATTCAATCATTGTAAATTCTTGAATGTGTGATGGGTCACTACCCTCGTTACGGAACATTTTACCTAGCTCGTAAATCCGTGGTATTCCCCCAGCCATAATCATTTTGTGGTCAAGCTCAACAGCAATACGCAAAACCATATCCATATCATAATCATTATGGTGAGTATCAAAAGTCTTGGCATTGGCCCCACCAGCTTGGTTTTGAAGTACTGGAGTTTCAACTTCGATAAAACCTAGTTCATCAAAAAAATTCCTAATAGCAGAAACTATTTTAGAGCGCAAAACCATTCTTTGGTAAACAGATACATCTGAAACCATTTCCAAATATCGTTTACGGTTACGCTCTTCATCATCTTCTAGTCCATGCCATTTTTCAGGTAGTGGTAATAATGATTTAGTAGCCATTACCCAATTTTTAGCTAAAATACTATTTTCACCTCTTTGAGTTGTAAATAAATTACCAGTTACAGAAATAAAATCACCAATATCACTAGTATCTACAAAAAGATTAAAATCTTTTTCGTTAAGTTCATCTTTTTTAAATACAGCTTGAAAAGTCTCGCCGGCATCAAGCAATGTTACAAACAAAATTGCACCTTGACCACGAATAGAAATAATCCGTCCAACAATACTAACAGTACTGCCAGAATTTACTAGATTATCAAATTCATTTTTAATATTTAAAATAGAATGTGTCCGAGGTACACTTGCAGGATATGCTAAAAAACCTTGGTCTTCCAAAATACCTTTTTTAAGCAATCTAGCATGACGAAGTTCATCAAGCCCAGCCATAAATTTATTGAATAGAAATTATTGTATAAACAACTTGACCTTTGGGTGCATCAACAGTAACGCTATCACCAGCACTTTTACCAAAAATAGCTGCTCCAATTGGAGAAAGGTATGAGATTTTAGCTTCAGCAATGTCGGCTTCTTCGCCACCAACAATAGTGTACATTACTTGGTCTTTATCACCTTTTTTTTGAATAGTAACACGAGCTCCAATATCAACAGTACCGTGTTTTGATTTAGTAACAACTTCTGCAGTTTGCAATATATGCTCGATTTCGGAAATTCGGTCTTCATTACGGCCTTGGTCTTCACGGGCTTGGTGGTATTCGGCGTTTTCAGATAAGTCCCCAAGAGATTTAGCAAATTCTAATTGGTCTTTAATTTCTTGTCGTTTAACGGAACGACGCATTTCCAATTCTTGTTTTAGCTCTTCTTGGTTTTCTTTTGTTATATATGTTTTTTCTTCCATTGCAATATTGTACATCAAAATAGGTTAATTTGCAAAAATCCTTACTGGTTCAAATATTCAATAACTTCGGGGTGTTCCTGCGCAAGGATTTGGAAAAAATCTCGCATTACAAAAGATGCTGACTGTGAAGCCGAAGATGGCGCGCCTTCCATAAGTACAGCAAAAGAATATTTAGGATGATCATAAGGGAAAAATCCAACAACCCAAGAATTAATTCTTGAATTACCAACACCCACCTGTGCAGTACCAGTCTTAACAGATAATTTCATTTCTGGAATATTTAAAACAGTAGCACTACCGTCGGTTACTGTCATGCGCATACCTTCTCTGACAACTTGATATTGGTTAGGTGTAAAATTTTGCGAAACTTGTTTAACTTCTATTTTTTCATCAAATGTTATTCGAGGTTTAACTAGTTTACCATTAGTAGCAAGCCCACCAACGGCTCGTGCCATTTGCAACGGCGTGACTTGCCATCCATACTGACCAATGGAACTATTATATGTATCACCAATTCGCCAAGGGTCACCTTTGAAGACTTTTTCTTTCCAAGCGGGTGACGGTATGACTCCATTAACTTCACCAGGGAAAATTATATTAGTTTTTTGAGCGATACCAAAATTTTTTGCAACTTCTTCTATACCGCTAATACCAATACCCTTTTGTGATCCAAAACCACCACCAATTTCATAAAAATAAATGTCCGATGAAACAGCAATGGCTCGGCGCATATCAGTATAACCATTGGCTCGCCAGTCTTTAAAAACTGTTGGGTTTTTAGGGTCATAAGGGTTAGGTAAACTAATTGACCCAGTAGAAAGTATATTTACTTCGGGTGTAATTACGCCTTTGTATAATGCTTGTATCGCTAAAAATGGTTTAACAATTGAACCCGGAGCATAAGAACCTTGAAAAACACGATTTAGAAAAATTGACCGTGTATCACTAAAATATGAATTAATCACACTTTTGTTTTCTGCTTTTGAAAGAATATTACTATTGTATTCTGGAAAACTAGACATTGTTAAAATATCACCAGTGTTTACATCCATTATAACCCCAGCTCCACCACGATAACCCATATTAGAAGAAAGTGTAACCATACTACGATACATTGCATCAGACATACGAGAATCAATAGTTAAAACAATTTTTTGCCCAGGGATTGGGTCTTCAGCTAAATTTGTTGAAAGAATATTCCCCGCAACATCAACTTCAACTAACCTTGCACCATTAACACCAGTTAATTCTTTGTCATATAATTTTTCAACACCATCACGCCCAACAAAACTAGTCCGCCAGTAGAAACCCTTGGAATCTTTTTGTGGGTAAGAAACATATCCTAAAATATGCCCCATACCAGATTTGTTAATATAAAGACGATCAGGAATATATTCCAAAGTTTCGTCTTTTTTAACATTTTCATTTTCTAGTGTATTCCAAACTAAAAGTTCTCCATTGCGATCAGTTATGACTCCACGACGAGCAAACAAAGGAATTGCGTCTAGTCTATTGTTTTCAGACCTTTTAACAAAACTTGAACCTTTTATTAATTGTAAATGTATAGCTTTAATTCCAATACCAATTATTAATAAAAAAGAAATACCCATTAAAATAGAAACTGTGCGTCTATTTATTGTTTGTTCAATTGTTCCTTCTTTTTGAGAACGGTCAAAAAGAGGCATATTTTTATTGTCTAAAAAAATGGTATCAACATCAAATGCTGAGTATTTCTTTTTGCGTTTAAAGAATCGGAAAAATGACATGGAATTATTGTTTACGAATAAATGGTTTTAAGAAATAACTAATAATTATAAAACCCAAAGTAATAATACTAAATATTGGAATATTTTTAGGCATAAAAACTAAATCATAAATTATTGCAAATGGTAGCAATGTTAAATAAGGCAATGGCATTATAAAAACGCTGCACAATAAAGTCACAATTTGTAAATAAAAATTGTGACTAATAAAAAAAATAAAAATTAATCCAAACCCAATTATTAACCTTGCCATAACTAGCTATTCCGTCCTAAATGGTTATGGAATTTTTTAAAGATAAAACGAATAATCAAAAATACAATTAAAAATACAAGACCGTAGAACAAATAAATATTTGCTAAAATATAACTAATTGCAGCTAGACCCCAAGCATATAAATACTGAAGCGGGGTTAATAAACTACCGTCAGATCGGGGCAGAGATTTACGAAGCTCATTAAGTCTTTCTTCATATTGTTCATTTTGTTTAACATTTTCTTTTATATCTTGTTTAATTGTATCCATTTTGATTTCAGCACTATTTAAAAAATCTTGCCGATAAGAATCAATCCCGGAACTAGTGTCAACGACTTGGGTTTCATTTTGTACAGGATATTCTTTTAAAATACCATCAGATACCGGAGAAATACCGTCTTTATTTTGAACATGGATTATGGTGCTTAATTCCCTATTTTTTAGAACGACAATTTCTTTGGCGGTTTTAGGTTTTGTTATGGTTGTATCTTCTAATTTTATAACTAAATTATGATTACCACTGGTAACTTTTAAATCAAAATTTACACCACTAAATTCATTATTTTTAACAACAATGTTGTGCTCGTTTATTTTTTTATCATCTTGATAAAACCTAACTACTCCGGATAATGTTCCTCCAGATTGGTTATAAAGTGGGATTGATAAATGAACTGTTTCTCCATTTACAGGAGTAGAGCTAGAAATTAAAATAGATTCACTACCAAAACCAGCATTTGTAACAATTGCACCATAAACAGAACCACTAAATGTAAATGCTAGTAGTAAAAATAATGCAAAATACAAACGGGTTTTAAATAACATAATTATTTAAATGAAAATGAAACTTTGGCTGTAACCATTATTGTTTTGTTAATAGTAGAAGTATCGTATGAACCGTAATCTTGAACTTCGATTGATCCAGGAGAAAGAACTTGGACTACACCAGAAGATGCGCTTTGGATATTACCAATTTTGCGTCCGCTTTTTTCAGCGATAGATTCAGCACGCAAACGAGCATCATCAATAGCTGCAGATAATAAACCGACTCGCTCATCAGCTAATTTTGAATATGTATAACTAGTATTAACATTTAAAACAATTCCGTTGCTAGCTAACGAAGTAATGTCTTTTGAAGTTGCATCGATCAAGTTTACATTTCCACTATTAACTTCAATATTTTGACGAAGGTCATAGTCTTTGTATTGTTTTTCTTTATCACTCCAAACATCACTAGCGCTAATTGAACTAGTTGTTATTTCGGCGTCAGTGAATCCTTTTTTCTTAAGATAAGCAATGATTGTATTAGCATCATTACCCATTAGTTTGTAATCACTACCCAAAGAGCTAACACTTGCCCCGCGAGAAAATGAAATATTTAAATTACCCTTGTCACCAACAACATCTTTTGTTGCAGAACCAGTGACATTGACTACATCACCTAATTTTTTAGATTGAAAAAAAGTAAAACTACCGATTAGTGTCATTAAGACCATACCAATAGCTAAAATAATTCCAAGCCAAACTAACCCCAAATGAAGACGAGTGATTTTAGAATTAGTAGTAGCCGGAATAATTGGAGTTGGGTTTATGTTGTTTGTTTCTTCCATAAATAGATTTAATTATTAATACACTATAAGTATACATTAAAAACGCCCACGACAAAAGAGCTAATCTTTGTATTCTTCAATTACAACTTCTCGGTCATCAAAATGATTTTTGACTCCATTTATTTCTTGGTATGTTTCGTGGCCTTTACCTAAAACCATTACAACATCACCTGATTTTGCAATTAATTTAGACTGGGCAATGGCTAGTCTTCTGTCAGGCTCAAAAACTACTTGTTTTGTAATTTCATCAGGTAAACCTTTTTTAATTTCATTTATTATAATTTCAGGGTCTTCTGTGCGGGGGTTGTCACTAGTAATTATTAAAATATCTGACAAATCATAAGCCAGCCGTCCCATAACAGGGCGTTTAGCACTATCTCGGTCCCCTCCGCAACCCATAATTGTTATTAGGCGCCCATTATCTTTTATTAAATTTCGGGCAGTCTCTAAAACATTTTCTACACCATCTGGCGTGTGCGCATAATCAACAACAACTCGAATTCCAAAATTGTTATAAACTAATTCAAACCGCCCGCGAACAGTTAAACTTTTTATTATTTTTTTGATATGAGTTTTATCAAAACCTAAAAGTTCACCAACAACATATACAGCCAAAGTATTGTATTCATTAAAATGCCCAATTAATTGTGAATCAATTATCTCACTATAGTCCGCAGTGCCATTGAACCCATATGTATAAATCTTGGCTTTGGAATCCAAAACCATATAGCGACCATAGCTATCGTCAATATTGATAACAGCAAAAGATGTTTCTGGTAAAATATCGAAAAAACCTTTTTTAGCTAAAGCGTAATTTTCAATAGTATGATGATAGTCCAAATGATCATGTGAGAGATTTGTAAAAACTGCGCCGGTAAAATTAATCCCATTTATACGGTGTTGAACAACACTATGTGAAGAGACTTCCATTACAACATAATCACAACCAGCATCTAATGAATTTTTAAAAAACTTTTGAATAAAAATAGCATCTGGGGTTGTTGGTGATTCTCTTTTAAAACTATAAATTTCATCATTTATAAAATCCCCATTTGTAGAAAGTATTGAAGATTTGCGCATAAACCCAATAAGCATTTTATAAACCATAGTAGCAATTGTTGTTTTACCATTGGTTCCGGTTACTCCAATTACTTTTAATTTTTTAGATGGGTTACCATAAAAATTAGCAGCCATTGGCCCAACAAACAAACTAGAATCATCAGTTAAAATATAAGTTACGCCATCTTGCAATTTTTCTGGTAATACTTGGCAAACAATACAAACAGCACCTTTACTAATAACATTGTCTATAAAATCATGACCGTCGGATTTAACTCCATTAATTGCAAAAAAACATGTTCCCGAAACAATATGAAATGAAGATAAAGAAACATCTTTAATTTCAATATTCTTGTCGCCAACGATAGTATAGGGGTCATTTATCCCTAATAAAATTTCATTTAAAGTCATGGTTAAATTATAGCACAAAGCAAAATAGAAAGAATTTTTTAAATGTTTATGTTATAATAAAATTATGAGTCAAACATTAATTCATGCTGATATTTTCTTTTTTATTGCATCCATTGGAACTATTATTTTTATAATTCTAATAAGTATTGCTATTTATTACCTTATTGGGTTATTGCGTAATGTAAGGGATTTAACAGGAACATTGCAAGATAAAGTAAATGGGGTTAGTGAAAATTTGGAAGAAATGCGCAAAAAAATATCTGAAAGCTTGATTTATAACCTTATTTTTATGAAGAAAAAGGATAGTGAAGCTAAAAAAACTAAATCTAAAACTAAAAAGAAAGACGAATAGCCACCGTAAAACCCCACTAGGGGGTTTTATTTTAACCTTATTTTATTTGACAAAATGTCTATTTAGTGCTAAATTATAGATCAATCAAAAAGAAATCAGAAATGAAAAAATTTATAAAAAATATCAAAATTAGCAATACTGCTAAAGCTTTTTTATATTTGGGAGGAGCCCAAATTATATTTATAATCTCACTTTTTATAAACCATTTATCATTACCTTCGCATAACAGCGATGTGGATTATGGTGAATACACAATTATTGAAGCTCCAAAGGCTTCGGTGAACCAAGAAAATAAAAAAGAGTCAATCACTGAACCTGTTAAATATGTTCAGACTGATACTGAAAAAGCTATTGTTCCTATTGTTAAAACAGTGAAAGTTTCAAAAGTTGTTCCTATTAAAAAATTTGTTGTAAAGAAGCGTAAGATTGAAATCATTGAGATGACATCGATCCCCGCTTTGACAGTTTCAAATACTGAATTGAATCATGATAACGATCTAGCTTTAGATACTTTCATTAAACAAAATGAAATCATTACTGAAGCCATTGAAGTTATTGATTCTGTAGAAGTTACGGAAAATGATACAACTGTTACTGATTCTATTTATTATGTATTGGACATTCGTACCATTGCAAAAAATGAAGATTCAGAAAATATTGAAACAATTACAACTAACCCAAATTCAAAAATTATTCCTATTAAATGGAATGATAAAAAAATTTGGACTAAAGCTGACACTAACGACAAACTAACAACGAACGCAAAAGGAAATTGGACTTTGTATAAAAATGAAAACACTGAAACTGCAACAACCCAAACCGGGTCTTCAAAAGAGACAACATACGGGGGTTATAAAATTTTACTTCCTAGCGCACCTAACGAGGGAGTTACCGATAATTTGGATTATAACGGTTACGAAACCGTAAATCAAACTCAACAAATGAAAGAAACTATCTACTGGCCACCGCCAATTTTTGACAAATGGCATTGGCAAGAGAATTCGAATCTTTTACTCTTCTATCAACATCAACAATTGTTGGAATAAAAAAAGAAAATGATATAAAAAATAACTATGGCCATCTCTATTGCAGGGGTGGCTTATTTCGTTTTTAATGGTTCTAATCTTTATGGTTAATTAAATTTAACTTTTTTTCTTTTGTTAAAGATTTGAGTTCGGCTTCCCTTTTTCGTGCAGCGCCATATGTCTCAAGTTCTTCTTTGTATTTTAAAGCTACTGGCCGGCGGATTTTTGTATAATGCGCGCCAGATTTTAAATTATTATGTTGATGTAATCTTTTTTCAATATCATTTGTTGAACCAACATATAATGTTTTATCAGCACATTCTAGAATGTAAGTAAAATAAGGCATGGGGTTATTATAACAGTTTGATTATTTTTATTAAAAAGAGTAACATGAAAAAAAATATCGATAATATGAAAAAGGAAGAAATTGCCCAAATTGCTATTGCACAGGCGATTTTTAATGGTGCTATTTTGGATAAAGACGGCTATTGTGGTTGTCATATATGTGGTTCAAGGAATTTGGAACACGATGGTTATGCACTTGATTATGGATATTTAAAGTGTTTAGATTGTAATTTTTGGATTAATGGTACTGATCCATATGAAATGATTTCACGTTGGAATTTATTTAACAGAAATTCATTTCAATTAAAAATAATATTCGAGGAAGTCTGATTTAATTATTCGGCTTCTTTTTATTTTTACTACGAATGTGGGATGATGTTAGGAAAGTAATTTTATCAAATGAATTCTAGTAATTAAGATGTTTATTAGTTTATCTCTAAAAATTCTCCCTCAGTAATAATTTTTACCATACCATCATTAATTTCTATTGCTGATTTGTCATCAAGTGCATATATTTTACTTTTTATACCTTTAGTTGCTTTTATTACATTTTCCTTACTTCTTATAGAAGATGATGATTTATTAAAATGAGGGAGTAGATAAAAATCAACTAAATTTAGTCCATTCATATTTTCTAATCTTTTTAAATCTTCTTTGTATAAATCTTGAGTAATGTTTAATAATAAGTCCGAGCTTGGTATCATACTTCCAGCACTTATACCAACGTACACTTTTGTTTTTAATAATTCTGGTAATATTTCTATTAAACCAGATTTATTTACCCATTCCATTAAGTAAAAAGTATCACCGCCACCAAAGACTAAAACATCCGCTTGTTTTAATTGGGGCTCCCAAATGTTTCTTTCAATAGCGGATATATCCACTATACTAATAGATTTTAAATCTAGGTTTTTTAAATTAATAAAATCATTGATAAGCCAACTCTTGTCACCTTGTTCTATATTTGAAGCGGTTGGTATGAAAGCTAAACAGATATCCTCTGGGTTTTTACCCACTAAATTTAAAAATGATTTTTTAATAGAGTCATTAGAGATTCCATTTGAGGTTAATAATAATTTCATATATATAGATATTACCATAGGTTCGAACTTGTAAAAAGGTAACAAAAAAGGCTGAACCATGATTTGATTCAGCCTCGCTGTTATTTTAAGTTAATTAATAACCTTTGGTATGTTTATCATATTTATCTATAAGCAATCCAAATTCATTATTGTAAATAATCTGGTGTTTCTTCTTTTCGTTAAAATCCTCAAACTCAAGAGACTTAACTACCCAAGATTCAGATTTGCTAATCATTTCATTGATAATACCGAAGAATGTGGCATCAACTTTAGAAAAAGGAGCAACACCGTCTCTCCCTTTTGTCCCGTTTGGTTCAATAGATAAAGAAAACTTATTTTCAGAAAGTAATCTTCCATCTAAATAAATTTCAATAATTGTTTTATGTGAGCTTTTAAAAAGAATACGTCCTTCGCTATTCTCTTCAATTTTAACTACATCAGAAAGATTCTCTTTGAATAAACATACAATTTTATTTTTGAGATTTTCAATAGTGTCGGATATTTCCTGGATGGCTGGATTTGTGTACATGCTATTTATATTTAATTGTTTATCACAAAAGCCAACAGCTTCTCTGAAAAACAATCAAATACAATATTAGAAAGAACGACATTGTTTATACAATATCATAATATATTTATTTGTCAATATTTGCTACGAATGTGGGACGATGTTTGGATACAAATAAAAAAGCTCAAAAATAATGGGTCTTGATTTTTTTATTATTTATGTTAATATTTAGTTAAATCAAAGAATTTTAAAATGAACAGTATTTTAAACACGAATAACACAGAAACAATACCTGCAGGATTATTTTTAGCGATTAAACCTAACCAATACTCTGCAATAAAGCAGGTGGAAAAAATTGGTAAAAATATTGCAAATAATCATAGCCAAATTGCTGAAATGTACCTCAATACTAAACTCCCATTTCGTTCTGAGGATTTAGCAAAAGAACTTATTCCTGATTTATATTCAAAATTTCCCCAAGTATCAATCAAAGCTGTTGCATATGCATTAAGACTTCTTATTCCAAAAAAGGAAAGAGACCAAGCTACTACTATAAGAAAGAGTAATCGCCTGAAAGAACGAATTGATTTTACGAGCGAAGAATGGAAAAATCATTGTCGTCAAGCTTTGGAAGCAAGAAATTTAACAGGGTTTGTGGTTAATATGCATAATGCGATTATCGAAAGAGGTCAAATACCATGGACTGAAGATGAAAAAAACTACGTGATGTTTTGTGTTAAAAACCAAAAGTTTCTCAGAAACAAAAAGCCACATTGGAATAAAATAACAGATGAAATCAATAAATATTTCCATGAAGGTAAAAAAGTAAGAACAACTAGCGCTGTTTCAGTAAAGTATTCAAAAATAAAATAGCACTAAACCTGACAAAATAAAGTCAGGTTTTTATTTTGGAGAATTTTAAAATAACTAAAACTAACTATTACGAGTAAAATAATGCTTCTCATTTTCTATTAGTTTTTTATAAATTGATTGTCTTATTTCTGTATCATTTGAAATCATCTCTCTTGTCTCTTCATTTGCTTTCGGTAGTTCAGTTTCTCTTAGTTTTAAAATCCAATTATGATATTCCTCTAATTTACCATCTTTTAAGGCTTGCTGATATTCTTTATATATCGCGTACTCATGGCGAAATTCGTAATTATAAATAGATAATTCCCCATAAAATTCTTTTCTCGAAGAATCATCAAATTCAAAAATATTTCTATCTCTTTTATATTCTCGCACAGATTTTTTAAACAAATTAAATCCATCTTTTCGTGCAACATAAGCCTCCCACTTTTCGTGGGTTTCCAAGTAAGGCATATACTGTTCTGGGAAAATATCATTACGCATTAAAACAATTGTTTTTCCACCACTATCATAATTCCAACCTTTCGCTTGTAAAATTTCTTCGTCAGATAAATCTGAATGTTCTTCTTTCATTTTCGTAAGAAATTCTTCTTTTGAAACAATAAGAACTTCAATTTTATTATCAAAAAAATCTTTCTCCTGTTCTATTTTATTCATATTAGGATTTTCTTGTAAGTTTTTCATAATAAAATTATACCATATGTTCGAATTTGTAAAAAGGTAACAAAAATAACTAGACTAGGAATCGCCTCTCCTTGGCAGTCGAAATCCTAAATTTATATAGTCGCTATACTCTTTATAAATTTGGACCTTCGGTTCGATTCCAAGCTCAATATAATAAACTAAAAAACACCCATCTTTTAAAGACGGGTGTTTTTTAGTTTTGCTACCAGACTAGGAATCGAACCTAGATTAAAAGCTTCAAAGGCTTCTGTCCTACCGTTAGACGATCTGGTAATAGCTATATTATACACATTTTTAAGCTTTTGTATATATAAATAATAAAACCCATAAATTTATGGGTTTTATTATTAAAAATTTTTACTTTATTTTTCTTCTTTAAATTCAGCGTTTATTTCTAGTTTTACTTCTTCGGATACAACTACCCCGCCGGTTTCTATTGCTGCATTCCAAACCAAACCAAAATCTGTACGGTTTAAAGATCCACTAACATCAAAACTAATAACATTATTACCATACGCATCAACTACGCGTCCATTTAAAACAGTGTTTAATGTGACTTCTTTAGTTACACCGTGCATTGTTAAATCCCCTACAACGCTAAAATTATTCTCCCCCAAAGATGTGATAGATTTTGAGACAAAAGATAATGTTGGGAATTTTTCTGAATCAAAAAAATCAGCGGATCGTAAATGCTCATCGCGCATAGAATTATTAGTATCAACACTACTAGTGTTAGCAGTAAAACTAATACTTGCGTTAGCAAAGTTATCGTCTGGCATCATTATAGTGCCATCAAATTCTTTAAAATAACCTCGAACATTTGATATCATCAAATGTTTAACCTTGAAAGCTATTTCTGTATGCGCTGGGTCTATTTTCCAATTTGCCATAAATTTATGTGTTTAGTTTATAAGATATTGATTATAGCACACTAGTAGATATAGCAAGAAAAAGGTATTTAATTAATCTCGATATCAATATATGCTATTTGGGGGAATTCTTCGCGGATTTGTTTTTCGATTTTATCAATATGGTTCCCTACTAACCGCGGAATACGGTCGGTAGTACGGAACATTAATTTAGTAAACTCTTTAAAATCATCTTTGATGTAGTCAAATTCTTCTTTTAAATCACCTTCTTCATAAATTTCGCCATAAAGTGGTGAACCATTCCATTCCACAGTTGTATAAATACGGTATTTGTTAACATCAATAGCTACTGATTTAAATTCAGAGATACTTTCCACGCATGGGTCACGAAGCAAAAATTCAATGACTTCTTCGGTGGTTTCTTCATCTAGTGATTTACCAATGATGTACCCATGATTTTTTTTAATTAAAATAATTGCTAAAAATCCCAATATTAAACCAACAATTATTCCAGCTATTGGGTCATAAATATAGTTCCCAGTAAAATAAACTAATCCTTGGGCTAGTAGTACAACTAACACACCCAATACCGCTGCCCCGTCTTCATAAACTACAGCTAGTGTTACTGGGTCAGCATCGGCGAAAATTTTCTTTGAAAATTTTCGCCCAGCTTTTAATTCCCGAAGAGCAATAAAAAGTGTAATGCCTTCTACAACAAAAGCTAAAACTAAAACACAAATAGAAATATAATTAAATTCATGAATAGCATGACTATGATCCATTAATGAATCAATCGAATGGTAAATTGTAATTCCTGCCCCAATAAACAAAATCCCGCAAGCTGAAATTAAAGACCAAAAGAATCGCTCAATACCATAACCATAACCCCGAATATCATCAGCTGGTCTTTTAGACCTTTTAAGCCCAATTAACAATAATGATTGATTCAATGTATCCGCAAAACTATGAACACTTTCCGCAAACATACTGGCTGATCCGGAAACAATAGCAACTATTGTTTTTAAAATTGTAACAAAAATATTACCCAATAAAGCAGCAATTACGGACTTATTACCATGAGTGGATTCTTTCATACTACTGACCTAAAATGTCGCTGATTACTAATTCCAAAGGTAATGATTTGATTGGGCTACGGCGGATTAAATTATAAGCATCAAGTAATTTAATTATTATTTGAGAATTTAATTTATTGTTAGCATCCATTGCAACTGTTTCAATAAATTTTGCAACATCTTGCCCAAAAGTTTTTTCAACTTCAACAATTGTTATCATTTTATGGCGTAGCATATGCACACTACGGACACGTGCTAAAAGTAATGTTAAAAGTAATTCATGATTCATTGAATTAAAATGTGGGGCACTTGTTGCACTGTTAGCGCTATCAGCATCCGCTAAGCAAATGGCTTTGGTTAAATCATTTAACATTTTACTACTAGGTACACCAAAGCTTTCCGAAATTACATCGGCATTTATTTCACTTCCATTACTGCGCACTATTGATTCTTCTAGCCTTCCACAAGCATCACGGTATGACCGGTCCGCTAATTGGGCCAGCAGTGCTACAGCTTCTTTTGTGATTTTTACTTTTTCAAGCTTGGCAATGTCGGCAATATAGTTTTCCAAAATTTCTTGCGATGGATGACGAAATTGCATTATTTGAGACCGTGAGCGAATAGTGTCCGGAACTTTATCAATTTCGGTTGTTGCTAGTATAAATATTACATGCTCGCCAGGCTCTTCTAGTGTCTTTAAGAGTGCGTTAAAGGCTTCTTTAGTTAGCATATGGACCTCGTCTATAATATAGACTTTGTATTTGGATTCCATTGGTGCCCCGCGGACATGTTCACGAAGCTCTCGAATATCATCAATTCCACGGCGTGATGCTGCGTCGATTTCATAAATATCTACCGGTTGTGTATTTAATGCAGCTGCAAAAATCCGCGCGACTGTGGTTTTACCCAGTCCCCGCCCACCAGTAAACAAATAAGCATGGGCTGGTTTGCCACTAGCCACAGCCGAGCTAATAAGAGAAATTACATTCTCCTGCCCCCGAACATCTTCAAACTTTGCCGGTCGGTATTTCCGGTATAGTACTGTATGCGCTACTTCTTTCATATGACTATAATACCATAAATTAGATTTATCTTAAAAAGTTTCCACTTTCGTACCTTTTAATAGATATTTTAAATATAATAACTGTAATTAATAACCAGAATAAAGTAACACAAAATGATAATAAGAATATATTAATAGAATTTGTTTTTATATAATCAATTGGCACAGTACTAGTTAAAAGTGAAGGGATAACTGTCATAAAAAATAATTTCATTTTACTAGGAAACATGGATCCTGGGTAAAGTCCTGGACGAAGAAATAATTTAAATATTTGACCTGAAATTAATTCTCCATCATGGATATAAAAAGAAATAAGTGATACTAAGATTCTTACACAAAGAAATGTTATAACTCCTAAAAAGATAACTACTAGAAACATTAACCATTGTTCAAATGAGAATAATTTTGTAATTCCATACCAAACAAAAACTCCAAATCCCATAAATAAATCCCCTAATGCAGTTATTGAAAAATTCATTCCCGATAATCTATTTAAGATTAATCTTGGGGAAAGTAATACTGCATCAAAATCACCCCGAGTAACAATACTAGGCATTTTAACAACCCCATAGAAAAAACTATTAGTTATACCAAAACAAAATGTTGAAATTCCAAGCATCCCAAAAATGTCATAACTACCCCATCCATTAATATCACCAGTAGCTGAAATAAAAAGATACCAAATGATATAAAAACTAGTATTATTTAAGACCATACTAAAAACTCCAATCCAAAAAGAGCTACCTAAAACATAAGCATTTTTTAAATTGTATTTAATCGATACTAAAAAATATTTTATTTCTCTATACATAATTAACTTCCATTAACAGATAATTTTTTAAAAGCTTGAGTAGAAACAAAATAAGTAAATACTCCTAATACAATAATCCAAAATAAATTAATACCTACCCAAAATAAATACCTATCCATAAAATTTGGGTACATAGCAAAAGCAATTGAATTCACAGCCCCAAAAGGAGAATATTCTGCAAATACTCTAAGACCTAAAGGGAAAAAAGCTACAGGTACCCAGGAATTTCCAAAAATCATAATAAATTTAGATACAACTAAATAAACAGGATTACTATCCTCTAACCAAAAACTAGTGAGTCCACACAATATAAAAATAAAAGCATTTAAAATTTGACTCAATACGAAAATTAAAACAACACTAATTATAAAAATTATTGGATTTGTGTTAACCACAGGCCAACCGACTAATAGATAAGGAACAATAATTGATGTGATAAGAGCAAAAGTAAATGGTAATAAACCTTCACCTATTACGGTCAATAATTTTTGAGTTATATAACCCATTGGTTTAGTTAAATATACTTCTATATTTCCTGTTTTTACATCATTTTGAAAAACATTATGTAAGAGACGAAACCCTAACCAAAAAATAACATAATACATTGCCATGCTCCAAATTGTATTTGTTAGTGGAATTTTTAAACTAACATTAGGTGAAAGTAAATAAACATTTTTATATAAATAAAAAACAAAAATAAGAAAAACCAAATGATTAATCATTTGTGCAAATAATTTTTTTCTTGTACTAAAAGTATTTTTAGCAACTACCCAAATATAAGTAAAATACTTATTCATAAAATTACAATTGGTTTACGTAGAATCCAGCAATAACATCTTCAAGTTCTCCATGCAAATCTCTTAATTCACTTGTTGGTTTATCAACTACAATTACACCGTGATTAACAATAATTGTTCGCTCACATACAGCGTCAATATCCCCCACATCATGCGATGTAAGGAAAATTGTTACATTATTATCATCACGCAATTTAAGCAAAGTTTCTCTTAATGCTTGTTTAGCTAAGATATCAAGACCAATACTAGGCTCATCAAGGAAAAGTATTTTAGGTTTATGAATTAAAGCACAGGCAATTTCTACTCGCATTCTTTGACATAATGATAAAGTCCGAACTGGTTGATCAATAAATTCACTTAAATTCAATTCTTTTTCAAGCTCTATAGTTCTTTGTTTTATTTCTTCTTTTTTTAAACCATACATTGCGCCATACAATTTAAAAGTATCTTTTGCTGGAAGATTTGGCATTAATTGACTACGTTGTCCAAAAACTGTACCAATTTGACTAACAACTTTTCGGCGATTATTTTGAGGTGAAAAACCAAGGACTTTTATTTCCCCACTTGTAGGATGAAGTATACCGGTTAGCATTTTTATAGTTGTAGATTTACCAGCACCATTGGGACCAATAAAAGCAACACTTTCACCTTGTTCAATAGTAAAAGACAAACCATTTACTGCAACGGTTTTAGTCTTTTTGTTCTTAAATTCCTTAAATAAATCTTTAACTTCTATCATATATTTATGATAGCACTATATAAAATAAAAACCAGTGTGCACATTAATGACTAATTTATTTATTTTTTACTTGGTTTATAAATTTACTTATTTCAACAAGAGCTATATTTTGTTTTTCATTTGCAATATTTCTAATATTGCCCATAACTTTCTCTAAATTTATAAAATTATTTTCTTTATCAATAATAGGTTCTAAAGTAAAACCATATTTTGTGTTCAAATTATCATATTCTCTAAATAGTGCATCTAGAGAATCTTCTTTTTTACGAATAAGTTTTTTTATTGAATTAAAAATAAAACAAATAAAAAAATCTATTCGGTAAGTTTCTGGGACAGAAATTTTTTGAGGATTAAAACCAATTATTTCACCCACTGGTAAATCAATATCCCCAAATATTTTTTTACTCTCTTTTGTAATAAAAGATGTTGATATGGGACAAAGATAATAATCAACCATAATTAATCCGACTTTTGTTTTATATAGTACAGAAGAAAAAATACCATTTAGTGGAGCATTTTGAGGTGGTTCACAAATATGAATAACCTCTCCAACTTGATTATATAACTCAAAATGTTTTTCTGAAAAAGATTGAAATGTTTCATCATCAAAAGTAAACCAAATATCAACATCGCTAAAGTTGTCTGCTCTATTTTCAGAAATCGAACCAAATAAATGTCCTTCTATGGCAACATCTTTAAAAATTTTTGTGATTTTTTCTACTAGTTTACCTCTGCGACGAGATAAAAAAGAATATAATGGGAAATTAGGATAGCTACCTACCAGTGCATCAATATTTTCATCATAAAGTCCATGAAAACCAAAAGGTTTTCCATATACTTCTACTTTTGATTCAACACTAAATTTATGTGCCAGATCTGCAGGCGCAAATTTAATACCGGCTTTTTCAAATTCGTCTCTATACCAAACACACATTGCAACATCTTCGGGATGCTTTATTGGGATTTTACCATCATTTGAAAGTCTTGCTGATGTTTCTAAAAAATTTTTACTTCTAAGGCAAAAACCACCATTACCAACAATAAGTGTTCCTAAAGACTCTGGTGGAAAATTAAAATCTCTTATAGAAAAGTCAGCAACAAGCCATGGTGCACCAATATAATCATATTTTAAAAATTCATCGGTCCAACTTTCTGGATTTAAAACAAAACCATCATATTGAACAAGTAATACATAATCGGTATCCACATATTTATAAAGATCTTCAATACAAAAACGAGAAAATTCATTAATTGAATCAATGTGCGGGATTTTGACTTTTCTAGTATCATCTGTTGGTAATGATGTAAGTAATTTTATTGCACCAAATTCTATATTTTGCTGAGATGCATTCATGGCTTCTATTAATCTTTCTACATTTACACAGTCGATACCAAGAAGAGTCACATTTGGAAGTTTTATTTTCATAAATTATTGTTTCTTTAAAAATTCATTTATTACAATCTCAAGTTCGGTGACATTGTTTGTTGCCATTAATTTTTCGCGCAAGGTTTTAGCACCTACAAATCCATGGCAGTATGCTTTGAAATGCTTTTTCATAACGCTGTAGCTTTTTACATCGCCTAATTTTTTATTAAATAGTTTTGCATGCTCTAGTAGTACGCGCATTTTTTCATCTTGCGGTACAGCGGAAGCTGTATATCGCATTGAACCCAATATTTTTTTAATCCATTTATTTGGTAAAATTTGGTAAACAAATTTAGGTAACCTTACCGGCCTTTTAACCACCATTCTATCCCAATCAAAAATCCATGGATTACCAAACACTGCTCGGCCTATCATTACGCCATCTACTCCATATTTATTATATAATTCTTGCGCATGATTTAAATCCATAACATCCCCATTACCAATAATGATTGTTTCGGGTGAAATTTTATTTCGCAATTTAATAACATCTTTAATGAGTTCCCAATTTGCTGGAACTGCAGACATTTCTTTCCTTGTCCTAACGTGGACAGTTAATGCATCAATATTACAATTAAGCAGTATTGGCATCCATTCATTAATTTGAATAGTGTTGTAACCAACGCGGGTTTTAACACTAACGGGAATAATTGGTTTATTAAATTCTTGTGCACCATCTTGCACCCCGCGCTTTACAGCATTTATAACAGCTACTGCAATTTCTGGTGTCTTTATCATACTGGCGCCGGCGCCTTGCTTCTCGATGGCTTTATCGGGGCAACCCATATTAATATCCACCCCATCAAAACCCAGTTCAACTATTAATTTTCCAGCTTTGTACATTTTATCCGGATCAGCGGAAAATATCTGGGCAATTATTGGGCGCTGGTTTTCGGTATATTGCAAATCCTTAAGTAGCGCATCACGCCCCAATGAACAAAGTCCATTAGCTGAGACAAATTCTGTCCAAAAAACATCCGGACCCCCGCCTGCAGAAGCTATGCTAACAGCATTGCGGGCAGGCCCATTATTTTGTCCAGATCTTGAATAAATAGAAATCATTTCCCTAAAAGCCACATCTGTAACATCGGCCATTGGTGCTAAAACTACAATAGGCCTGTTTAAAGTATTTGATTTTTCTTTTAGTTTTTTCCAAAAATTTATATTATCATTTTCCATTATTTTTCTTTTCAATACTTTTAATTTTTGAATTTCAATTTTGACTTTTGAATTTTGACTTATAACTTATATTTCACCTTTTTTCTTATATACTACTTGCCCATCAAAACGCAAATCAACATACGCTAAACTATTTAAATTATCAAGTAAAAGTTTTTTAACAATTGGATCTTCTAGTGCAATACCCAGTGTTAAATGTATATCTTTATCTGTTGCTCCGTTTAAAACCCGAATGCGTGGTAAATTTGCAAATTCATCACCAGTATCCAGGAGTATTTCATCATAACCATTTGCGTAAACAAAACCATACACTGGCATACCATATGAACTAATTTCATCACCTAGTTTGGTTATTCGAACTATTTCTGTTGGGTCAATTATTTGTTGACCTAAGATGGGTACAGCTCCACCACTACTAAAAAAAGTAAACAATGGCATATACGGGTATTTAGGGGCAATAGACCCCGCTACCCCATTTGAATGAAGCAGCGCACAACTAATACTGGGTTTATTTGACCCATCAAGTGGGCAATACATTGTTTGAAAAACTGGTTCCCCTATTTCAATTTTTAAATTATTACCAGTATGCACTACAGCCGATGATAGCCGTGGAAAATTTTTTACAATTTCTTTTTGTAAAATATCTTTTTTAATAAACAAAATAGAATTTCGAGGTATTAAAAAATATTTGTATCCTGATATTTTATTTTCTACAAATTTTTGAACTTCGGTATTATCTACCAAACCATTACCAACGACGCTAACACTACGCACCCGCAGAAATGGTTTACGAATTACATAGAAAAAAGAAACAACTAATAGTAAAAAAATTATTATAAAAAATATTCTTTTGCGCCTTGCCCCAGCTTCACGTCTTTCGTAAAGTACTGCTTGTTTTTGTTTTACAAGGTCGCGACTATTCATGTTTATTTTTTAGTTATTCTGTCTTTACCACCCATGTACGGACGCAAAACTTCGGGAATTATAATTGATCCATCAGGCTGCTGATAGTTCTCTATTAGTGCTGCCGGTAAACGAGATGTCGCGCAAGCTGTGTTGTTAAGAGAATGAACAAAACGAAGTTTACCAGTCTCATCACGGTATTTAATGTTTAAACGACGAGTTTGAAAATCATGGAAATATGATGATGAATGAGTCTCACGGTATTTGTTTTGTGATGGCATCCAAGCTTCGATATCGTATTTTTTAACTTGACCTAAACCAAGATCCCCACCACAGTTAACAACAACATGGTATGGCAATTTTAATTCTTGCATTAAATGTTCAACATGGGCAGTAATCTCTTCATGCCATTTAACTGATTCTTCATGATTAGCTTCACAAAGTATGACTTGTTCTATTTTAAAGAATTCATGAACGCGGATTATACCCTTAGTATCAGCCCCATGCTTACCAGCCTCGGCACGAAAACATGGTGAGAAAGAAATAAACTTTTTAGGTAAATCAGATTGTTCAATGACTTCGTTCATATAGTAACCCATAGTTGCAACTTCGGCTGTACCCGCTAAATATTCGGATTCACCAACTTTATATAAATCATCTTCTGATTGCGGAAGCATCCCTGTACCAATTAATGATTCTTTACGGACAAGTGATGGCACAATCATAGGTGTGTAGCCAGCAGCTATAAAATAATTTAAAAAATACTGCCACAATGCAAAAAACAATTGTGCCCCATCATTTTTCATAAAGTAACCTCGAAAACCAGAAACTTTTATTCCTCGGTCAAAATCAACCATGTCTAAATTTTCCATTAATTCAATATGGTCTTTGGGTGCAAAATCAAATTTTGGAATTTCACCCCAAGATTTAATTTCTAGATTATCTTCATCGCTTTCTCCATCTGGCACAGAAACATCGGGCACGTTAGGGACTTCTAACATCATCTTTTGCCAAGAAGTCATTATGTCTTTAAGCTCGGTTTCGTTTTTTTGTAAGTCTTCTTTTAAAAGAGTCATTTCTTTTATGATTTGCTCTTTCTCTTCGGGACTAGCACCCATAATAGAGAGTGATGCTTCGTTTTGTTCAGCTCGAAGAGACTCGACTATTTTAAGAATCTCAAGGCGTCTGTCGTCAAGCTTGATTAATTCATCCAAATCCAAAGTTATGTGCTTTTTAGTAATTGCAGATTTAACGATATCGGAATTTTCGCGTATAAATTTAATGTCTAACATCCCGTTTAGAAGCAGGTCACGATCTAAATTTAGTATCGTTAATGCTTTAAATTAATTTAATAATAACCTTATTTATATATCTCCCATTTTAATCTTCGTGATCGTGGCTTCTAACGGGATAACATATGGCAATAGTATAGCAAAAATAGTAAAATATATAAACATGGAGATTCGGGAATTAAACAGTAATGAAATTCCAAAAAGATTGACTGAAATTTCTCAGCCGGCAAAAAGACTTTTTATTCGTGGAGTACTGCCACCAAATAATTTAAAAAATTTAGTTATTGTTGGGTCCCGTAAACACAGTAATTATGGTAAACAAGTAGTTTGCGACATTATAGCCGGGCTTGTTGGCTACCCTGTTAATATAGTATCCGGACTGGCACTGGGTATTGATAGCTTGGTCCATGAACAAGCACTAAAACATGGAATGTACACGACATCGTTTCCAGGATCGGGGTTAGATAAAAAATCTATTCATCCTCAGACCAATATAAAACTAGCTGACAAGATTGTAGAGTCCGGTGGATGTTTGGTAGCGGAATTTCCACCAAATTTTAAAGCAACTCAATATAGCTTCCCTCAAAGAAATAGATTAATGGCAGCATATAGTGATGCAGTACTAATAATTGAAGCGGAAGAAAAATCAGGCACATTAATAACTGCACGGTTAGCATTAGAATATAATCGTGATGTGTTAGTTGTGCCTGGGTCAATATATTCCGAAACTTCACGCGGGACAAATTATTTGTTATCTCAAGGTGCAATGCCGGTAATGTCCGCAAATGATGTTTTGTTGGCTTTGGGGTTTGATATTAAGTCCCCAATTAAACGCACTGATATATCAGATGATGAAAAAGTAATATTAGATATTTTACGTGAGCCAATGACGCGTGATGAAATCATAAGAGAATGCGAAAACCCAGCCGATGAAGTAAATAGTTTACTTATGATAATGGAGCTCCGTGGATTAATAATTGAAGACGCGGGCTATTTCCGTAGAACTTGACATGACTCAATATCGGTATAGAATATGGGTAAATTTAAACAACTATATTATGAACCAAAAGCAAAGAGATGAGTGGGATGGCGTAGGGATGCCAGACACATGGGTATCTACAAAAAAAATTAAAACTGAAATTCTTAATCCTTCGATTGTAAGAGTCAAGGTTTCTAATGGAAAAAAATATTTAAACATACCATTATCGCTTGATTGGACAATCAATTGTTTTAAACTTGAGAAACAACTAAAAAAGTTTTTAAAACGAAAAGAGATTTTTGATTTAAAAAGTTTCTTAGACAATTATAAAAAACTTAATGATGACTGCCCTAAAAAAGTAATCATTTATTTGGAAAGTTTTAAACATGACATTGATGGAATAATAGCTGGGCCACCTTTTCAAGAAAAAGTTTTTAGAAGAATTAAAGATAATATTTCTGGAAACAGAAAAAGGCCCACTACAATTCAAAGGGCTTTTATGAATAGTCTGTATTTTTTTGAAAAGCTTTTTAATTTATGTAAAGAATTCAAAAATTATGTAAAGATTAAAGCAAAAGAACTTGAATTATACTGGGTGCCGATTTACCCATATATAAAATAAAACTTATACTTAGGATCTTCAGTCAGGCAACACTAGCCTGACTTTTTTTATTTTATTTGCAATTTAAAATAGTGTATAGTATTAATTATAGTTATGAGTAAAACATTAGTCATTGTTGAATCACCTTCTAAAGCCAAAACTATTGAAAAATATTTGGATGGAACTTCTAACGAAAAATTTACAGTCCGCGCTAGTGTGGGACATGTTCGTGATTTACCAAAATCCAACAAAATGGCTATTGATATCCCAGCGGGGTTTGTACCCCATTATGAAATTTCTCGTGGTAAAGAAAAAGTAATCCACGAACTACAAAGCTTGGCAGAAAAATCTGACAAAATAATTCTAGCTACCGACCCGGACCGTGAAGGTGAAGCCATTGCTTGGCATTTGAAAGAATTAATCCAAAAGTCAAAAGTCAAAAGTCAAAATATCAAAAGAGCAACATTTCATGAAATCACAAAAGAGGCTGTGATAGATGCTTTAAATCATCCCCGCGATATTGATATGAACCTTAAAGAAGCCCAAGAAGCTCGTCGGGTTTTGGACCGGCTTGTTGGATATGATTTGTCTGGAATAATTTGGAAAAAGGTTCGTTATGGGCTTTCTGCTGGAAGAGTTCAATCCCCTGCATTGCGTATAATAATGGAGAAAGAAAGAGAAATCAGAGCTTTTATTCCCGAAACATATTTTGTACTAGAAGCTGATCTTAAAACAAAATCTGGCGCAATAATGAACGCTACTTGCAGTATTGAACCAGATAATCTACAAGAAGCCGAAAGAATAAACAAAGCTGCTAATGAAAAAATTTGGCATGTAGTTGATATAACTGAGAAAAATGAAAAGCGTAGCCCTCGTGCCCCTTTTACAACTTCTACACTGCAACAAACTGCTAGTTCCCGTCTTGGTCTTGCGCCGTCTCGAACCATGCAAATAGCTCAAAAGCTGTATGAAGCTGGACACATTACATACATGCGAACTGACTCTACAAATTTATCTGCAGAAGCAATTAAAAGTATTACAAATACAATTGCTAAAGAATTTGGAAAAGATTTAGTAGAGACACGGGTTTATAAAACAAAATCTAAAAATGCTCAAGAAGCTCATGAAGCTATCCGCCCAACTCATCCTGAAAATAAATTCCTGGGTGCAAATGATCAAGAGAAAAAGTTATACGAATTAATCCGAAGCAGAACATTAGCTAGTCAAATGGTAGATGCTGTTATGGCGCGTAATAGAATTGATGTTTTGCCTGCCCGCAATGCTTCTGGCATAGCTGATGCAGGCGGGCCAATATCGGCTCTTGACATACCAGTATATAAAGTTAATGGGTCAAGAGTAATATCCCCTGGATGGCTAATGGCCGACCCTGGAGCCAAAGGTGAAGATACAATATTACCCAAACTTGCTATTAAAGATAATCTTGATTTAATAGAAGCTCGTCAAATAGAAAAAAAAACCCAGCCACCGGGTCGCTATACCGAAGCTGGATTAATTAAAGAACTAGAGGAGCGTGGAATTGGCCGACCTTCGACATATGCATCAATCATGGCAACATTAGAAGAGCGTGGTTATGTTACAAAAGAGGGCCGTACATTGATACCAACTGATACTGGTGATGTTGTTTCCAGCTTTTTGGAAGAGCATTTTACAAAATATATTTCAGATACTTTTACAGCAGAAATGGAAGACGAGCTGGATGAAATTGCAAATGGTAAAAGAGAATACAAAAAAACTTTGGAAGATTTTTACACTCCGTTTCTTAAAGATGTAAAAATTAAAGATAAACTAGAAAAAGCCACAACAATGGAATTAGCTCCAGATGATATTTTGTGCCCAGTGTGCGGTAAAAGTATGATTGTTAAATTGGCAAGAAATGGTAAATTTTATTCTTGTGCTAATTACCCCGAGTGTATGGGGGCAAGGAAAATTGATGGATCTATCATGGAAGGACCTAAAGACATTGGCCGACCGTGTCCTAAATGTGGAATTGCAGTTGTGGAACCCGAGATACTAAACAAAGATGGCAGTATAAGAAAAAGCCGTAAAAAGAAAGTTGTTGAACTAGGTAAACTTGTAATTCGCGAAGGCCGGTTTGGTAATTTTATATCATGTTCTCGTTATCCAAAATGTAAATATATTGAAGAAGATGAAGAGGAAAAGAAAAAGAAAGACAGTGGTGTAAAATGTCCAATGTGTAGTGACGGTAGTATGATGGAAAGACGCGGACGGTTTGGTATATTTTATTCTTGTACAAATTATCCAAAATGTAAAAATGCGATTAAAGCCAAACCAACTGGTAACATTTGCCCAATGTGTAATTCACTTATGATGGAAGGCACAAAAACAATCCCAGAGAGATGCAGTAATAATAAATGTGAAAACCATCGCCCAGATAAATTAGTAAAAAAATCCCCCTAGCTTTCAGCTTATCCCCCTTTGTCAAGGGGGATTTTGTTACAGTACTCTCCTTGTCAAAGGAGAGTTAGAGAGGATTTTATTTTGTGCTATAATTTATTTATGCCACAAATTGAGACAATATTTAACACTCAAAAGTTTACTAAAAAAGACAGGGATTTAATCGCCCAAGCTTATGATTTTGCTAAAATTGCACACGCTGGTCAACTGCGTAAAAGTGGTGAACCTTATTTTGTGCATGTTTTTACTACCGCTAAAAATTTAGCAGAAATAGGAATGAACAGCACGATAATTGCTGCTGGATTTTTGCATGATGTACTAGAAGATACTGAAATAAAAGAAGATGAAATGCGAGATATTTTTGGTGATGAAATTACAAACCTTGTACTGAGCGTTACAAAATTAGGTAAAGTTAAATATACCGGTATCCAAAGAAATGTTGAAAATTTAAGAAAATTCTTTGTTTCAATTGCTGAAGATATGCGTGTAATTGTAATTAAACTAGCTGACCGTCTACACAATATTGAAACCTTGGAGCATGTAAGACCTGACAAACAAAAAAGAATTGCACTAGAAACGTTAGAAGTATACGCTCCACTGGCTGATAGACTTTCAATGGGTAAACTAAAAGGCCGACTAGAAGATGCGGCATTCCCCTATGCTTACCCAAAAGAATATGAAAATATAAAAACGCTAAGAGAATCTCGGACTGATGCTGCAATGCCCGAGCTTTTAAAAGTTGAAAATAATTTAAAAAAGATTTTCAAAGAATACAATTTAAAAGATGTAAAAGTTGACCATCGGGAAAAACATTTATATTCTCTTTGGAGAAAGCTTGAAAAATATAAAATGGACATAGCTCATGTTTATGACATTATTGCTATGCGTGTAATTGTTAAAAATATTGAAGAATGTTATTTAGTATTGGGATTAATTCATGGTACATACAAGCCTTTGCCTGGAAGAATTAAAGACTATATAGCACTACCTAAACCCAATGGCTATAGGTCGCTACACACAACAATAATTAACGAAAATGGAGCAATTATTGAAATTCAAATTCGTACAATTGAAATGCATCAAGAAGCTGAATATGGTTTAGCTGCGCATTTTGCATACAAAGAAGATTTAAATGGTAATGATGAAAGATACGCTTGGATTAAAGAATTGCGCGATGCCCAACAGGATGAAACTAATATTGATAATTTTTTTAAAAATTTAAAAGCTGATTTTTTCCATGATCGGGTTTTTGCTTTTACCCCAAAAGGTGAAATTATAAACCTACCCGAAGAAGCATCGGTTTTGGATTTTGCTTTTAATGTACATAGCGAGGTTGGTATGCATGCCGAAGCTGGTGAAGTAAATGGTAAATATGCCAAGCTAGATCATAAATTAAAAAATGGTGATGTAGTAAAAATAATGGTAAATAAAATACAACAATAAAAAATTTATTATTACATAATGCTGGGTTATTACCTGATTATCCTGGCACCTTACCAAAAACTAAAAAATAAGTTATGGATTATATATATTCATGTAAACTTGATTATCCGATTGGAAATAAATTTGTTTACAGTGATCTTAGTTTTATTCTCTTGGGCTAAATTGCTGAAAGGAAAATGGGAGCTACACTTGATGACTATGTGAGAGTTAATTTAAACAGACTGTAAATCTACAACACTTCTTTCTTGCCTGATCCTTCATTAAAATTTAAAATTGCTCCTACTGAATATTCTGGTAAAGTTTTATCTTACTTAGCATTTAGAAAGGGACTTATTAGAGGAGAAGTTCATGATCCCACTGCTTATCTTTTTGGTGGAGTTGCAGGACATGCAGGTGTGTTTGCTATTGCTGACGATTTAGTCAAGTACATGCAGGTTCA
>CALAYS010000013.1 GCA_937895515.1 uncultured bacterium
CGTTGCGCTGCGCTGAATAGCCGTCGTACAGCGCGGTAATGGTGAGCATACTGTCCCGCGTACCGACGCTGATGCCGAAGCCGGTATAAACACCCGTCGAGAGCATGTCGATGTCTTCGGACGAACTCTCATCGAGGAGCACGGTGTAGGGGTCGAGGTTCTCGAGCATGTCCCTCATGCCGGTGCGGATGAAGTCTTCGGGGTCGAGGTCATCGACATAATTAGCGGAGATTTCGCGGAACATTGCACCAAATAAATCGAGGGATTTATTGATTTTGAAATAGACAAAGGTGAAAAACTTTCCCAAAAAATCACAAAAATTGAAATCCAAGAAAAAAACCAAGACTAATCTTGGTTTTTTTCTATAGTGCCCCGTGAGGGAATCGAACCCCCGACCATCTCCTTAAGAGGGAGCTGCTCTACCAGCTGAGCTAACAAGGCATAAAATTATTTCCATAAAACTTGAAAAACGGAAGAAGTTCTGTTTTTCTTTTCAGTTTTGTGCCCAAGGCGAGACTCGAACTCGCACGGACTATGTCCTGGGGATTTTAAGTCCCCTATGTCTACCATTCCATCACTCGGGCAAATGAGCTATTACTATAATAGTATAAAAGTCCTAAAAAATCAATTAGAGGTTGAATAATTTAGTAAAATAAGGTAAAGTATATGAATGCCGAGGTGGCGAAATTGGTAGACGCACTTGCCTTAGGAGCAAGCACCGTGAGGTATGGAGGTTCAAGTCCTCTCCTCGGCACATAGTGACGCGAGTATCAGAATTTCTTCTGATACGTGAGAGATTTGAAAACCCTGAATTTATCGCACGGAACAAAGTGAGTACGATATGAAGGGTGTACAGAATCTGTAAGATTCAAGTCCTCTCCTCGGCACACATCACGCTATTTAAGGTGTGAATTGATCCAGTCGCCAAGTGGCAAGGCAAGAGTCTGCAAAACTCTTATACGGCGGTTCGATTCCGCCCTGGATCTCATAGAAAAATTACACATAATAAAAACTCCCTTTTAAGGGAGTTTTTATTATGTGTAATTTATGAACCGGCTGTTAGTGTATTTATAAGTAAATTAAGTATTCCGTATACTCCGAACATTATAAATAATCCTATTAAACCCCACATCATATGTTTGTTACCTTTTGATCTAGCTTCTTCGTTAGAAGCATTCATGATCATTTCAACGACACCCCAGATAAAAATAAGGATCGCAACAATGAACATTAACTGTATCAACGGTTGCACTATATGGGTTGTAACAGCGCCGATAATTTTCATAGTTTATTAACAGTTTTGATCTTGTCCAGGAACACAAGGTAGAACAAGGTCACTTGATCCAGGTGTACCAGTACCCAATGTTCGGCGTACAATAGCAACTAGACCCCAAATTGTTGTAATAACAAAAAGACCTAGAATACCATAAAGAATAGTTCCTTTAGCTTTAGATTGTGCTTCTTCTGAACCTGATGCACCAGCAATGATAAAACGAACTACTCCGATGATTATCATTACAATAGCAAAACCTACAAGAACACGAATTAATAGGTTCATTAAACTTTGACCTGTTGAGAGCAAAGTAAATGCATTTTGATTACCAGCATAAGCTGGACCAACGTTAACATTAGTCTGAGCAAAAGCAACCACTGGGCCGAATACGGCCATAAAGAAACCGATGATTTTGTACATAAAAAATTATTAATACTTAACTTACTAGTATGCCCATATTATATCATACAGACAAATGATTACGCAAAGAAAATAATGCGTAATCCCCTGTTTTTAATAATAAGTTTGGGTGCTATTATTGGCATTAATTTTTAGATCAAAAGCCCAAGTACTGTAAAATTGACTTATACCTTTTAATGTAAAGTCCACATCGCAAACATAACTTTCACCGCTTTTCAATGCTGAACCAGAAGTAAATTTTGAAGTAATTTTATTTCCACTATTTTTTGACAAAGTATAGCTAAAATTATCACGAATAAATTTAGATGCATCTTTTTTATTAATACAAGTCATTCCAACATTTTCAATTTTAGTATAATCAGTCTTACTTGGATCAGTCATACCAACAGTATAACTTATACTATTGTTTGCAATATCAACACCAGTTATAGATACAGTTAATTTACTATTATCTAGGTCAAAAGTTGATTTACCACCAATAGGGTCTTTAATTGCAGGTGGATCAATTTTTAAACTAAATGATTTAGACATATAATAACCATTTTGATTTGGGTCATCCACAGTGTATTCAATTGCACAATCATAAGTAATATTATATTCCAAATCAGATGGACTAATATCTGTAACTACCATTTGGTCAGTAAAGCCTTTGGTCATACCTTTGATTGTTTTTTCTGTCTCCCAATTACCAGTATAGGTAGTTGCTCCAGTTTTGTTTTCTTTACAAGTAATACCAGCACCATCAACCCCAGCAGAAACACTCATAAGATAAGTAAGCTGACTAGGTGTTGCATCCACAATACTACCTGATACTGTATAGCTTTTTTTATAAGAACTAGATGGGACTTTAACTGAAAGACTATTTGATATTTTAGGATTACTCTTTATTTGGTAACCAATTTTACAATCATGAGTACCAGAACCTTTTATAGTATAGGCTGATGCTGTTTTGTAACTTTTACCTCCAACATATGTACCGTCTGGAAGAGTTGCTGTCAGAGAAGAATTTTTTGAAGAATCAAAACATCCTAAAACCAAAGTACCACTATCTGGAGTAAAATCGGCATCAACATCGTAACTAAATGTACCAGTAGATGATGTTGCATCTTCTTTGATTACAGTAAAGGCTAGATTTTTTATAGCAACTGGAATTGATTTACTACTAGATGGAATTGTAATGGTTGGAATATTTGAAAAATAAGTATTTTTATTTAAATCATAACTTAATTTACAAACATTTGAACCTGCACCATTTATTGTACCGTTTACTGTATGAGCTCCAACAGTATATTTTTGATCAGGAAGAATACTATCAAAAGTAAGCGATGTCCCTGAACCTGAACAATATAATTCAAAAGTCTTTGGGTCTGGAGTAAATTCAGTATCAACTTCATAGCTAAATAGTCCAGTAGCTGATGTTGAAGTTTCACTTGTCATTGTAAATTTCAAGTTTTTAACATAAGAAGGAATTGTGTTATTACCAGTACTACCACCAGTATTTGTCCCGCCTGTTGTGGTGCCGCCGGTAGTAGTACCCCCAGTGGTTGTACCATTAGTAGTAGTTCCTCCAGTTGTAGTACCAGCACCAGTAGTTGTAGAATTTGTAGTATTGTAGCCACTATCTGTTGCTATGCTTGAAACTGTATCAATTAAAACATTGGCAATTAATTGCGCGCCTAGCAGTATTGCTGCCCCGATTAAAGTCCAAGTTAATGTTTTGTGAGCTTTCTCTATTGCTTCGGCATTACCCCGGGCTAATACATATAAGAACCCAGAATAAATAACCATTACAACCACAACTGGCAAAACTATTTCAACGATTACTTTTAAAATACTAGCTAAAATATCTTTAACATCTTTTTGGTCACCCAGTGGATTATCAATACCGACACACAAACCAAAATCAGTTGCTTTATTACCACAAGATTCAATACAACATTTATATGATTCTCCAGCAATGGTTCTAGCCCCGCTAGAATCAATCTGCATTAAACCTTTACATTGTTCTTGGCAGGTCATCTCAGCAAAAGCATGTTTAGCCGGAATAAAACTAAACAAAAAACTAAGTAATATTAATGGTAGGAATATTTTTTTCATACTAATTTATTTTTTGGACTTTATCTTTTAATTGTAAATAAGGAGTACTGTCATCTTTAGCATTAAAACCAAAACCAACTGTTCGTCTAATTATAGCGACTAAAGAATATACTGAAATAATAACAAAGAATCCAATTATCCCCCAAAGGATAAAGGTTTTACCTGTTGTTTGAGCTTCTTCGTTTGATGAATTAGAAATCATTTTTACTACTCCATAAACAAAGGACACAACTGCTAACCCAAAAATAAAAGGCAAAACTACAACTCTGGTTTGACAACCAAGATAATCAACATAACCCTTTAAAGTCTTTTTAGCTATTGTACAATTACTATTAGCTGGGTCGGAATTATTAGCATTAATTGAACGATTTGTAGAAATATTTTTTTCAGTTCCAAATTTAATATCTTGTTTTTGGATATTATCAACTTGACCTTGGATAATACTGGTGTCAGTTGTCCAATTTACCGGGCTATTGGTTGGGTCTTGGTAACCAGTAAATTGCGCCAAAGTAATTATTGGCATAAAAACAAAAATAAGTAAAAAATATCTGGCTAATTTCATATAACTATTATACACTATGGGGTTTTAATATTGAATTGATAATTAACTTTAACTTTTTGGTATGTTGAACCTTTGAGTTCACAATTATAAATTCTATTTGGTCTTAAACCAGGTAAAATATCCGAAACTGGTATTGCTACAGGGATTTGTACACCTAGTGCTTGGGCAACCCAAGTAATTTCACCAGAATAATTACCAGTAGAATTACTACAAGTATAATTAACACTATTTTCAATACGAGGACTAGCAACTAATGTAAAGAAAGCAAATTCTTTATTAGCTGTTACATTATCAGCTCGAAGATCAATTGGGCCAATCTCTGTTGGGTCAATATACACCGGTGTTGAAACCATAAACATTCTAATTTGTGGAATATTATCAACAAAAAAATTAGCGGTACAACTGTAAACACTTGAATGCATAAATCCTGTTGCGGGATCTTTACTAATATCAATAGCAAAAACTGATTCAATGATTTTAGAGCTATTGTCATTATCAGAATTATCCAACGCAACTTTTTTAGTCCAACTAGTTTTAGCTGGGCCAAGTATTTGGTTACAAGTTACAAACATAGTTTGATTATCAACAACAAGCCCATTTACAACAGGAACAACAATGCTGTCTGGAATATATTGTTTAAAAATTGGAATTTGTTTTAAAATACCTGCTGGTGGAGTATATGTTTTGTAAAATACTCGTGGTATTCCAATAACAACAGGATACTGCCATTTTGATTCTGGGTTTTGAATAAGTGGAATTTTAGGAGTATAAATATTAAAAGAAGTATCCATTAATTTTATGGGTTGTTTTGGGTAACCGGAAACATTGGGTACTGTTTTACCTGATAAATTACAATCATAAGTTGTATTAGGTCTTAAACCATAACCAGTCCAAACAACGGGCAAAACTATAGGAGAATCAATGGTTCCATTAGTATTACCAGGATTTGCTCGACCATTTTTTTTATTAATAGCCCCCATATCAAAAAATACTTTTGATTGATATTTATGATTAACAGCATAAGAAACACAAACTAAATCCATATTAGGATCAACATCGATAGACCCATTAAATGTTAGTTCAATTGTGGATTGTTTTTGGTCAACACGAGTAATTGCAAATTGGGTATTAATAAATTTATTCAAACTTTTATCAGATTGTAATACCCCACTAAAAGGAATTGTTTGCATTGTAGATTTTATTTTAGGGTCACTGGATTTAATCCAAACATCTAAAAAACAATCAACATTAGTATCTACCTGCAAAGATTTAATTACATTAGCTGGTATATTAAAAGAAACATTATTTGATTTTTTAGACTGATCAATTAGAATTCCAAAATTAGGAATTATATAATTATTTGTTCCTGAATTATAACAATATAAATTACCATAACCATTATACAAACTAGCTGGATTATCATAATTAATAACAATATCGGTTGGGTTAAATTGTGAGCTAGTTATACTAAATGGTTTTATAAGACCCGGAGTAACAACAGGTGTAGTTATAGAAAAAACACCACCAAGGGTGCCTTCGGTATTTTCAACTTCACAGTTATAGCTTTGATCCTCTTCTAGTTTTAGATTTACACTACCCACAGTACTACCCGATGCAATTTTACCTTCATTTTCAACTCTTTTATCACCATCAGTTGAAACACAAGAAACTAAAATAGACATTGCAGTTGGGGCTTTGGGGCTAATTGTAACTGTGACTTTGGTATTAGACGGAACAGTAGTGTTAGTTGTAAAGCTGGCTTTATAAAGACCAGCCATAGCTAGTTTACTAGTGCCCCCTAAAATAGGTGGAATATTAACACTAGCTAAAAGCCCACCCCCACTGGATGTTTGCCAATTAATTTTAGAGTCCGAAAGCCCAGCACGGCCACGAGCGGTATTATAACCAAAAGCCTTAAATAGAGTATAAATTATAAACCAAGAACAAAGTATTAAAAGTAAACCAATTACAATATTTTTGAAAATCTTTTTAGCTTTACTACGCTGTTCTTCATTACCGCCACTAAACATAAACAAAAATCCAGCATAAGAAATGATTACAACTAATAGTGGTAATAAAATCGTTGTTAAGAAAAATTTAATCAAACTATTTATTAAAACAAAAATATCATTAAAGCCACACATTGCTGCGGTTCCCTTGGCACAAGGAATAGCAATTGCTCCATAAGCAACTAATGGTATTGTTTGAATAAATACCAATAAAGAAAAAATGATTAAATAACGATAATTTTTCATAACTATGGTGTTGCAATTGGTACCTGAGCTGCGCTAGATTTATTAAGAGAATTAAGCAAAAATTCCATATTACCCTGAGCTCTCTCGTATGCTCCATCAGCATCAGCTCCACCCGCAAGAATTGATTGGGTTAATTCACGGAAGATATTCTTTGTTTCTTTAGCATTTGGGTCCATCCATGCAAATGACCGCAGTGCAGAAATTTGGAGTATACCTTGGTAAACCAAAGCTGGATCAGGATTTGTTTTTAAATCACTAGCATAAACCGGTGGTAATGATAAAATTTTTGCAATATTTCCACTATGATATGGACTAGCAATTGTTTGTACTGCCAAAAGAGCTGTGCCTTGATTCTTAGAAGACCGAGACATTGCAATACCGGTTAAATGCGCATAAGTCTTTTTGGTTTTAAACCCGCGTGGTTGTGGAATCTCAGCAAGTGATAAAGAAAGATTTGGGTTTTTAGATTGTAGTTTAAATAATTCATTAGAAAAACCAATATAAAATACAACTCTTTCAGTTAAAAACGCAGAGCTTGCTTCGGGCAAACTTTTATTCCATGAATAAACAAATTTATCTGGTGAAGCAAAGTCAGTAAAGAATGTTGTAGCGGCAGGCAATGATAGACCTTGAGCTGTTTTATGAGTACCCAATGTTGATACATAATGCCCATCTTTGTCTGTCGTTATTATTGGGTTTCCAACTTGAAGCAAAAGTAACGAGATTATGTCTTTTGCATTTAAATTATTTTCAAACCTACCTAATGATATTGTACTTTGGATAAATGCACCTGTTGGGTCTCTTTTGGTTAATTTTTCAGTTAAACTATTAAATTCATCCCAATAAGCTGGTGGTGTTGAAATACCTTCGTTAGTTAAAAGAGTTTTATTGTAATACAAAACCATTGGGTCAATTAAAAATGGATAAGCTAAGATTCCATTTTTAGATAAAAACAAAGAAAAAGCTGGGGCGTAAGAATCTAAAAATGTTTTTTGAGGCATTACAGTATAAGCAATAGGAGAAATCTGCTGAGAGAATCGTGAAATAGTTGAATTATCAACTAAAAATAAATCCGGAGCAGTACCATCAGCAAAACTTTCAATTAATTCTGATTCATAAGTATCAGGATTTTTAGGAACATAACGAATTTTAAAATCAGGAATACCTTCGGAAACATCATTAATATATCCAATAAAAGCTGGGTCTTGGATTGTTCCCCAAATGACAACTGTTCCACTTCCTTTAAAGGCTTTATTTTTAGATGGAGTTGGAATATATCCAGCAAAAACCATAACAGCAAAAATTGCGCCGACTCCGAAAATAATTAAAAGTATTGTTTGAAATTTTTTCATTTATTTATTTTTTATTAAACTTGCGGACATATACCTATAATACCATATTCATATTGGTCTGTGTCAAAATTATCACCAATAATGAACCCTGAATTATCTAGATACTCGAGCATGTCATCAAATAAAATCCGAGCATCCGGATGAGTTGTTACCCCATGAGCATCATGATGAAGTTCCACAATTAGAATCATTCCCCCCGGAGCAAGAATACGAAAACATTCTTTAAGCAAAGATTCTCGGTAAATAACATTGCGTAATGTATGCGACATTATAACTAAATCATAAACATTATCTTGAAGGGGCAAATTATTCCCCATATCATAGTCAAAATTTAATGCACTATGCGTAACATTATTATTTATTTTATTTTTGTTCTTTAAATTGATATTAATTATAGTATCAACTTTATCTTTATCTTTACCAACTACGATTATTTCTCCATTAGGAATAATTTCGTAAATAGAAGAAGACCGTACATTAATACTATTTGTAATATCCACTATTTTTGCGGTAGTTTTAAGTGGCAGATTATTAATAATATTTATAATCTGTTTACTCATATTTCATTTTAGTCTAAAACAGCAAGTGAGGCTAAACTATCCCCAGCACGTAATTTCATAATACTAACACCTTGGGTGCTGCGTCCAAGAACCGGAACAGATTTAAGATCAGTTCTAATAGTTTGACCTTTTTTAGAAATGGCGATTAATTCCCCATCATCCCCCGCTATTCGAGCAGAAATAAGTGGGCCGGTTTTATCTGTTACTTTTGAAGTCAAAATTCCACTACCTCCACGTTTTTGAACTTTGTATTCAGTTAGTTTTGTTCGTTTACCAAGACCTTTTTCACTAATAGTGAACAATGTTAAACCAGCACTATCTTTAGAAATAGAATTAACATTAATAATGAAATCATTTTTTTCTAATTTCATACCAATAACTCCGGAAGCTGCTCGTCCCATTTGACGAATATCAGTTTCTTTAAACCGTATAGATTGTCCAAGAGAACTAACCAGCATTACATCATCACCTTTTTCAAGAGTTAAAACAGAGATAAGTTCATCACCTTTATCCAGTGTAATTGCAATTAATCCACTACGACGCACATCTTTAAATGATTCATAAGCTACTTTTTTAGCTGTACCATTTTTAGTTATTAACATTAGTGATTCAAAACGGCTCTTGTCTTCTTTACTAATTGGCAATATTGAAGTAACTCTCTCATCTGCCCCAAGAGATAAAAAGTTATTAATTGATTTACCTTTTGTAGCGCGACGGCCTTCGGGAATATCGTACATCCGGATTTGATATGCTCGTCCTTGATTAGTAAAGAACAATAAATCAGCATGAGTATTAGCGTCAACTAGCATTGTGACAAAATCTTCTTCTTTGGTTTCAATATCAATTGTGCCTACCCCGCCACGATTTTGTTTACGATATTCTTGTGGGTCAGTACGCTTAACATAACCACCAGCAGTGTAAACCAAGACTGATTCTTTCTCGGGTATTAAATCTTCTTCATTCATTGATTTAAGACCACCTTTTACTATTTTAGTTCGGCGTTCATCATTATAAGTATTTCGAATATAAGTTAATTCATCACTAATTATTTTAGTAACCTTTTTAGGGTTAGCAAGTATGCTTTTTAATTCTGCAATTAAATCTTGTTTTTCTTTTAACTCTAATTCAACGGCTTTGCGTTCAAGTCCAGCAAGTTTTTGCAAACGCATTTCAAGAATAGCTGTAGCTTGAAGGTCACTGAATTTGAATCTTTTTATTAAAGCTTCTTTAGCAGCAGAGCCGTCTTTACTTGCGCGGATTATTTTAATAACTTCATCAATAAAATCAAGCGCTTTTTTAAGACCAAGTAAAATATGTTCACGATCCTCGGCTTTCTTTAAATCAAATTTAGTTCGACGAGTTATGACTTCTCTTCGGTGTTTAATAAATTCTTCAATAAAGTTTTTTAAAGATAAGGTTTGCGGAATACCATCAACAAGCGCAACTAAGTTGTAATTAAAATTACTTTCTAGTTGAGTGTGTTTATATAAATAATTTAAGATTTTTTGGGGATGGGCACCAGTTTTAAGATCAATCACTACGCGCATGTCGCGAGTTGATTCATCACGAAGACCTTTTATACCATCAATCTTTTTTTCACGAACTAAATCAGCAATTGATTCAACAAAGTTAGATTTAACAACACGATATGGCAAAGATGTAATAATAATTTGGAATTGTCCACCTTTTTGTTCAATGATTTCAGCTTCTCCGCGAACAGTAACACCACCGCGACCGGTTTGGTATGCATGCAAAATGTCTTTTTTATCATAAGCAACAGCCCCTGTTGGGAAATCTGGACCTTGAATAAATTCAAGTAAATCTTCAGTTGTAGAATCAGGATTTTCATTAAAATGTAAACATGCGTCAACAACTTCACCTAAATTGTGTGGTGGAATATTTGTTGCCATACCAACAGCAATACCTAATGTTCCATTTAAAAGTAACCCCGGAACAACTGTAGGCAGAACTACTGGTTCACTGCGTGTTTGGTCATAGTTTGGACGAAAATTAACAGTATCTTTTTCTAAATCTTGCAAAAATACAGTTGCGATTTTTGACATTTTAGCTTCGGTATAACGCATCGCAGCCGGGTTGTCCCCATCAACAGATCCAAAGTTACCTTGACCAAAAACTAATGGATACCGGTAAGAGAAATCTTGCGCCATACCAACCATAGAATCATAAACAGCTGTATCACCATGGGGATGGTATTTACCTAAGACGTCTCCAACTACAGCGGACGATTTACGAAACCGTGCTGATGGAGTAAGCCCCATTTCGTGCATAGCGTACAAAATACGGCGATGAACTGGTTTAAGACCATCGCGAATATCTGGCAATGCACGCATAGTAATAACACTCATTGCATAGTCCAAATATGATTCGTGCATCTCAGTGACAATTGGTCTTACTTGGATTTTGTCATGTTGAATAACCACAGGTGTGTTTTCTTCTTCGGATGGATTTTTCTTGGGTGCTTTTGCCATAAATTATTTTTTATTAATTACTGATTTACCTTTATTGATATTACTTGAAACTGTGTCTGTTGTTTCTTTTACAAAAGAAGTCATTGGTTTTACGTCTTTGCCTATGCCTCCGAATTTGTATAAACTACCTTTATTTAAAAGAATATAAATTATTGCTATAAAAAAAGTAGTTCCAACTGCATAAATAAATGCTTTTCTTTTTTTATTTCTATCTTTTAATTTTAAAGCATCATCAAACATTTTATTTTATGAATTAAGCAATACTACTTCACCTTCTTTGCCTGCTAAATCTTTTTTCTTTACAGTTAATTTATCGATTGATGTAACTTTTTCTTGACCGGCTTCTTTAAGGAAAGATTTGATTTTAGATTCATCAGATCCAATTGGAATAATTAGTGAAGCGTCGGAACCAATTGCCATTTTGTAAGCCATTTGGTTAGTTAAACCATCATGCCCAATTGGAACAAAGATAATATCACAAGTTCCAATTTTACCGCGGAATTCCGGGTTTAATGTTTCATCTGTTGCAAGACCAAGGAATACCAAACTCATGCCATCTAAATTCATTCGGTATACAGTATTAATGTATTCTTCTTTACCAATAGTAACGCTAGCTCCGAAACCCTCGATAGACAAACCAGTAATTTCATAATTCCCTGGACCGTCTATTACAAAAGGTACAGTTTGACCATATTCCATATTCTCTGGGCCATTTGTAGCATCAGTATGAGTAGAAACTAAAACAACATTTGCTCCAAATCGTGGAACCTTGCCATCAGTGGTTTTTTTAGGTGGGTTATAAGCTAAAATAAAATCCCCATATTGGATCTTTAAACAACTCTCTCCGTGGTATGTAACAATCATGGCTATATTATAGCTAAATCCCCGCTTAGAGTAAAGCTTATAAATTAAAAACCTATATTGCTAAAGTAATAATTTTGTGCTAATGTTGGTACAGTCTTTTATTAATAGCCCCGTGTTTTTAATTAACCCTATTAGGTCCTGAATTTCCGGTACTAAATAGAAATAAAAACGCTTTTAAGACATGCATGATGAAACAACATTAAAGTCCATCATCGAGAATTCACCAGCTGGACCACAGCTTGAAGCTCTTGTAGAAGGACCGGTTATCGGTATAAAAAAATCGTCTGTTTATATAGACCTAGCACCATTTGGTACTGGTATAATCTACGGACGTGAATTTATCGCAGCTCGCGATATTATAAAAAAAATTGCTATTGGCGATACAGTCAAAGCAAAAGTCGTCGAAGTTAAAAACGAAGACGGTTATGTAGAGTTATCTCTTAAAGAAGCTAAACAAGCTCTTATTTGGAGTGAAGCTGAAAAATACATTAAAGCAAAAACTATCTTAGAGATTCCAGTCAAGGAAGCTAACAAAGGTGGTCTTATATTAGAATGGCAAGGTATCCAAGGATTTTTGCCAGCATCACAACTGCGAGCGGAAAACTATCCTCGCGTAAATGATTCTGATAAAGATAAAATAATGGTAGAGCTTAAAAAGCTTATTGGTAAAAAATTAACTGTTACAATCTTAACTGCAATTCCAAAAGAAGGAAAATTAATCTTTTCTGAAAAAGAAAATAATCCTGAAGAACGTGCGGAAACATTATCAAAATACAATGTTGGCGATGAACTAAATTGTGAAGTTTCTGGAATTGTTGACTTTGGAGTGTTTTTGAAAATAGAAGAAGGTTTAGAAGGTTTAGTGCACATTAGTGAGCTTGATTGGGGTCTAGTTGAAGATCCAAGACAATTATTCAAACTAGGTGAACCAATCCGTGCAAAAGTTATTGAAGTTAAAGAAGGTAAAATCTCTCTTTCTATCAAAGCTTTAAAGGAAAACCCTTGGGCTGAATTTGAAGGTAAAATCAAAAAAGGCGACATTGTTTCTGGTGTTGTAATCAAATTCAACAAACATGGCGCATTAGTTTCAATCAAACAAGGTGTTGCTGGACTATGTCACCATTCTACAGTTGGCGGTGAAGATAAACTAAAAGAAAAACTTTCTCTAGGTAAAACATATAATTTCCAAGTAACATTGTTTGAACCAAAAAATCAAAGAATGACACTGGTCTTAATGGAAGACGTAAAAAAATAGGTTATAGTAATTAGTTTCTAGCTACTAATAACAATAAAAAACCACGCATTTTGTGTGGTTTTTTATTGTTTGACAAAATTATATAAATTATGTATTGTATGTTAAATTATACAAAAAATGAACAGAAAAAATCAAATTAGCTACGCCATCGTTGGCGCTACAGGTATTGTAGGTATTGAAATTGCTAGACTCTTAATTGAAAGAGATCTAGCGGAACCAAGAAATATAATATTGGTTGCCTCTCAAAAGAGTGTTGGTGAAAAAATTCCAAATATAACAAAAAAATTGGAAAATCACAGGTGTATTTCAATTGAAGATGCACTAACACTATCCCCTATGTTTGTATTAATGTCAGCCGGTGAAGATGTTTCAAAAGAATGGGCAAAAAAATTCACCAAATCTGGAGCAGTAGTTATTGATAATTCATCTGCATGGCGTAAAAAACCAGATGTACCATTAGTGGTACCAACTATTACGCAATGGGACAAAGAATCTAAATTGATTTCAGTTCCAAATTGTGTTGCCGTAATGTTATCAATAGCTTTACGAAACATACTGTTAGATAACAGGGTTGAATCAATCTATGCGGACGTTTATCAGTCGGTATCTGGCGCGGGTAAAGACGGTGTTACTGCACTTGAAATTGAAAATGCCACCAATAAATATTGGCATGGCTCACCTTTTGATGGAAAAATTGCAAACAATATACTACCTTTACCCGGCGAAGAAAAAAAGGTTACATTTGAGATCCCGAAAATATTTAACGAAAGGAACACACAAAATATAATAGCAACATGTAACCGTGTACCAATAAATCGAGGGCATAGCGCAAATGTAAGAATTACCGGAAAATTTGAATTAAAAGACTTAATTCAAAATATTACAAATAGTTATAATGTTGTTTATACATCAAAACAACGTGGTCCATCTGAAACTATTGGTAAAGAATTAGTCTTTGTGACAAATATAAGAGAGAGACCGGATGGTAGTTTTAATTTATTTGTAACTTCTGACAATGCCCTGGTTGGGGCGGCATCTATCTTAGTTGATATCCTACAGGAAATCATTTAAATTGAATATAAAAATTACTAGGAGCTGACATTTGTTAGCTCTTTTTTTATTTTTTATTTACTTCATTTGCAGCGACAGAGTAACCAAGGTTTATAATTTTAGTAATTGCATCTACACATTTAGGTAAAACATTTTTTAGGATCTCATTATCTTGTGTATCAAAATCACCTAATACATTTGGTTTAAATATTTCAGCATTCTCACCTGTTTTACTAATTCCAATTCTTAGTCGTGTGTAATCTTTACCTCCATAATAATGATTGATAGATTTTATACCATTGTGCCCACCATCTCCCCGATCATATGCAATTTTAATACTACCTATTGGTAAATCAATTTCATCATGAACCACTATCATTTTATTTGTCATAAATGGATCAATTCTTTTTATACCATCCAAGACTTTACCAGATTCATTCATAAAAGTGTCTGGTTTCAGTAGCATTACTTTTTCACCATTAATATCAATTATACATTTATCAGATAATAAATATTTATCATATTCAAAGCTTTGCCCATCAGCTAAAATATCCAAAACCATCCAACCAACATTGTGGCGGGTGTTTTTATATTTGTCTCCTGGATTCCCCAGACCAATTATAGGTATCATGGGGATATTATAGCAGAAAAATATTTAATCTACGATAAAATATCTTTTCTGCATGATTTTTATGGTGTAAAAATCACATAAAACACTAAAAAACAAAATTGACTTTGTGTCAAACTATTTTCATGGTATAATAGCCCTATGAATTTTGAAACAAAAAAGAAAGAATCAATATGGGATATAATTAAATTTATACTTTTAGCTTTAGTTATTGTTATCCCTATTAGATTATTTGTAGCTCAGCCATTTTTGGTAAATGGACGGTCAATGGACCCAACATTAAAAGACCGCGATTATTTAATAGTTGATGAACTCTCCTACCATTTGCGTGAACCTCATCGAGGCGAAGTCATAATATTTAGATACCCACTGGACACTAAACAACATTTTGTAAAAAGACTAATTGGTGTTCCAGGAGACACTATAAAAATAATTAATGGTAGTGTGACAATAGTTACAAAAGAAGGCGAAACAATCAAACTTGATGATAGTTATGTTACAAATCATTCATACGAAAGTTTAGTTGATATAGTAGTTCCAGAAGGTCAATTATTTGTTATGGGTGATAACCGAGCCGAAAGTTATGATTCACGCAGTTGGAGATTTTTACCAATCAACCTAGCAACAGGGCGCGCAATATTTAGACTATATCCATTTAATAATATAAGTTACCTTCCAGGACAATATATTTTTACCCCTACTCCGAAAGATGAAATTATTAATAATTAATAAAAAATAATATGCCTACAAACAAACCAAGAAAAGAACCATTCCAAAGCCCAAAAGGTATGCACGATATACTAAGCGATGCTTATTATGCACACCAAGGTCTTTTTGAAAAAGCTCAAGAAGTTGCTGTATACTACGGGTTTAAACCAATAGCAATTCCAATAGTTGAACAACAAGAATTATTTGAAACAACAATTGGTATAGGAACTGACGTTGTTGATAAGGAAATGTACACTCTAAAAACAAAAGGTGGCGACCAACTAGCTCTTCGCCCTGAATTTACTGCGGGTGTTATGCGTGCATATATTGAGCATGGAATGCAGTCTGAAACTCAACCAATAATGTTGTATTCAAGTGGGCCAGTTTTCCGTCATGATAAACCTCAAAAAGGCCGATACCGACAACTACACCAATTTAATCTTGAAGTTATTGGTACTAAAAAAAGTATTGCGGATGCATTAGTCATAAAAACTATTGCAGTAATTCTTGAAGAAGCTGGCGCTAAAAATCTAGTTGTTGATATTAACAGTATTGGAGACAAAGATTCAAGAACCGCATATCTTCGTGAGCTAACAGCATATTATAAAAAACATTTATCTAGCATGCCAGCCGAAGCCAGAGAGCGTCTTAAGACTAACCCCTTGCGACTACTGGATTCTAAAGACCCTAAAATGATAGCTATCAATGTTGACGCTCCAGAATCAGTAGCGCATCTTAACCCTGAATCAAAAAGACACTTGAAAGAAGTATTAGAATACCTAGATGAAATGGGTATAACTTATAGACTTAATAAAAACCTAGTTCGTGGGCTTTCATACTATACTCACACTGTTTTTGAAATAATAGATGAAGGTGACGGCGAAACTGGACCAATGGCACTAGCTGGCGGTGGGCGCTATGATTATTTAGGAGCAATGCTCGGATCTAAAAAAGAAATCCCGGCAATTGGAGCAGCTATTGGAATGGATCGTGTTGTCGAGGCACCTTGGCACACAAACCTATCTCCAAAAATAAATAAAAAACCAAAATGTTATTTTATTCAACTTGGTTTCGAAGCAAAACTAAAAGCTTTGCCAATTATCGATATTCTTCGTAAAGCCCATATTCCAGTACTACAATCATTAACTAAAGATAGCTTAACATCCCAATTAGCTACTGCCGAGCGTAGCGGAGTTCCTTATACTTTAATTTTTGGACAAAAAGAAGCACTTGAAAATAGTGTAATTGTAAAAGACATGCAAAAACATTCTCAAAAAACAGTTAAAATAGACAAACTTGTTGAGTACTTAAAAGAAATGAAATAATTGTATGAAGAGGCCTGTAATTCAAAACCCAAACGAAATACTGCGAACCATATCTAAAAATATAAATAAAAACGAATTTGATACTGATGAACTAAAATCAATTGTTAAAGATATGGTTGATACCCTATCCCACGAAGATGACGGGGTGGCTTTGGCTGCACCCCAAATAGGAATTAATAAAAGAATCTTTGTTATTTCTAAAAAAGTTTTTGGCTTTGAAAATTCTGAAGAAAAAAAAGATGTGGTTTGTATTAATCCTGAATTAATAAAAATCTCGAAAGACAAAAAATTAATGCACGAAGGTTGTCTATCAGTAAGACCATTTTATGGTGATATTCGTCGAGCAAGTAGAGCCACCTTGCGCGCACAAGATATAAAAGGTGAATATTTTGAAATCAAAGGCTCGGGTCTTATGGCTGAAATTTTTCAACATGAGATTGATCATTTAGACGGAATTTTATTTATTGATAATGCAATAAATCTTAAAGAAGGTATACCGATGAATGAAGATAGGATTAAAAAGACTACTCGTAAATCTGCAGATAAAACAAAAAAATAATATGCTTAAATATATTTATTTTGGTACACCAGAAATATCAGCAAAAGTACTAGAGAGTCTTATTAATGGTTATCAAAAACCAATAGCAATTGTAACATCAGTTGATACAAAATCAGGACGAGGTCTACAACTAAAGCCTAGTTTTGTTAGTATTTTTGGTACACAAAATAATATACCCGTATTAAAACCAAATAAATTAAAAGATATCGAGGATGAACTACGCTCGTACAATGCAGATGTAGGTATTTTGTTTGCTTATGGCAAAATAATCCCTAGTTGGCTTTTAGAAATGTTTCCATATGGAATAATTAATGTTCATCCATCACTACTGCCATTATACCGCGGGGCATCGCCTTTGACTGGCCCAATACTAAATAATGAAAGTGAAACTGGTGTTAGTATTATGGATATGGATATAGAGCTTGATCATGGTGATGTTTATTTGCAAAACAAAATGGATTTAAAAGAAAAAACAAATAGATTAGATATTGAAAATTTTACAATTAATACTGCTCCTGATTTATTAATCCAAGTATTAAATGATTTAGAAAAAAATAAAGTAAAAAAAACTCCTCAAAACCATAGTTTAGCAACTTATACAACTAAAATAAAAAAAGAGGATGGTGCAATACTGGAAACTGATACTGATGAAACTAAATATAGAAAATATAAAGCTTATCTTAATTGGCCAGGAATTTATTATATCGATCAAACAGGTAAAAGGATTAAAATCACAAAAGCTGATTTTATAGATGGTAAATTTATAATTGAAAAAATTATCCCCGAAGGTGGTAAAGAGATTGATTTTTAACACATAAAAATCATGTAAGAAAGATATTTTTTCCGTAGGATAAAATATTTTCTTACTATTTTTAATTTATTTTTGAAAAGTCATTACCAAATTTAATATTCAAAACTCTTAGTGCGTTTAAGATAACTGCCACATCTATAGCTTCTTGAATAAGAGCCCCTATTGTTGGCTTGATATAACCCAAGCTTGCAAAAACCATAGCAATAAAAGAAAGCCCAATACCTACAAATATGGATTGCATAGCTATTTTCATTGTTTGGTTAGAAATATAAACCAAGTCATACATTCGGTTAATATTGTCTTGGACTATTACCCCACTAGCAGCATCAGTTGCCGCAGATGACCCATGAGACCCCAAAGCAATTCCAGCATCAGCTTGAGCAAGAGCTGGAGCATCGTTAATACCATCCCCTACCATGATGACTTTTTCTTTTACATTTTGATAAGATTTTACAATATCTAATTTATGTTCAGGTAAGCATTCTGCATATACATCAGTAAAACCTAGCTTTTCTGAAATCTCTTTCGCTCGAATGTCATTGTCACCTGTTACTAGAGTTGTCTTGTAGCCTAAACTACGCAAGGCTTCGATAGAACTTTTAACTCCTGGGCGAACAACATCAGACATTAAGATGGCCCCGATTAAACCATCATTATTTGCAACATAAGAAACCATATCTACTTCTAGATTTTCTTTTTTAAATTTGTCTGGAACTATAAAATTTTTATTAATGGATTTTATATAACTTCCGCTACCTAAAAAGAATTTACCAGCACCCAAAACTGCTTCAACTCCAGAACCATAATTTTCTTTGAAATCACTAGGGTATTCAAGCTGCACACCATTTGTATTTGTATATTGCAAAATACTTCGAGCCACAGCATGCTGAGATAGTTGTTCAAGTGAACCAGCAATTCGAGAAATCTCTTCGGGTTTATAATTATCATTAATTGCCATAACTGAAACTACTTTTGGTGTTCCAAAAGTAAGGGTTCCGGTTTTATCAAATAAGATTCTTTTTGAATTGGAAATAACTTCAAAAACTCCACCATTTTTAACTATTATTCCCCGTCTAGCAGAAACACTCATTCCTGAAATAAAAGCAATTGGTGCAGCTAAAATAAGCGGGCATGGTGTTGCCACAACTAAAATAGCCACAAGTAGCGTTGTGTCTTTTGTAAATAAAAAAACTAAACCAGTAAAAACTAAAACGATTAAAGTAAAATAAATACTAAACCGATCAGCAACCCGAACCAATGGAGCCTTTGAATTTTCAGCAGATTTAACTAACCGTACTAATGATGAATAAGTACTGTCTTCGTAAGTTGTCTCAGCTTGGATATGGATAACATCATTAGTGTTAATAGAACCACTATGTAAGTGAGAATACATTTTAATACTTCTAGGTAGTGGTTCACCAGTTATCATTGATTCATCAACTTCAGAATTACCTAAAATCACAATTCCATTAACAGGAACCATGTCCATAGGGCTAACAATTAAAATATCCCCGACTTTAACATCATTAACATTTATTATTTCAACTTCTTTTTTAGCATTAATTCTTTTTGCAATTTGAGGAGCGGATTTTAACAATGTCTCTAAAGACGAACGAGCTTTGGCGTTAGCATAAGTTTCCAAAACTTCACCACCAGAGAGCATAATTAAAATTATACCGCCGGCAATACCTTCACCAGTTAAAAGTGCGGAAATAATTGCAAGCCCAGCTAAAATATCAACTCCAAATTTACCTTGGATTATCGATTTAGCCATTTGGTAAAACAAAGGTAAAGAAAGTAAAAAAATAACAATACTCATATAAAATGAGCTATTATTAATTAAACCTTTTGTTGTAAAATACAAAATAAAAGTTAATAAAACCCCTAAAACAACAAAAAACTCTTTAGTTTTATATACATCTTTAAACATAAGTTAAGTGTATTACAAATCTAGACCTTTGGCAAAATAACCTCGTCTCGATTAATAGAATAAACACAAACTGGTAAATTTAAAATATCACCTAATTCTTCAGCTAAGACTCGAATATAAGTCCCTGCTGAAGCATGAACTACAATTAAGATTTTTATTAAATTTTCTTTAGAATCTTTTAAAACTGACCAAGAATTAATTATTTGATCTTGCCTAAAATCTTGGTTTACAATTTTAGTATTATTTTCCATAACATTATAAATATTTTGAACACTAATATTTTCAATGCTTTTAAGATCAACACTATATATATTTATTAAATGTGAAGACTGCATAGTATTACCATTTCGAGAATGTTCCCAAAGTGGTTTACCTGAAACTATTTTTGAGGAAAAAGGGTGGAATTTTTGTATTCGATTCCCAGTTAATTTTTTAAAAGCTGATTGTATTTTTTCTTTATTAAGATCTTCTTTATTAAAATCAAAATTATATTTAGTTAATATACCCAATAAATCTGCAGTATCCGTACTGAGACCTATTATAAATTCTGCTGTATAGATTTTATCAAGACCAGTATATTTATCTTTATTTTTAACATCATCACCCGAAAGAAAAATCATCATTCCAGTTGCCAAAGGATCAAGTCTACCAGCATAAGTTACAGGAATATCATTTGTAATATTTTCTTGAATTCTTAAACGATTTAAACATTCAAGAGGTGTTTCCCCTAAATTTTTATTAAAAATATAAATACTCATTTTTTAAATAGTTAATTTATATCCAAGCCAAATACCAAAAATACCACCAATAGCTGTAAATATTATAGAACTAAAAGAAAAAAGACTAGCATCCCATAAATTAGGAATAAGCCCACCAATTGTACTAAAAATTGAAAGAGAAATTAAAATTACAGCTTTTCTACTCATAGCTATATATTACCCTAAAAAGGTAATTTCTGCACATAAAAATACACCCTAAAAAGGGTGTATTTTTTATTTATAGCGCCTAGAATGCAGAAGAACAGATAGCTGTTACTGTTAATTTCCATTGACCTGATTTAGTTTCATTATTAGAATTCGCAGGCTTGCGAGCTGAAACAGACCAAGTAGTATCGTTTATAGCGTTATTAGACTGAATATAGTAATCATCTATATAATCACTAGCTAATACATTAAAACCACCACCTATTACCTTTTTACCATTTGGGCAAGATGCTGTTTGAGTTATAGAAACCCCTGTAGATGAATTACTTGTTACACTAACTTGTTGGTACCCACTAATACCATTGGCTCCGGCTGGACCTTGGGGGCCTGTAGCACCTTGGGGGCCTTGAGGACCTTGAGGACCAGTATCACCTTTGGGGCCTTGGGGTCCGGTAGCACCAGTATTACCTTGTATACCAGGAGCTCCATCTAAACCATTATTTCCTGCATTACCCTGGATACCTTGAGGGCCTTGGGGGCCTGTAGCACCAGTAGCACCTTGATCACCTTTTTCACCTTGAGGGCCTTGGGGGCCAGTATTACCTTGGAGACCTTGAGGACCAGTATCACCTTGGGGGCCTTGAATGTTCCAAGTCAAAAGTGAGTCATTAGTTGTACAATCATTTGATGTAAAACCATTAACTCCAACAACATGGACTGTTCCATTTGCTGCAACGCAAATAGTTATAGGATTACTACTGGCTTGTGAATAAGACCAAAAGCCAATTGTAACAAAAAGGACAGCAACTAATATATAAGCTAATTTATTTTTAATATTTTTCATGCAAATATGTACTATTAATAATAGTATTATTATATCATGAATAAATTATTTTAGCAAATAAAAATACCCCTTAATAAGGGGTATTTTTATTTACATAGTAGACTATGCACGCGCAACGTTAATTGCGTTCAAACCTTTTGGAGAGTTTTCAGTTTCAAAAGTGACTTCATCACCTTCGCGAAGTTCGTCATAAGTTACACCAACAAGAGAATTTGAGTGAAAGAATAAATCTTTCTCTAGACCTTCACCTGTGATGAACCCGAAACCTTTATCTGTAAGCTTTTTGATTATGCCTTTCATAGATTGGTTATTTAATTAATAAATACAAAATAAAGATATACGAAAATCGACTTGATTTCAAACTAAATATTGTAGGTATACTGTACCATAGATAGACAATATTAGCTAATAAAACTTATATATCTATTGAAAGCATTTTAGATGGGCTATGATGCCCATTAATAATACGAACCTGTTTTATGTTTACACTAAAAATACTAGCTAAAATTTCAATAACCCTATCATTGGCCATATTTCTTTCCGCGCGTTGTTTAACCGATATTTTATAGTGATCATCACTTAGCTTTTCAATAGTCTCCTTTTTGGCTCCAGCTGTGACTTTTACTTTTATGTACATAAATGTATTTTTGCATTTTTATTGCTTTTTTGCTACTATGTAAAAGTTGTTTTAATCCTTTGGAAAAGGTTCGAATCCTGCCCTGGGAGCATAAATAACATATTCCTCTTTTAAAGATGAATAAAATATTCCTCTGCCTGTCTGCCGACTAGGTAGATAGCTCAGCGGTACCTGCCTTAATTTTCAATCGGCAGGCAGGGAGCAGTCGTCTGTGTTAGAATAATTGATATGTTTGATTATTTCATATACGCTATTAAAAGTGATAAGGATAATAGAATATATGTTGGAATGTCTTCTAATATTGAACGAAGACTGGAAGAACATAATAATGGTCAAGTATTTTCAACACAAAATTTCCGACCTTGGGTTCTGATATTTTTTGAAAAGTGTGGCAATGATAGAAAATATGCCAGACAGAGAGAAAAATATTGGAAATCAGGCTCTGGAAAAGAGAAACTGAAAAATATTCCTCTGTAGCTCAGCGGTAGAGCAGTCGCCTGTTAAGCGATTGGTCGCAGGTTCGATCCCTGCCGGAGGAGCCCAATAGGTTGAGTAGCTAAAGAAAGCATCTCAATAAACGGAGAACGCATTGTAACACAAGGCGTTTTTTCGTTTACGGTGTAGTTCTGAAGTATGTAATTGAGGATTGCTCTTTTTTCTGGTACTTCAGAACTATCAAATAATTCTCGTGAGTACTTTGCGAGCTTAAACATTGTAGCTACAGTCACATAATAGCTTTCATCTGCCTTTGTGTGTTCTTCAAGTTGTATTCCGAGGTCGTACTGTTTATCTTTGTAATGTTGCAATCTTTTGTCATAGTCATCCTTAGTAATACTACGGTCAACAAGAAGATCAAGGATACTTTCTATTCTGTCTTGCATATCGTTGTATTCTTTTTGCAACGAATCAATGACATTTCTGTGGTACATATTCTTTGCCTCGACTGATTTCTTGAGTTCATCTACAAGCCAGTCTATCTTTTCCTGTGGGATGCTCTCAAAGGTCTCAAAAACCTCGTACAGTGGCTTCAAAAGTTCTTCTTCTTTGATATATATCTTTGTACTACAAATATCTTTCTTTGCGTTTGTACAGCTGTAATATGTGTATTTACCTTTTGCGGTTTCTGGACTGAGTGAACATCCGCATTTACCACATCGTACAAGCCCTCGCAAGATATATGGCTTTGAAGCATAGGCAAAAGGTTTCTTGTTCCAAGATTTTCTGACTGTTTGGCATTGTTCAAATAACCCTCTTGCAATAAGTGGTTCATATTTGTGCGGATACTTTTTACCTTTTGCTACCATTTCGCCCCAATAAAATGTGTTGTTCAAAATATGATCAACCATAGACAGCGCCATTGGCTTGCCAGTACTTGAAAGTAATCCTTCTTTAGTGAGATATTCTCGGACTGTTAATGTTGAATAGTTTCCTGTTGCATAGAGTTCAAACATTTTTCTAACATAGTGTGCTGTCTGTGGTGATGGTATTACGTTGGTTCTCTGGCCATCTTCGTTGTAGACACTCTCATATCCGAATGGTGGTTTGCCTGTGAGTTCGCCATTTCGTCGCATCTGTTCTTGCTTACGTTTTACATTATCACTTAGTTGAAGCACATAACTTTTCGCAAACATAACTGCCATATCCCAGCGAAGAATATCGGCACTGTTTGAATCTTGATTGATTATCAGATTTTCTCGGTAGAAATGTATTTCAACTTTTCCTTTCTTGCGAAGCTCATCGAGCTGTACCGATTCCTTGAATGATCGCTGTAGCCGATCGACAGTATCAACGACGAGTGCAATTGTTTCAGTACTTTTCTGAATAATCTGAATTATTTCTTGAAACTTATCTCGATTACCTTGAGTAGATGATTCTTCCAATTCATATGTTTTCCACGTTTCAAGATGCCTATTTTTTGCATATTCCAAAACACGAGTCATCTGAGCCTCGTTTGAGTCTTGTTTCTTGTCTGATACTCGTGCTAGAAATATGGCTTTCATAATTATTTTGCTTTCTTTTTACTGATACGTTTCTTTTGTGTATTTTGTAAAAAGTTTTGTTTACCAACTACTTTTTCGCCTGTCTTTTGCTCAATTTCTTTTCTGGCATTTCCTGCGACCTGACCGCCTTCTTTTGCATCTCGAGAAAGTTCGGGAAATCCTTTTGAATTTCTGTTTGTAGTTATTTTTGTTGTCGTCGCTTCGCCAAGCATTGTGAGGATAAGCTCAAGTTCAGACATATGGTCTCGTGGGTTATCTGGATTGCTCAGTGACTTGAATTCCTTGATCTGTTTCGCATCCATTTCAAATGCCCCTTTGTATATTTCATTCGTGAGTATTGCGAAGTCCAATCCTTCTTTTGCACCTCTGCCTTGCCATTCGTCGGTAAGTGTATTTCTGACATTGATACCTCGCATACGCTTTGCTATCCAGTCATCGTTGTAGCCTTTACCCTCATAAATCTTTTTAGCACGTACGATCGCACGCTCTGGGTCTTGGATTTCTTCGATGCGTTCTTGCCCGACACGAGCCAGCCACTGTTTGAATGGTTCTGCTTTAGGTGATGGAATAGATTGAATTATTCGGAAAATACCTTGTAAATTAGAGCAATTTATCTTTTGCATACCTCCTTTTGTCTCGAGTGAAAGGGGGGTGACAATTTGTCCCCACCCTTTGCCAAGTTCGGGATCACGTAGTCTCATTTTCTTGATGTAGTCGGATACATTTGGCGTCTGAGTCAGAACCTCGACAACGTCATTTATAGCGAAATACCACTGATCATCGTGCCACGTACGCCTGACTTCTTTTTCTTCAAAGAGCACTATTTGTTTTTGTGTTGTTGGTTTTTTCATAATGTTATTTATTACTCGTTAGTTTAATAAATTTCTCAAACTCATCTTTTGGTATTCTGAAGTCCTTACCAATCTTGTTAGCTTTCAAACGCTTCGCTTTGATGTAGCGATAGATGGTCATAATGTTGACCCTTAGCTTTTTTGCTAATTCTTCTGCTGTGTAGAATTCGTGATTTTCCATAGTGTTATTATACTTTACTCTGATTTACAAGTCTAGTGTTTTTCTTTCGACCATAGTGCCTGAAGTAGTTATCATCAATTTCTTGCCACATCGGCTCAGTATCATCGAGTGCATACTCAACAACTTTTTGATTTATTTCCCGTATCTTCTCTTGAATGTCTTCAAAGCACGTCAGTGCAATGTATATTCTGTAGAGGTATTTTGTATCAAGTGATTTACCTGCGATTTCTTCCATTCCATTGCTTGTAAATGGGTAGAGTAGAATATCATTTTCGAGTTCTCGTTTGAGTATGAATTGATTGAAATTCTTTGGGTTTGGATTGCGAAGTTTTTTGGCTTGAATACCTCGCTTGATGCGATCTGATATTTCTTGCCGATGATGTGATGCAATTATTTTTGCCATATCTTCTTGTAATGTTTCTACTGCTGATTTTTTGTTTTCCATATAATTATTGTGTTTGACTATCTAATCCTATCTCATAGCCGTTAATTGTTTCTAATGTTTTGCGATTGTGAAATCTTTTGTCGATATGATCCCAATTGTTTTTCTTGGTGTCCATTGCTTGCTCTGCTGAGGTGATAATAAACGTAACTAATTCGTGAAAGTTTTCTGTATTGTCAATCATTGCATAATGCATACGCTCAATTTCTACATCCGTAAGTCTGCGACCAAGATTGGGTTCAACTAGATCTTGAACCATTTCCGCTGTGATTGTGTAGAGTATCGGTGAATCCCAATTCTCAGGGAAATAATTTTTTAATAATGCCATAGTGTTATTTTTGATTAGTGAATAATATAAATTTGAATAATTATCACGGTGAGTTATTCTTAAAACTCTTATACTCTTTCAATCCTTTCTCTATCTGATCGTACCAATCCCGTGGGCGTACTTTTCGCAGTAGTTCTGTGACTGCTTTTATGTCATCTTTCATTCTGTACCACGAGCGTTGATCTGCGTATTTGCCGACGATAGACCGTAGCTCTCGTAAACCATTACCGTCTTTTGTCATAGTCACTAAGCTGGTAAAGTACAGTGCTTGCTTGGGTTTGAGTTTTGGACTAGCAGTGAGTATCTGGCGTAGTACATCTTTTGGACCAGAGGTAAGGCTAAATAAAAGCATTGAGTTACTTCCGATGAGTGTATTCCAGTAATGCTGTACTATTTTCTGACTGAGTGATTTCTTGAACACATCGTGAAATGTCGGATGCTCTTTGATACCGAGTTTCTTGAACAAGCTATTCATCTTTTGCTTTTTAGAGAGCCTGACTTCAAAACGTATTACTTCGTACAAATCCTTCTTTTCAATTTCATCAAATAAACTGCGTTGGTACTGTGTCTGGTCTTTGTCTATCGCTCGCTTCTCGTCTTTCTTGAGGTCTGCGATCTTGTCGTAGATGACGAATGAGTGTGAGATAGTGTAGGCATAGATACTTTGCCCGTCATTCATAAATCTGGTCTTTGAGAAATCAAAGCTTTTGCGTATGTCTATTTTTGAAAGTTCCGACAAGACGTACTGTGAGGTGAAGCCATCCGTAAGCTGTATATTTTTTGAGAAATGGACCGCTGATACTGGTGCAAATCGTAGGTACTTTTCTGGTACTGCGACGCCCATCCGCATCATCCGATCCTTGAGGGTACGGACCACTTCATCAAAATCTTTTTCTTCCAATTCATCGAGATTGTTTTTGAATAGTAGCTTTGGTACTGAAAACTCCACTTTGATACTGGCATCAATCTTGCCGTCTACTTTGCGGTTGATTCCTGTGAGTCTCGGGAAGTACAAACCGCTCTCAAGGTCTTGTTTGCTTGGATTGCGTACAAACTTGCTATACGTCGCTCCCGTGGCTTGCTTGTGCCATCCTAGGGCACTCTGGTTGGGGTACACGACGTTCGTGACCTTGTCTTTTGGTATTGAAATGATGATAGTGTCGATCATAGCTTTTTCTCATACCCGACGAGGTACTTTTCTGGATTGGTCCGCCGTGCGACATCAAGAAGAATTGCAAAAACTCCGAGCAAGTTGTTGTCGGGATTTGAGTAGTCTTTTTCTTCAACTACTTCAAGTTCTTTGATTTTGCCTTTTACTTTCTTGGACATATAAAAACCCGTAGGGTTATCTACAGGTTAATATTTGTGTAAAGCAATCGATACTTACATTAGAAAACTCGGTATCTAAATGTCCCTAATTTTTCTGAGGTCTTCAATATCTTTTGGTACTTTTTGTATTTTGATTGATTGAGAATATCGACTTGCACATTTTTTGACAGCATCTGATGTCATTTCTATGCCGTACTCTTCTTGTAAGATCGCCGAGACAATTGCCTCTTTATATACTCCTGAATGATTAAAATCTTTTTGCCCATTATAAATTTTCAAGAGTTCTTTTTTAGAGAGTTTATTGAGTTCGTATACCAGTCTATTTTTCTCATCATCACTTTCTTTTATGAGTGATGGATTTACATCATACTGTTTATAAAAAGTGTTTTTCATAATGATATGCTCTTTTAAATCATCCCAGTTATCTTCAATATATTGAATTGCCATTTCTTTTGTTGCATATGGTTTTATGATCATAAATACGCAGTTAAAATAACGAGAAAGCATATCAACTGTCCTTTCGTTAAACAAATAGTTTTTACTATACGGTCCTTCGTCTTGCCCAGTCATATTGTGCCGATCTGGTGAGAAATGCTCTATACCGAGGTATTTACAATTATGACAAGCGACCTTATTTTTTATGTACTGATTCACTCCTGCCTGACCTAGAAAAAGATACTTTTCAATATAATGAAATGTTACGCTGTCATCCAGCAAATCAACACCCCAAAACTTTTTCATTAGCTGTAGTACTGACTCATATAGCTTAGATAATTTCTTTGACTCTTTTAGTAAAAAATGAGTTGTGAACAAACTGTGATGAGAAATGATAATTTCGCCCAATTGAAACATCATCGGTACCATCGCTGTACCATCCTTGTGTTCTTTTACAAATTTATCAAAAGGAACTTTCATCGTTTCCTCTGTTACCCGCACCTTGTTTTCATATTCATATTTATCTAAGAATGCACTCCAAGTTAGTGTTTGTCGCTCTTTCTTAGCCATATTCTGTATAAGAAAATACGACAACTCTGCTTCATTAGAAAAACCATTTTCGGGCATCTTCAATTCTTTTCTCGAACTTTTTATCGCATCTAAAAAACCCTCTTTTTGCAATAGCTTATCGAGCAGTATTTTATACTTTTTTTCAAAATAACCTGACGAGTATTTCTTCATATCTATACTTTACTCTATTTTACATATATTTTCAATTGTGATTGTTAAGTAAAGTAAAAAATGATAAACTATTTATCAGTTAAGCAAACGGTCCCCGTTTCTTAACGGGGGGGGTAAAACCGTCTTCTCAAATTATTATTAGTTAACAGAAATAAATTATGAAAAATTATTTAACACCAATCATTGGGCTCGTCGCTGTTATTGCATTGATCGTTGGCATCAGTGCACATAAACAAAATAGTAGTACATCACTTGCTAGTAAGGTCGTAGATAGTGGAGAAATCCGTATTGGATATATCGTGTATCCTCCATTGCTTTTCAAAGATGCAACGACAGGCAAGCTATCAGGTGTGTCATATGACATCGTCGAAGCTACAGCAAAAAAACTTAACCTAAAAACAAATTGGGTTGAAGAAGTTGGTTGGGGTTCTGCGATCGAAGGTCTCAAAACAAAGAGATATGACATCCTTGGTACACAAATGTGGCCAAACTCTGCACGTGCTCGAGAAGCTGGTTTTTCAATAGCACCGTTCAATAGTGTAATTTACCCTTACGTTAAGACTGGCGATACACGTTTTAGTTCTACTCTTGCAAAGTTAAATTCTGCTGACTATACAATCAGTGCTGTTGACGGTGAACTAGCTGTATTTATTGCCCAAGAAGACTTTCCTCTTGCAAAGTTAAATACTTTAGCTCAATCATCATCGTATGCAGAAGTATTTCTAAATATTATAAATGGAAAAGGAGATATATCATTTAATGAGCCATCTGCTGCAAATGATTTTCTAAAAACAAATCCAAACAAGATTCAACGAGTTGGAAACACTCCAGTTCGTACGTTTGGAAATAGTTTCGCATTTTCTCGTGATGAAAACTCTATGATTTCAATGTGGAACGTAGCTCTTAGTGAACTCATCAATGATGGCACGATTACTCGCATTCTCGCTAAATACAACGTCTCTGCCGACTACAGCCTAAACAAATAATTTATGTTGCAGGTCTTGATTCAATATCATTACTTGTTGCTACAAGGATTTTTAACAACTATCAAACTCCTTGGTTGCATAATGCTTATAGGGATTCCATTTGGGATCCTTTTGGGCGTTATTGGTGGTAGATATAGCAAGGAAATATTTACTTTTATTAAAGGTGCACGTTTTATAACTAAAGTTATTCCTGTGCTTGTTTTCTTTTTCTGGTTACATTATCCGCTCCAAGGACTTCTGGGTATTGTTATTGATCCGTTCTGGACAACGATATTCGCTCTTGGATTATTGAATACTATCGCCGTTGCTTCAATTGTGAGTAGTGAACTTGAACTATTACCTAAATCATATCGAGAAGCTGGTATAACGCTGAATCTTACTCCTAATCAAATAATTCGTCATATAGAATTACCCTTACTTTTCCGTAGAACAATACCGCAATTACTATTGATTCAAGCGTCGATGCTCGAGTATACACTTTTTGCAAGTCTTATTTCTGTGCCTGAATTATTTAAGACAGCACAAAGTATTAACGCAATGATTTACAAACCTGTAGAAATATACTCGCTGTTGATTTTCTTCTTCTTGATCATTTTAGGACCACTACATCTTTTGATAAAATGGTTAGAGAAAAAATATATTGCCCAATATGATTAACGTAAAAAACATAACAAGAATATACGAGAACAGCTCTGAAGAGCGTGGCATCAAAGATGTTTCTTTTTCTGTTACTACAGGAGAGATTGTGTGTATTCTAGGGCAAAGTGGATCTGGTAAAAGTACACTACTTCGTACGTTAGCCAGTCTTGAAAAAAAAGATGCGGGAACAGTAACAATTGATTCAGGAAAAACATTGAGTTATGTATCGCAAGAATATACTTTATGGCCACACCTAACAGTGCTTGAAAATATGACACTTGCACCAGTTCTACACAGCCCTGATAAAAAGAATGGTATCAATACTGAAGCCATAAATCTACTAAAAAGATTTGAGCTTGGAGAATATGTAAATTCGTATCCAAACCAATTGTCAGGTGGTCAACGTCAACGGGTTGCACTACTTCGTGCTGTAATGAATAAACCTGATGTTTTGCTTCTTGATGAGGTTACTTCTGCACTTGATCCAGAGCTTACAAAAAGCGTTCTTGATCTTATTCGTGCACTTGCAAAGGATGGCTATACTATGGTCATCGTGACACATCATATGTCATTTGCGATGTCTGTTGCCGATAGAATACTTTTTCTCAAAAAAGGATTACTCGCACAAGACCAAAAAACAAGCACATTTTTTACTGCACAGACCGATCCAGAAATACAATCATTCATCTTGGATATCGCAAAGAGAGATGAATCAATTGAAATATTCAAAGGGTTAGAACAATTTCAGGCGTACCATATGGGGCTTATGCGAAGATTACCTGAAGGATCTACGATTTATGTTGCAGGAGCAGTTGGAGATGCGTGGTACGCCCCAATGGGAGATTTTTATAAAGCATATGAAGATCTACGTATAAAGAAACGAATTACTTGGAAAATGGTAACATATGATCAGGGTGACAATGATCGCAGGTTAGCAAAAGAGTTTCCTGAGTTGAATCAATTTAAACAGATGCCTCGAAACATTCAAAATCCAGCAAACTACAATGTTTTTGGTGATACGGTTATTACGCAGATTTTTGAGACTGAACCAACAATTATTCAAATCAAGAATCAAAACATCGCCGATGCGTATATGAGATTCTTTGAAGAGCTTTGGAATACAGGCAAATAATTATTAGCTAATTTATAAACAATATGGCAGATAACAATTTTTCAGATACACTGGTTGAAGAATATGACCTTTTTGGCAAGGTATTTCCATTTCACGATGAACTTCAAAATACAATACCCGTAGAGCTTACAAAGCATTTCAAGAATTTTGATGTGAATGTGGGGGCTACACTCAAGTTTCTTGATATTGGTGCAGGGTATGGTTTTACAACGAAACTTGTAGCAAAAGAATTCCCAAAAGCACATTTTATCTTGAATGAATTCGATGAAGCCTTGTTGAGTAGAGCTGATCAATATCTTGCATCATATGACTATGAGAAGCGTGTTGGAGACATTGAGGAGATTATAAAGGCGATTCCAGACCAATCCATCGACGCTATTTATACTGCTTGGGTTATCCATAACTTCCCACCCGAAAAGCGAGAAGTGATTTTCAAAGAAGTGGCTCGTGTGCTCAAGACAGGAGGGGTATTTGTGTATCTTGAAAAGATGCTGAATCAAGGAAAGGAAAGAGATAGTGCATTATCTCAAACAATCCATACGCTCAGCCCCTTTATTGATACCTATCAGAGGCCTGATTTGTATCTGGATTGGATAAAACACTATTTGCGAGACGAAGAACCAGATCTTGTCTTTACGGATGATGAAAATCAGAAATTGCTTGAAAGTAATGGTTTTGATTGGGAGTATGTAAAGCATATACTACTTGAAAAGGTTGTGGTTGCTGTGAAGAAGCCTTAATTACCTTGGTATAAGATTCAAATGTTCAAACATAAACCCATATTCACTCTTGATTTTGGTCCAGTTGAGAGTTCTAAACGTATCCAATAGGGGGAGCAAAATAGAAAATACCCATATTTTTATATATGGGTATTTTCTATTTTGCGGAGGAGAGCAAGTATAACTTGCGTGTAGAGAGCGAAGACCTTGAGTATATCGCGTGAAGCGTCAGCGAGCCCGATACTAAAGGTGTACAGTTCCTGTAAGGAAAGATCCCTGCCGGAAAGTCACCCGCGACAGTAGTCGAGATCCCTGCCCTATTTCACATTTCTAACCTTTGACATTTATCAAAAATAATGTATTATATTATTTAATCCAGTTCTTTCAAATTGTATTTGATTGGTTTTCAGAGTTCCTTTTTTGGGATTTGTGATAACCAATTAAGTATATATGATTTCACATGAAGAATTTTCCGACAAAAAATTAGATCCTAAAGTGATCTTACTGAATGAAATTTTAACAACTGTTTTATTAAACAAGCAGGTTAAAAACCTTCTACTTCATTACTTCGAAGGATGCACTCCTAGAGACTGTGATGATGGCCTTAAAAAATTTAATCTTCAAAGCTGGTATGGTAATGAAAGCGTTCCAACACTAGAATTAGTTCTAGTTAATAAAGAGATTAAATTTGGTAGGACTAGTTATGGAACATTAGGCCCATTAAAAGATCGTTACTTGGATGACGAGTATCCTATAAAAAAAGAGATCCTCACTTTTTCTGCTAATCCAAAAAAATATATCAACAAGAAAATAGCTCTTATGCAAACGGAAAGAGCCTAAAGTATTTTAAGTGATCAGAATAGAAAAATTTAGAACTGTAATTAGAAATAATTGCAGTTTTTTTATTTCTCCAAAATACTAATTCGAACTTCCTCCCACCTTCGGAGCCTAAAAAAATAACCTTTCCGCCAACTGGCGGATTGTAAGCTTATTTTTTATTCCCGTATCTAGGAGTTTAAACCTAAATAATTTTAGTGTATGATACATATATGAAAGTTATCCTTGCTTCAATTGCTTGTAATATCATAGAAAAAACTAAAGATATCTTTGGTAAGCCTTTTAAAGAAATTCAAATTACTGTTATCCCAACTGTAGCGAATACATACGCTGTTGATAATCGTCCTTGGTTTGATAAAGAATTAAATGTTTTTAAGAAACTTGGTTTTAATATTAAAATACTAGAAATAGAAAATAAAAACAAAGAAGAGATTAAAGAAGGGCTCAAAAATACTGAGGCAATATTTGTAACAGGTGGCAATACTTATTATCTTTTATATCATGCAAAGAAAAGTGGATTGTTTAGTTTAATTAAAGAAATGGTTAGTACGGGGGTTATTTATATTGGTTCTAGTGCTGGATCTATATTAGCTGGATTGAATGTTGATATAGCTAGAAGATTTGATGACTCTAGCATTGTTGATTTAAAAAATTATGAAGGACTCGCCTTTACACAAAGTCTTATTCTTCCTCATTTTGATAAAAAAGAAAACACTGAAGAACTTAAAGAAACGGTTAAAGAATGGGAGCATAAAGGTTACAAAATAACAAGTTTAAGAAACGACCAAGCTTTGATTATAGATGAAAATAGTGAATATATAATTTAATTCTTGTAAAAATAACCTTAATAAAAATTCAAACCAGAATTTATTTTTTTAATATAAAATAATAATCCCCATATTCTGAATCATTATTTGGCCATGTTTTATGTATTTCAATATTTGAGAAATATTTTTCTAAAATAGGTTTAATGCGTTTTAGAGATGTTTTATATTCAACTCCCATTACATCGTTATCCATTACATCTATGGCTGTTTTAACAATTTCATTAGGCGCACCATTTTCAATAGTTATTTTTAAATATTCATATCCTAATTTTGAAGCAGATACTTTACGTTCTTGTTCATTAGAAAAATCATCAATATATAAATCACCAATTATTACGAAACCATCATCTGAAGATAATTGGGCTATTTTTTCTATAAATTCTTCTTGGTATTCATAAGGTAGATGGTGCACTCCAGCGGTGCATAAAATTACATCATATTTATAATTAGATTCCCATTTGATTACATCGGCTACCTCAAATGACACATTTGGATAATTATTTTTTGCATATTCAATATATTCAGATTCAAGATCAAGACCAAGACAAATTAAATCTGACCTTTGTTTTTGTATATTACCCAATATATAACCTGGACCACACAACAAATCAAGTACTTCTGCTTTTTGTGGCGCATGGACAATAACATAATCAATAATGGTATCTCTTAGTTTTTTCCATGGCATATAGGAAATTTCAAGTTCATAAATTTTAGCTGATGGTAAATTTTGCATAACATAATTATAGCAAATCCATTCTTTTATAGAAAATTATGGTAAAAACTTTTTATTTTTCAAAAACCTTATTTTTAAGTTCTTCAAAATTATAGTCTGCTGGAAAATACTCTTCAAAAATCTTCATAGCTGGCTCGTTAGCGTATTCCCCACCAATAAAAGCATAATGCATTGCAAGAATCATTTCTTCGGGTTCACCAACACAATCAAGTGGTTTAAAACCCTCAACACCCAGTATGCGTTTTATTAAAAATAAAAGATGTTTCTTGTTATATAAATCATCACCAAACATATTAACTACTTCTTTTTTAGGTAAAAAAGCTGCAAAACATGCAAATAAAAATACACACTTAGGGCACCTTTTACACCAATACCCCCTATATGAGAAAAATTGTATTGGGCGTGGTAACCAAAAATAAGTATTACAGCTTGTAACATAATTAAGATATTTAGGATATTTTACAAAACGCTTAACTATCTCAAGTTCGCTATATTCTCGTAAAAGTGATTTTGTTGAAATATCTGGCGTTATGTATTTTTTTATATATTCATTAACCATATTTTCCGCCTCGGATGATTTACACCATTGATGATTAACTTCTAACCCTAAATATTTAAAATTTCCAAAATCAGCACTTCTTTCATTAGAAAAAATTATTGAATCATACCCAAGAAGTTCTGCAAGCAAAACTGCAATAAAAGTAAAAGTAGATACCGATGGATACGCATTAGAGATCCCATTAAATGCCATATGCCTTTCTAACGCTGAATCCCGTCGACGTGTTACATTAATATTTTTTTCACCAACAAGTTTACTAATGCGTTTATGTGCCGGGGTTGGAGCAAAAGCAAAAAAATCAAAAGGAATATTTTGTGATTTTAAAATTTCAGCTGATAGTATAGAATCCTTACCTGCCCCATTTAAAAGAAGCATTCTTTTTGGGTATTGGAACCTTGCGGGTTCAGGCGCAGTAAAAGAATCATCATATGGAAATTTAATAAGATCATGGAAATCTATTTTCATATCGTAAAAAAATTCACCAAGTCCATTTAAATAAAGAGAATCCCAAAAATTTGCTTGATTTTGTGTTAATTTAAATCCTTGAATATAAATATTATTTGTTGGAAAAACACACCAATAATTAATACCAATCATAATTAAAAGTGACTGGAGAGTTGGTTCTAATATTTCTTTGGGTATATTATTCCATGATTCTGGTTTTACTTTTGGAAGTATTAGTTTATCTTTAAAATTTTTTACTTTTCCATCTTTAAATTCAACACGATAATTAAAACTAATTACAGAACGAATAGGGTTAATACTATATGAAACAAAGGTAAAAGATGAAACGGGATTAGATTTTTTGTTTAAAAACATTTTTTTATTGTAACACACTAATAAATACAATGGAAAAGTATGTAGTTTCCACAAGGAAACCTAAATTAATATTTTTATGATATAATCCCAAAATGACAACAATAAATCCTTGGATAAATTTTAATGGTAATGCCGAAGAAGCATTTAATTTTTACAAATCAGTTTTTGGTGGAGAATACACAAAAATTATACGATTTAAAGACATATCAAATCCTGATTTCCCTATCCTAGAAGATGAAGCAAATAAAATAATGCAAATTATTTTACCTATTGGTAAAAGTTTTTTAATTGGTAACGATGTTCCAAAAATTCTGGGTCAAGTAAATGAAAAAGAAAATAGAAGTAAAATTTCAATAAATACTGAAAACAAAGAAGAAGCGGAAAGATTATTTAAAGGACTTTCCATGGGTGGAGAAATAGAAATGCCAATTAGTAATAGCCCTTGGGGAACTTATTTTGGAATGTTTCGAGATAAATACGGAATTGAATGGACAATTGAATATATTCAATAAATTCAAAATCTCTTTTACCGATGTATACACCCAGCCCAGCAACATGGCCGGCGCATACCACTTTTAAGTTTTGAAATAGTTTTATTAATACGAATAGATCTTGTTTCGGATTTTTTACCTGAAATAACCCAACAAATCCATTCATTCCTAGCAAGCGGAGTAATATCTTCCCAAATCTTTTTTGTTACAGTGGAAGAATCTATGGCTTTTTTTAAATCGTTTGGTATAAGATGAACAACACCATTAGAATTTGTTTTTTTCATTTAATATCTCGGACTAGTCTGTTTTTGGTTATCTACATTTAAACCAATTAAAATCAACACTAAAATATAAATAATATGGTCATCAATAACAGGATTATTCTCTGGGAACATTAAAGCCAAATACATAAAAGCCAGCATTATACACCCAGCTAATACTCCCCATTTTACAAAGCGATTTAAAATTAAAGTTAAACTAACAAACAACAAGCCAAGCATAAATAACCAATCAATAGCTGGCAGTCCGGCTAAACTATGGAAAAAATTAGTCATTGGACCATGAACCCCAAATTTTAAAAACCCAGTTGTTGGTGACCCACCACGAATCCAAGCATTTTCAAACTTGGTGGCAAAACCAAGACCAAAAGTTTTGTCGAAAAATGCCCATAAAAATATAAACCCCATAAATATTCTTAGTAAACCATAAATAGTTTTTTGCATAAAAAATAAAGATAAATAATAATACTTATATTATACAACGAAAACCTAAGAAGAAAATACATTATCCACTTTTTAATATATGCTATAATACAAGTACAAGGTCTTTATTATCAAATTAAGTAAAATAAATTTATGATAAAAAATATAAAAGCTACAAATATGGAACTAACAAACTCTATTACTGAACATATCAATGATCGAGTAGAGACTATTAATAAATTCTTAAATGATAATAACGCAATTATCCAAATAGAAGTTGGACGCACTACTAACCACCATAACAAAGGTGATGTATTCCGAGCAGAATTTAATTTAAAATCTAATGATAAAAATTTTTATGCCGAATCATCTAAAAGTGATTTATATTTAGCAATCAACGATGCAAAGGACCAAATAATAAGTTCTCTAAAAAGCAAAAAAGGTCGATCAATGACATTGTTTACTCGTGGGGCGCGTAGTGTTAAAAAAATGCTAAAAGGAATCTCCAAAAGAAACCCAGAGACTTCTAAATATTAATTTATTTTTTATTTAATATTTTTTTAAATATTGGTGAAATCATTGGGAATATTGCAATACCAACAGCTAAAATTACTATAGAACTAATGACGCGATCCATATTGGGTAATTTACTCCCGAAGAAATTTCCTAGTGCCAATCCAACCGTAACCCAGATAAAACCAGAGATAAAAGATACTGCTAAAAATGGGGTTTTTTTAAGATTTGTTACCCCAGCTAAAAATGGTGCTACGCTTCTAACCCCTGGAATAAATCTAGCAATAATTAAAGTTAATAAACCATATTTAGCAAAGAATTTTTTTGTTTTTTCAAAAGAAGGTTTTAGTTTTTCTTCGTGTTTTTTAACATAGCTTTCAATTTTATGTTCAGCTAATTGACCTAAAAAATATCCTAAAATATTACCCAAAAAAGCGCAAAAACCCAAAACTAAAATTGCATGATGGATTGGTAATTCACCACGATTAATAAAATATCCAGCAGAAAAAAGTAAACTATCTCCGGGTAAAAAAAATGCAGGTAAAAAACCAGTTTCAAGTATAATAATAAAACCTAGACCAAAAACCCCAAATGATGAAAAAATAGATGACAGTATCATGGTTTTATTTTATTTCAGTTAATTGATTAAGTTCCTCTTCATCATCAACAACAAAAGCTTCACTCTTAGAAGACCCTCGATGAACTAGTTCGTGTGCTAATGCTTTGGCTATACGATGGTCAATAATTGGTAAAAGGTTTTTTTCTTTTTTATTAGTGTCATTCATTAGTCCCCCGTTACCTAGTGTTGTAATGTCCAATTCCGCAAGACCAATAAACCGATATAAATACGGTTGTTTAATTTCTACATTTTGAATATGGTGATAAGGTATAACAATTTCTTTTATAAAAAATATTCCCCGACGAACATAAAAAGCATGCTCGTCTAACATAAATTTATATTGCCTGTACAGCACCCAACCTCGCAAAACTACAATAATAAAAAAACCTAAAAGAACAAGCCAAATCATTTTTAAAACAAAACCACTAGTTAAATACCAGTTTGAATGTGTAATAAAAAATTGTTTAAAAGATGCGGACATCTTGCCCCAAATAGCATTATAAGTAAACCAAATAGAAAGACCAAAAAGTAATATAAAATATCTACCGCTACGCAATAAAAAAAGCCAAAAGGTTTTTTTACCAAGACGATACCAATGTTTGAGCGGTATGGACATATTTTTATTATACCAGAAATATATTTAATCCGCGATAAAAACAAAATCACCCGCATAAATGCGGGTGATTTTGTTTAATTAATATTAGTAAGCATGAGCATGTGTATGAGTCTTTCTTGAATTTAATCTATCACTAAAAGCTTTAACAATAGCAAATAAAATAGTCATAAGGAAGATTACTAATACCCATCCACCTGCGGTTTGAGGTAAAAATCCTTTTCCTGAAAACAAACTTCCAGCTGCTGCAACATTTTTTGATCCATTTTTAGTAGCATATCTTGCGTCAGTATATGTAGTACCGCTAACATATTCTGTTCCAGTTCCGTTAGTATAACCATAAGCAAAAGTTCCATCAGAATTTTTAGCAACTCGTGCATCTTCTGCTGCTCTAGCTTTAGCAGCTTCTGCTGCTGCTTTTTCTTGATCCTTTTGTGCTTTAGATTTAATATTAATTCCTAAAGTACTTCCTACGCCACTAAATGTTGGTAAACTATCTGCAGGATTAGTAACAGTATAAGTTTGAGTATTAGTACTACCTGAATTTTGATTAGTAGTAATAACTACTCCTTCTGTTTTTACAGGAGGTGCTTCATAAAACCCACCTTGTGGATAATAAGCTGTATTTCCATTATATTGCGCGAAAGAAACCCCTGGTAAAACCAAAGCTGTAATTGCCAAAAAAGCTGTAATTACTATATTATTTTTCATAAGTCTATTATAGCATACTTTATAGGCATTTGTCAATAGCACTATTAGGCTTTATATTATATAGCTATTTTACACTTTATCGCAGGTTAAATATTTTTCTGCTATAATTATGGTTATATTAATTAGTTAAAGATAAAGGCAATGCAAAATCCATACCAAAATGCACTTAGTCAATTAGCTCGTGCAAATACCGTAGCCCCTATTAGCAAAAGATTAATGGATCGTCTAGGTCAACCAGAAAGAGAGATCCATATAGCTATTCCAGTTACTATGGATGATGGGCAAGAAAAGATTTTCCATGGATACCGTGTACAATACAATTCCCTTCGTGGCCCATACAAAGGTGGAATTAGATACCATATTGATACAAATATTGATGAAGTTAAAGCTTTGGCTTTTTGGATGGCTTTAAAATGTGCAATTGCTAATATCCCAATGGGTGGAGGAAAAGGTGGAATTACTGTTGACCCTAAAGAATTATCTAAAACTGAATTAGAAAAATTATCTCGTGGTTGGGTACGAGGACTCTCTGATGCTATTGGTCCCAAAAAGGATGTCCCTGCCCCAGATGTAAACACAACTCCTGAGATTATGTCTTGGATGAGCGACGAATACGAAAAAATTACTGGTGACAAAACTCGGGCTACATTTACCGGTAAGCCACTAGAAAATGGTGGATCCGAAGGCCGAACCGCAGCAACAGGACTGGGTGGATTTTTTGCTTGGGATGCAATTCGCGAGGACTTGAAATTACCATCGTCATGTACTGTAGCTATCCAAGGTTTTGGAAATGTTGGTAGCTTTGCTGCAACAACATTTGAAAAAATGGGTCACAAAATTTTAGCTTTGGCTGATTCTAAAAGTGCGATTTATAATGAAAATGGTATTTCAATAAAAGAAGCATTGGATTGGAAAGCCGAAAATGGAGCATTATCTGGTATGCCAGGAACTGTTACAATTAGTGAAGAAGCATTACTGGAATTACCAGTTGATGTATTAATCCCTGCGGCACTAGAGAACCAAATTACTAATGAAAATGTAAACCGTATCCAAGCTAAATGTATTCTTGAATTAGCAAATGGGCCAACAACACCCGAAGCCGATGATGTATTATTAAGTAAAGGCATAACTGTAATTCCAGATATTTTAGCAAATGCCGGAGGAGTAACCGTATCAACATATGAATGGGAACAAAATCTTAAAGGTGAACATTGGAGCGAAATGGATGTTAATAAAAAAATGGAAGATAATCAAAAGCTTCAATCAAAAACTGTTTACCAAAAATCCCTTGATCTAAAAACCGACATGCGCCGCGCCGCATTCCTACTGGCTCTAGAGCGTCTAGAAGTTGCATTGAAATAAATCCCCTATCTTAAAAATTACACAAAAAAATTGCCTCATTTCTGAGGCTTTTTTGTTATTGAGATATTTAATTTTTGAATTTAAAATTTCCAGTATATATTCTTCTTAAAGCTTCTTTATACGCTGGGCCATCACAAATAAATTTCATTTTTTCCTGATGATCCTTTACTGAAACACCTTTAACAACATTGAGATGATTGGAGATCCAGATTATTTCACCTTCATCAACATTTTCTGTTACTACATGAATAGATGATGCAGTAGATCCTTCACCTGCTTCTATTGCCATAGTTACAGCATCATCACCAGTATATTTAGGTTTACCTGTTACAGGATCCTTTATTGAAAGATCCGCGGGATGCACGTTGATAATAGGGCGATAGCCAAGAATTGGTTTTATAATCTTAAGCATAAAACCAGATAGGATTATTAAATTAATTTGGTGTAATTCTAAAAAATCACAAATTTTAAAAAAATAACTTCTACGTAAATCATCAGGCATATCTTTTATCTTTCCATTAAATCCATACTCTAAACAAAATTGTTTAGTATTTATACACCTAACCGGTATTTCTTTTTCAACAAAATAATTAATCCCGGAGGCATCTTTTTTGTTTGAAATTGCAACAACGATTTCATAATTTTTACCATAATTTTCATCAGTATCAATTAGATACCTAGCAGAACTTGCACTTCCTGAAAAAAGTACAGCTATTTTAATTGGTTTTTTCATAATTATTCTTTTTTATTTACCCAAACTGTACACCTTTTAAAATATATGTCAACCCATTTATAAATACAATAAAAAAACCTTGCGAATAAATCCGCAAGGGTTTTGTAATAATAACTTTTGGTTTTTTATTTAACATTTTCCAAAAGCCATATGTAGATATTCTTGATTACCTTTTGCCAGACTGGATTTTTAAAATTCCAATCTTTTGGTCTATAAGGTAAATGGTTATTACTGGCTGAAACACGTTCGATATGAGGCATCATAAAAGTATGCCGTCCATCTTTTGTTGTTAGACCTGCAATTCCAAGAGATGAACCATTTGGATTAGTTGGATAGTCAATCGAGGGTTTACCTTTTTTATCACAATAATAAACAGATACAAATTGTTTATATTCACCAAAGGGATAATTGAACTCAAGCCTTCCTTCTCCATGAGCAGACCATGCTGGAAGTATTGAACCACCCATGTCTTTAAACATAATAGATCGAGTGTCTTCTGGTATAAGTAAATTTACAGGACGATGCTCAAAGATGCCAGATTTATTATGTAGTAATCTTGGTTTCTTGTAGAATGTTTCATCAAAAATACCAAGTAATGCTCCAACTTGAAATCCATTACAAACACCGAAAGAAAGAGTATCAGGCCTTTTAAAAAAGTCATCAAACATTTTCTTTAAGTTTGAGTTGAATAAAATACTTGCAGCCCATCCTTTCCCAGATTCACCAACATCTCCATAAGAAAAACCTCCAGCAAAAGCTAAAACATTAAAGTCTTTCAAATCAACTTCACCATCAATAAGCCTTTGCATTTCAACTTTTCTAACATCAAAACATCTGTTAAGTTTTACAAACATAGCAGCCAACTCATGGTGTCCATTTGTACCCGGCGCAGTAAGTACTGCAACTTTAAACTTTCTATAATTACCCCTCTTGAATTTTTCTTTTTCATCGGGGTTAAAAGTTAGTTTGTAATTCTGCACCATACCGAAAGAAGTAACAGGTTTTTCTTTTACCCTAAGAAGTTCCTTAATAAGAATTCCAGTTTTAGAGAACCAATAATTAACATCCGAGTAATGTTCTGAATAACGCCCAGCATCCCTAAGAGAATTAGCCTTTTCTGTAAATTCAAAATAATTACCATCACTAATCACATGACCAATCATCTCATAGCTAAGATTATAAGATTTAACAAGGTTTTTGATTTGATTAAGATTTTTCTCACTACACTGAATGATCATTCCAACTTCTTCGTTAAAGTAAAAATTAACATCATTTAAATCAGTAAGATTCTCAATATAGCAACCCGCATTTGATGAAAGTTTCATCTTTGCTAAAGTTGAAAGTAATCCACCTTTTTGTATAGGTGAAGCAGCTAAGATTTTTTCATTCCTAATAAGATATTGCATCAAATCAAAAACTTTCTTAGCTTTTCTAACATCTACGTCTGGAGTATCTAAACCAGCAATGCCATAGCTCTCACTTAAAGCAGTGCAACCAAGAGACCCTGTCAATTTTGAAGGATTAATCAATAAGAGCTTTGAATCTTCATTTTTAAGATCTGGAGTAACCCTTCTTCTAAAATCAGCAACATGTGCATAGCTCTCAATTACAAAACTTGGAAATGAACTTACTTCTACATCCTCAAATTTAACAGTCATAGATAAGCTATCTTTTCCACCGTCAACACCTAAACCTGCAATTGAAAGTGCGCTAGTTAATTCTTGATAAGCAGAATAAAGTCTAGCTTTCATGCCGGGCTTTTTAAATGGCCACATAACATTAATTCTATTCTTAATCTTGCTTGTACGACCAGGAATAACCACCAGTGACAAATTCATAAGAACTTGAGCAACAAGCATACGGGCATTCGCTCTCTCATCACCAAGCATTGCCATTGGATTACTTCTGGTGAATATCCCAAGTGAACCTGTTACCCCTTTGAAGCCAGTAGAGATTAACCCATAGTTACAAATCGGTAATTGATTAACGCCGCATCTTGGACCTTGTACAACTTTACCTCCGACTGAACCATCAAAATGGTCAACCATATAGTCAAGTAACGCAACACCAGGAATAGTGGCAACTCTTTGAAGTAAAACTTTCTGAGAAATATTTGTTTCTAAAGGGCTACCCAAATCATAAACAACTGAATTATCCTCATAGGTTTTTTGTGGAAGTTTTCCAAGAATTTCTTCTAAACCCAGATTAACAGGTTTAGAGCTATCTCTTGAGTCAATCACAGTAATTTTACCGGAATTATTTGTTTCTCCCAAAACCTCAATTGGACAATTATGTCGATGACAGATTAATTTTAAAACCCCAAGATTTTCTGGTTTTATTAATAAACCGTATATTTCTTGTGATTCTGCAACCCAAGCTTCTGTTTGTGAAAGCGAAGAATCTGCAATATTCATTTTTGCAAGATCAATTACACCACCACATGGTTCAGTAAGTTCTGTTAGAACATTACTAGCACCACCAGCTCCTTGATCATGAATAGATTCTATAGGATTTTGTTCTCCCATAAAAACACATTCTTCGATTACATTATAAGCATTACGTCCCATCATGGGTTCACCTCGTTGAACAGATTTAAAATCAAGATCACTTTTATTTTCACCTGCACCCATACTTGAGGCTGCTCCACCACCTACACCAATACGCCATGTTGGACCACCAATACGAACAATAATCATCCCAGGTGAAGATTCTGATTTATCTTTAGCATCTGCTGGAATTGAACCCACTGCACAGGTATAGATGTTTGGCTTAATTGTTTCAAACCTTTCACTATTAAGATCAACTCCAAGTGAATCATTCCCAAAAAGTAATGTTGGCTCACCAAATGGATTTCCCCAACCAGATGCCCCTTGAATTGCTCCAGTAAGTACACTGATTGGATTTGCCATATTTTTTGGATATAACCATTCAACTGGTTTATCTAACCAAAGTTTACCTGTCTGGAAGTAAACACCTCCAAAGCCAATAAGTGAACCACGGCCAATTGCTGAAATATCACGCATACGTCCGCCAACACCAGTTGCAGCACCAGGATATGGGCTTACAAGTGTTGGATGATTATGCGTCTCAGCAGTAGCAGTATGGTTTATTTTTACAAAAATACTCTTATATAAACCATCTTGGTCGAAAATAAGAATATCAGTAAAACCACCGGCAAGGATTCCTCCATTATCTTTAAAAGACTTTACACTACCCAAAGGATTATTTTTAAGAGTTTCTTTTACCATCTCAAACAATGTTTTATTCATTACATTGCCATTAATGATAAATTTACCACTAAATTCCCAATGACGTGAATGACTGCTATTAGCTTGCGCTAATTGCATAAGTTCTACTTCAGTGGGATTACGCTTATACTTTCTCATAAACAAATCGAAATAATATTCACGATCAAATTCATCCATACCAAGTCCCATTTGAGTATTAATGTTGAAAAAATAAGGCATTCCACCACCTAATGGTAAAGTTTTTGTTTTTAATGGAATACTCTCATTGATTAAAGTATTAGGAATCTTAGAATAGACTGATTCAGTCATTTTGTCACAATCTGGCTCATTACCAGAGTTACAATAATACTGTTCAAATTTTTCAAGACGTATGATTCCATGTAAACCAATTGAATTACAGATCGCACGAAGTTTTGAAGATTCGGAAGTTTCTACACGCAAGTTTGGACCAACATATTTAATTTCTTTACCTTGAATCTCAACAATTTCCTCAACTTTTGGATCATTCATAATGTCAGGATTTAAAATCCAACTAATTTTCTCTTTTTCTTCATTGTTAAGCTCGCGATTTGATTCAACGAGGAACAACACATAGCGGTTTTGATTCCCTTTTTTAAAAGAGAATTTGTTTATATTTTTCATTTTTCAAGTTATTTTATTTAGGTAATTTAAACATTTAAAACCATATAAGTCAAATTAAAAAGTCCCCCGACTAGCGAGAGACTAAATATAAATTTTATTTATTAATTATGGTTATGTGAATGAAAAACGATTTCCAGAAAACTGAGAAACGATTTGTAATTTCGGAGTATCTGTTTTTACAATTTCTCCACAAACTTTTGCTTCAATACCAAATAAATCAGCATACTTTATGAATTGATCTACATCAGTTTGATCTAAAACCACAAGAGCCCCCTGTCCACAATTCCATTTTTCATACAACTGTTCGTCGCTCATTTTAGACCATCTGGCACAATTCTCCACTATTGTAGGTGGATACCATAAATCAGGAAGATTAGCGGAAAGGCCTTTTCTTTTCAAAACATCATCAAAAAACTTTGCTTTGAAAGATCCACCAGATAAATGGCAAATCAAATGAGGTTTAAGATAATGTTCAAAATTGTTTTCTATGTTCTGCCAACCATTAAGCCATGTAAAAAAACTATCATATAGTTTTGATGGTACAGAAACTTGATTTAAAAGAACATTATTATCCCACCAAAGATCCCCAAATTGATTTTGCAAAGTTGTCCTAACTGCAGAAATCCCATTACTACGGAAACCATATTCACGTAGAGCAACAATTATTTGTCCTGGAGCTAAAGTCTCACCAGTAATCCTTTTATTTTTATGGCTAATCCCAATCATAAAACCAGCCCAATTAAATTTTACAACTGCATTAGGATTAGGACTAGATACACATACACTTAATTCTGCAGTCTCCCCTTTAATACAAGCAAATTTCAATTCGTTCGCAACCTCTACAAGTCCATCAAACATTGATTGAATTGAAACATATGTTAAAGATTTGTCATTTCCTCCAAGACTTGAAACATCGAGTACATTTGAAAAAACAACAGGACAACCACCAGATCTTGTTATATCTCCAGCAGTCATTGCAATTAAATCTTTTGCAGAATTTTTATGCCCCAAAGAAGCATCAATTATTGCTACCTTTGTCCCAATTCCATCGGGAGCAATTATTATTTTTCGATCTGCTATATGAGACAGAATATCAAATTCTACCTCAGACCTAAAATGTTCATCCGGTTTTTCAACTTTTATCCAAATAGAATTGTTGTGTGTTTCGCGAGTTTTCCTACCCGCATAGGCGCTAAGCTTGTCTCCCAGACTAAGATTAACTGGATCTTTAATTTCTTTAATCATTTTATTTTTATTTATCCAAACTGTACACCTTTTAAGATATATGTCAACATAATGGATTTTTTGGGGTTTATCGGTATAATAGAATAATGAAAAATGTAAAATCCCCTTTTAGATTACCTAAATATATAAAACCAGTTAAATACGATTTAGCTATCGAACCTGATTTAACTGCCCAGACTTTTAGCGCAACTGTGGTAATTGATATTGTAATAAACGAACCAACAAATAAGATTTATTTACATTCCAAAGAATTAACCATTGGAACAGTTTTTATCCGCGAAATTGTAAAATCAAAAAAAACTGAAAAAGAATCTTTCATTCCTAAAATAACTTATGTTGAAAAAGACAATGTAATAGTTCTAGAATCCCCTAAAAAAATTAGTGGATCATGGGAGGTTTCAATTAGCTATACTGGTCTTATTCATGAGGATTTACGAGGATTTTATATTTCAAAGTACGATGTTATTCAAAAATCCGCCGTTGCCAAAGGCTCTGGCGAGACAAAGGAAGAATTAATTGGTGCAACTCAATTTGAAGCTATCGACGCACGCCGGGCATTGCCATGTTTTGATGAACCAGAGATGAAAGCAGTATTTAATTTAAAACTAATAGTAGACAAACAATACAGTGCAATTAGTAATACCGAGGTTATTAAAATAAATAATCTTAAACGAGCAATTGTTTCCGATAAAATCAGTGATAAAACAGAATATGTATTTGCCCCAACACCACTGATGTCTACATATTTACTGGCATGGTGTATTGGTAAATTTGAAAAAATTAGTGCAAATTCTAAAAATAAAAAAGTAGTTAATATTTATACTCCACTGGGTAAAGCGGAATTAGGTCGTTTTGCATTAAGTGTAGCCCCGAAAGTCTTGGATTATTTTGAAGATTATTTTGGTATCAAATATCCATTAAACAAAATGGATTTAGTAGCTTTGCCGGACTTTGCATCCGCTGCAATGGAGAACTGGGGTTTAATAACATTTCGCGAGACTTGCCTTTTAATGGACAAAAAAAATACTGCATTTCAAAATATGCAATGGATTGCGTTAGTTGTTGCCCATGAAATAGCCCATCAATGGTTTGGGAATTTGGTTACAATGTCTTGGTGGGATGATTTGTGGCTTAACGAAGGCTTTGCTAACTATATTCAATACAAAGCCGTCGATGCTATTTTCCCCGAGTGGAATATCTGGGAAGAATTTACCCAAGGTGACATGGGTGCGGCACTTAATTTAGATGCATTAAAATCATCGCACCCTATCGAGGTTCCAATACTGGATGCTCATAATATTGATGAAGTCTTTGATGATATTACTTATAGAAAAGGGGCATCAGTCATAAGAATGCTTGCTGAGTATACAGGTGAGAAAAGTTTTCAAAAAGGTATTAGCCAATATTTAAAAGCCAACGCATATAAAAATGCTACCACTAAAAACCTATGGCAATTTTTAGAAAAATCATCGGGTAAACCAGTAGAGCGTGTTATGGGCTCATGGACGAAACAAGCCGGGTTCCCTGTTGTAGCTTTGACTGATTTAAAATCAGGAACAATGTGTACTCAATGCCGATATTACAGGAACCGAATAATCATGAATAAAAAAAATGAGAATCAACTTTGGCCAATACCCATGGACGATGGTAAATCCACATATCTAATGCCTGCTAAAAATTCTACAAAAATAGAGTTTGATAAAAATGCAGTTACACTAAATGATAAAGAAAGTAATTTAATTTATATTGACTATAGTTCTTCTTTTGTAGAAAAACAAAAAATAGCAATTCAAAACAAAAAACTAAACCCTATTCAAAGAATGGGCTTAATCCGTAACATGTTAGCACTAGCTGGGTGTGGTAAAGCCAGTACTACCGAAGTAATAGAATTTATAAAATTCTACAAAAAAGAAGACCACCACATAGTACTGTCTGAATTATGGGGTGCAATGATTAAAATTGAGCATATTTTTGGAAATGACATCGTTATTAAAAAAGAACTAAGAAAGTTTTATTTAAATATTTTTGAAAATTTCTGGAAATATTTTTCTTGGGATACAAAAAATAATGATTATAAAATGCGCTCGGTAACAATTCTAAATGCTGGCTACAAGTTGGGTTATGAAAAAATAATCAATGAAGCATTAGATAAATACCGAGATAATAAAATAACTATTCCCCCACATCTTCGCGGAGGTGTATACCGAATTGTTGTTCGTTATGGAACCAAAGATGATAATTTAAATTTATGGAAAATACTTGAAAAAGAAACACTTCAAGAAGAAAAACTAAGAATAATTGGTAGTTTTGGAGCAGTATTAAAAGCTAAAGATATATTAGAAGTACTAGAATACTACAATAGCGACAAAGTTCGAACGCAAGACACACCGTTACTAATTCTAAGATTATTAAATGAAACAAATCACCCAGAAATAGTTTACAATTTTATCCAGCATCACTGGGGTGAATTTGTTGATAAATATGGCGGTGGTGGACATTTATTACCAAGAATCATTAGTGGGCTTGCATCAATAATTGATGCTCCAACACTAAAACATATGAAAGACTTCTTTAAAAAATACCCTGCCCCAGGTACCAAAATGACGCTTGATCAAGTTTATGAAAAAATCGAAGGCTCACTGGCTTGGCAAAAACAAGATGAGAAAGAATTAAAAAAATATTTAAACAAAAATGGCTAAAAAAATTCATAGATTTATAACTACATATCAAAAAACAAACAATATCTTAAAAATTACAGATACTGATTTAATTCATCAAATTAATGATGTCTTAAAAATGCGTATTAATGAAGACTGCATTGTAATTGGTGAAGATCAAATAGAGATTCTAGGCACTATTAAAAATATCAAACCCAAATACATTGAACTAAATATTAAAGAAAAAATTATATCTAAAAATAATCTGCCGGCTGACGAAAGTAAATTTGTTACACTTTACATGGCAATATTAAAAAAGGAAAATTTTGAAATGGTTTTGCAAAAAGCTAGTGAAATTGGAATCAATAAAATTGTCCCAATGATAACAAATCGCACAGTTAAAACTGGATTAAATTATGAAAGACTCCAAAAAATTGCTCGTGAAGCTAGTGAATTATGTGGTAGAAATACAGTTATAGAAATTGCAGATATAACTAATTTTAGTGATGCAATTAAAAATGATGAATCAAAGACAAAAATACTTTTTAATATAACAGGTGAAAAAATTGAAAATCAAAAGTTAGATAATAAAAGTTTAAGCATTTACATTGGGCCCGAAGGTGGGTTTACTGAAAATGAAATAAATTTAGCTAAAGAAAATAAAATAGAAATTAAAAACCTTGGACAACTAACACTGCGCGGTGAAACCGCAGCCATCATTGCGTGCTATTTAGCTATGCAATAATTTTTGGCAATAAAAAATGGCGTCACTTTCGCAATGCCATTGAAAAAATTAGCTCACCCTTTACTTACTTTACTTAAAAGGGTTATAAGGTTTCGGTTTAGGCTTTAAATGAAGCTTTTCCCTATATTTGGCATCAGGCCAAATATCGGTGTTAAAAATAAAGTAAAAAGTCATTTTGTCCAACTCTGCTTGTGAGATGTAGGGTAACTTAACCTTCATTTCTTTTTTTATACGCTTCCATTGTTTTTTAGTAAATCTAGAGAGTGGTTTAAAGGCTGCTCCATCAAGAACAATGACAGAATCTCCATTCCCTCCTTCCTCTATAAGTTCTTCAGCTCTTTCATTGTCATCCATTAAAAAGATGAAAAATTTACCTGAATTAGCGGAATCTTTTGCTCCCAGGAATAGATATTGCTGAGTTGTTGTTATAAAGACTTTACTAGGTTTAAGGTCGATATAAACCCTGGCTCCTTCTACTGCTTTTGGTTCGTCTTGGGCGAAAGCACACCCACTGGCAAATATAGCCAGGATTATTAACACTCTTTTCATTTTTATAATTTCTGTTTTTTAGCATTATATATCAATATATTTAGTTTGTCAAATTGGTAGTTTTATCTGAATATTTTGCTATACTGTAGCCACATGAGTTCAAAATTTATCCACTTACATACCCATTCACACTATTCCCTGCTTGATGGATTATCTAAAATCCCAGATATTGTTCGCATAGCTAAAGAAAATGAAATGCCCGCAATTGCACTGACTGACCATGGTAATATGCACGGAGCCATCGAGTTCTATAAAGCATGCAAAAAAGCCGGTATTAAACCAATCATTGGTTGTGAAGTCTATGTAGCTGAAAGAAGTAGGTTTGATAAAGAACCCGGAATTGATAACAAAAGATACCACCTAATATTGCTTGCTCGAAACTTAAAAGGCTATAAAAATTTAATAAAAATTGTAACTAAGGCTAACCTTGAAGGTTACTATTATAAACCCCGTGTTGATAGCGACCTTTTGCGTGAACATGCTGATGGGCTTGTGGCTCTTTCAGCTTGTATGGGTGGTAAACTCTCAAAAGCAATCCTGGCTGGTAATATGGATCGTGCTCGTGAATTAGTACGTGAGCACCAAGAAATTTTCGGTAAAGAGAACTATTTTATTGAAATCCAAGCCCATGCTCATATAGAAAATGACAAAATCTTGCGCGACAAACTAAAAGATTTAGCAAAAGAATTTGGTATACCTGCAGTTGCGACTCAGGACTCTCATTACGCTTGTCACGATGACCATGAAGCCCACAAAACTCTTTTAATGATCAATACTGGCGCTGACGCAAAAGACACTACTAAATTTGAATTTAGCGATGATGATTTTTCTTTAGTTAATGAAGAAAAAGCTAAAGAATATTTTTATGATTCACACCAAGAAGTTGAAAACACCATGCTGGTTAATGACCGAATTGAAGATTATGAAATCGAGCTTGATGTCCCCCATTTCCCAGAATATATAATTGAAGACGGTAAAACTCCGGATGAGAAATTACGGGAATTAGCTTATCTTGGATTCTCTTTTAGAGAATTACAGCAAGATGAAGTCTATCTTAAAAGACTTGAATACGAACTAAGCGTTATTAAACAAAAAGGCTACGCTGGGTATTTTTTAGTTGTGGGAGACTTATTAAAATTTGCTCATGAAAATGGAATCCTTACAAATATTCGAGGTTCTGTTGCGGGGTCACTAACGACTTATTTACTAAAAATTACAAATGTTGACCCCTTGGTATACAAATTACCTTTTGAGCGTTTCTTAAACCCCGAGCGTCCATCACTGCCGGATATTGATATGGACTATGCTGATAACCGCCGTCTTGAAGTTATAGCCTATGCCAAGCGTAAATATGGTGAAGATAGGGTTGCCCAAATTGGAACATTTGGAACAATGATGGCCAAAGGATCGGTCCGTGATGTGGCAAGAGCACTAGGTTACCCGTATGCTACAGGAGATAAAATCTCTAGCCTTATCCCACTGGGGTCCCAAGGATTCCCTATGACAATTGACCATGCAATGGACATTGTCCCAGAATTAAAAGAGCTTTATAAAAAAGATCCAGATACCAAAAAAATAATTGACCTTGCAAAAAAAATGGAAGGTTGTGTAAGGCATGTATCAGTCCATGCAGCTGGGGTTGTTATTGCGCCGAGTCCACTAACAGACTTTGTACCTGTACAACTAGATCCCAAAGGTGGTGACATTATCACCCAATATGATATGCATTATGTTGAAGAAGTTGGTCTTCCAAAATTCGACTTTCTTGGGATTCGAAACTTATCTATCTTAGCTGACGCTATTAGTTTAGTTAAAACAATCCATAAAGTTGATATTGATATTGATAAAATACCGCTTGATGACCCAAAGACTTTTGAAATGCTATCTCGAGGAGAGACTATGGGACTTTTCCAGCTTAATGGATCAGGGATGACATCTTATTTAAAACAACTAAGGCCATCTACAATATTTGATATTAATGCGATGGTGGCACTTTATCGCCCAGGACCATTGGAAATGATTCCTGAATACATTGCCCGAAAACATGATAATTCAAAAATAAAATATCTTGACCCAAGAATGAAAAGTATATTGGACCAATCATTCGGAGTTATCACTTACCAAGACGATGTTATGATGATTTCTATTGAAATGGCTGGATATAGCTGGCTTGAAGCTGACAAACTGCGTAAAGCCATGGGTAAAAAAATTCCAAAAGAAATGGAAGAGCAAAAAGAGAAATTATTAAGTGGTTTTAAAAAGAATGGTTTAGCTGATAAAAAAGCCACAGAATTATGGAAGCTTATTGAACCTTTTGCTGCCTATGGATTTAACAAGGCTCATGCCGCCAGCTATGGCCGTGTAGCCTATCAAACAGCTTATATGAAGGCTAACTACCCTGTTGAATACATGAATGCCATAATGACAGCAGAATCTGGTGATGTTGATAAAATATCTGAAATTATCGAAGAAGCTAAAAGAATGGGTATTACAGTGCTACCACCCGATGTTAATGCTAGTTTTGGTGGGTTTACAGTAGTTAAAGGTAGTAATTATGAAACAGAGCGCACTATTAGATTCGGCCTGTATACTATTAAAAATTTAGGTACTGATATTGCTGATTCTATAATTGCTGAGCGCAGAAATAATGGTGATTATAAAAATTTAGAAGATTTCTTAACTAGAACTAATCATAAAAACTTTAACAAAAAGTCTTACGAGGCACTTGTAAAATGTGGAGCCATGGATAGTTTTGGAGAGCGTGGTAAATTGTTAGCCAATACTGAAACTGTTTTAGAATTTAATAAAAAAATCCACAAAATTGAAGCTCCAGTTGGGCCGTCATTATTTGGTGAAGCTTTTATGAAACAAAATAGTGGACTTGTTTTAAAAGAAGCAGAACCAATGGCAAAATTTGTTATGCTCCAAAATGAAAAAGACCTACTAGGTTTATATGTTACTGGGCACCCACTGGATAATTACCGTGAAAAGATTGAAAAACTTGGTAAATCAATAATTAGTATAAAGGAAGATGGTAAACAAAATGATATTGTAATTTGTGCTGGTATCATAACTGATATTAGAGATGTATATACCAAATCTGGTGACCATATGGCAATTGTCAAAATGGCAGATTTTACAGGAACAATTGAATTAGCAGTATTCCCAAAAACCTATAAAGATGTATCTGATATATTGGTCAAGGAAAATTGTATTGCAGTCAAAGGAAAAGTTAACATTAGAAATGATGAAAAATCTATCGCACTTGAGAGTATAAAAATACTAACTGAATAATAAAACAAAAGAGCGCGGCCATAGGCCGCGCTCTTTTGTTTTATTTCATAGCAATGTCTTTGTTATCATCAATTTTAGTATTTTCAATTTTATCCATAATTGCCATTATTTGTTCTGGATAGTCTTTAACCACAGAACGTGGGTTATATGATTCTAAAATACTAACTGTATCTTTACCTGCATAATGTTTTGCAGTAGCAGGATTGTTTCCGGTTAGATTCTTAGCGATAGTGTCAAAAGCTTCTTCATATGATTTAAAAGTAATTGTACAACTACCCCAACCGAACACGTTATGTCTATAATCTAGATTACCTGTTCTTTTCATAGTAATAGGACAAGTAACATTTCCACCCCCAGTTTCCTTTAAAGCAATAGCCGCCATTATATATGGGTCTAAACCATACTTCTCAGATGCTGTAACCATTTCCATACCATGACCAGCTAACTTCATATTCTTTTTAGCATAGTAGGCATCGATTTTAGCAGCCTTCTCTTCACGCAAAGCTTGGGCTTGATCTATTTTATTGTTATCTAGATTACCTATCATTTGCACAATAGGGTTGTTTTCTGATGGCAGTTTTACATCAATATTTGCGGGGTTAATACTAATAGTACTCGCAAGTATTGTTGGCATAATAACTGCACCAAATAGTGAATGTTTTATTGTTTTATACATAAATGGTAGTTACGCTCCACCAAACGGATCATGTCTGAAATGAACCTATTTACCAAAAATCTTGATGGGACCCTTAGTAAATAAAAAACCGTTACAATACATGTACGCGGTTCTACTCATATATACTATCATAAATACCAAATTAAGTCAATAGCTAGAACACGTTTTTTATATTCGTCAAACCATAAAACCCTTATAAAATAAGGGTTTTATGGAATAACTATTTGACAATCCTTATAAAATAAGGCTAAATATAGACTGAAAAACAAAGGTTTTACGGAAATTTTAAGATTTTTGACAAATACAATAAAAATTGCCTAGTTTTCCTATTATAAAAGGCTAAAATGGGCTATTTTGCTATGTCAATTGTCTTAATAAGCTCGATTATATTTGACGCGGTAGCAAACTCAAAATCATGATATAGCCTTAAACCTTCTTTTTTATACTCTACCAAAGGCTCTCTTTGACCATAAGCCCGAAGAGATGTTGATGAACGGGCATAATCCATTGATTCCAAATGTTCTTGCCAATGAATATCAATACTGTAGAGCATAATCCGGCGCAGTGTCTCATAAAAGTTTTGCTCACCTACTAGATTCTTCTTTTCATCAATAGTGTTTAAAATTGACTCATCTACACCATTTGTTAGCATTTCAAGTTCAAGCTTGATTTCATCATGAGACCCAAATAATATAGCTTTTCTTCTACCATACACACTGGTTCTTTGGGTATTTAGAACATCATCAAATTCCAAGGTTTGCTTTCTTGAATCAAAATGAAATCCTTCTATTCGAGACTGAGCATTTTCAAGAGTTCTAGAAACCATACTATTTTCTATTGGCATATCTTCTGGAAACTTAAACTTTTCCATTATACCTTTTAGTCTGTCACCTCCGAAGATACGCATTAGATCATCTTCAAGTGAAGCAAAAAACTGTGTTTGACCAGGATCCCCTTGTCTACCTGCACGCCCACGAAGCTGATTATCAATTCTGCGTGCTTCATGACGCTCGGAACCAATAACAAACAAACCGCCTAGTTCTGTAATTTCTTTATGCGCTTCCGCACTAAAAGGTACACCACCTAATTTAATATCAACTCCACGCCCAGCCATGTTAGTAGCTACAGTCACAGCTCCACGTTTACCAGCTTCGGCAATTAATTCACCTTCTCTTTCATGGTTTTTTGCATTAAGCGCAACATGCGATACACCTTCGGCTTTAAGATAACTTGAAAGTATTTCATTTTTATCAATTGAGACTGTACCAATAAGCACTGGTTGGCCTGTTTTATGGATTTCTTTTACACGCTTGGCAATGGCTCTAAATTTTGCAATTTCTGTTTGATAAATTAAATCAGGTAAATCTATTCGATTAATGGTTCTGTGTGTTGGAATAACGATAACTCCTAAATTATAAACCTTTCGGAATTCTTCAGCAGAAGTATCGGCAGTTCCGGTCATGCCAGCGACTCTTTCGTAGAAACGGAAATAGTTTTGAAATGTAATACTTGCAACTGTTTTGGTTTCTTTTTGGACTAAGACTCGCTCTTTAGCTTCAATAGCTTGATGAAGACCATCGCTCCAACGACGTCCAGGTTGAAGACGCCCAGTAAAAGTATCTACAATGATTACTTCATTGTCTTTAACTACATAATCTCGGTCTATTAAATAAAGCGCCCGGGCTCTTACAGCATTTTCAATATGGTGAACAAATTTAATACCCTTTTCAGTATAAATATTATCTATATTTAAAGCCTTTTCGGTTTTTGTTATTCCAGAATCAGTAAGCGCAATTGAACGATGTTTTTCATCAACAGTATAATCAACTTCAGGAGTTAAACTACTTGCGATTTTTGAACAAGTTTTATATAAATCATCAGAATCATTTGTCTCAGATGAAATAATAAGCGGGGTCCTGGCTTCATCAATTAAAATAGAGTCAATTTCATCAACAAGAGCATAAACATGTCCACGTTGAGTAACTTGATCAGCACTGTTAGCTAAATTATCCCGTAAATAATCAAAACCATATTCATTATTTGTTCCATAAGTTATATCAGCAAGGTAGGCTTCTTTTCTAGAAATAGTCCGTAAATTATCATAATCAACTTTGTATGATGAAGCTTCATCTTCGTCATTAGTTTTAACAACACTTGGGTCGTAAATATAAGAAACATTTTGACTATTAATAACAGAAAGACTAATACCCAACAAAGAAAATACTGGACCCATCCAAGCTCCATCACGACGAGCCAAATAATCATTCGCTGTAACAACATGAACCCCTCGCCCAGTTAATGCATGTAGATATGCAGGAAGAGTTGCAACTAAAGTTTTACCTTCACCAGTACGCATTTCAGCAATGTTGCCACGGTGAAGCGCGATGCCTCCGATAATTTGAACATCGTAATGACGCTCGCCTAATACACGCTTGGCGGCTTCACGAACAGTAGCATAAGCAACAGGCAATATTGCATCAAGAGTCTCACCTTTGGCTAACCTTTCTCTTAAGAGAATAGTTTGGTTACCTAATTCATTATCGGTAAGTTTACTAATTTCTTCCTCTAAGGAGTTGATCTGTTTAACCAGTGGAGCAACGCTATTTATAAAGCGATTAGATTCATTTGAAAATATAGATGATAAAAATGACATAAAAATATTATAGCACAAAAAGTATTAAAAATCTAACTCTATTTTTATCACATAAAAATCAAAAAATCCTCCGATAGAGAGAGGATTTTTATGATAGAAAAGAAATATTATTTCTTTTTCTTTGCAGCTGTTTTCTTTTTTGGAGCTGCTTTTTTAACAGCTTTTTTTACAGTCTTTTTAACTGCTTTTTTAACTGTTTTCTTTGCAGCTGGTTTCTTTGCAGCTGTTTTTTTAGCTGCTGGTTTTTTTGCTGGCATAATAGTTTCGTAAAGTAATTCTACTAACGTGATTTTTTACGGGCTCGACCATTAATTTTAAAAAAATAATTTGCGTCCGCATCACTATATATATTTTCGCGCAAAAAAAAATTATCTGCAAGTAAAATATATACTTACCTGTGGATAACTTACATAATAAAAAAAGTATATTGTACTTATATACTAGGATACGAGTACATAGCTAAATAATTAGAGCTTATGTTATAATGAATTTATGAAAAAAAAGATAATTTTAATAATAATTTTAGTATTAATATTAATAAGTATTGTTTTTTTATTTAATCATGATAAAAAAATAATTACACCAAATAAAAATTTTTCTGTATTAATAGCTGATACCGAGCAAAGTCGACAATTGGGTTTATCTAACACAAATTCATTAGATAAAAATAGTGTAAAGTTATTTATTTTTGATAAACCAGACTATTATGGATTCTGGATGAAAGATATGCTCTACCCAATCGACATTGTATTTTTAGATACTAACATGCAAGTTATTTCATATATTGATAATGCTGATCCAGCATCATATCCCGAAACATTTTACCCAGAGAGACCAGCATTATATGTAATAGAAATGAACACTGGGGAAAGAAAAATCTCAGGACTAGACAAAAATACAAAAGTATATTATAAATAAATAGTGTATTTGGATAACTGCGCGATCCGCCAACTGGCGGAAGTGAGGAAAGTCCGGACGTATATCCCAAAAGCAATTGAGGGAAAAGGTAGTGGGTAATACCCATCGTGCGCAAGCATAGAGGTGCGAGCAGAGACGCCCTAGTAGAAATACAAAGGCATCCGCAAGGATGAGTCCCAATGGTAACATTGGGAGTGAAACGGCTAAATCCTTACCCGTACGCAAGATCGTACTCTGATGTTGTCATCAGAGAGTATCGCAAAGATTTTTATAGCAATATAAAAGCAAGATTAATAGTTGTCACCAATTTATTGGTACAGAATCCGGCTTATAAAATACATACATACTAAAAGACCTGCTTAAACGCAGGTCTTTTGTTTTACTTGATTATTTACCCATTCTTACATATACTATACACAGGTATATACCTGTGTGCTTTTAGTTTGTATGTCGCCTGCTGGCGGCTGAACTCACATAGGCATTTGTGTTGGGGTCCTCACCCGCTAGCAGACGGTATATAAAACAATAAAACTCCCATATGGGAGTTTTATTGTTTTAAGTAAAATAAAAAGTATTTTTTATAAATTTTTTAATGTAATTGTTTATCTTGACTTGATCTTACAAAGTAAACTATTGCTGCAATAATAATTAAAGCAATTAATAAACCAATTAGTGTAACACCATTATTTGACCCAGCACTACCTGTAAGCAAATTAGTTTGGGCTTTTTGGTTTTGGTAATTATAATCATTTGCGTATTTTGCCATTAATTCATTTGTATAATCATTATTATAACCATAGTAACCAGTATATGTTGTACTTGGATATGTTACTACTTGATTAACGGGATTAGCCCCAGTTTGTTGGTCAATATATACAGTATTAACTTTGGCTGGTAATTTTTGTGTAACATAATTGGGTCCACCAGTATAAGCTGTGTGCGGATTGTAATTATAATTTTGTACTGGTGTTTGAGTATAAGTTGGATTATATGTAGGTGTAGTGTAGATCGGTGGAACATATGTTGGTATATATGTTGGATTAGTTTGAGCTGGGTAATAAGTACAAGTTGTGTAAGTAACGCATGAACATGTTCCATTATAATAACAACTTGGGTACGTAGTAGTTCCTCCACAGTTTATAGTACATCCACTACCACCATTGTTTGAATAAACCCATTGTGTACCATTCCAGTAACATGCAGAAGTATAATAACAACCAGGGTATGAAGTTGCTCCACCACAGCTAGTAGTACCGCAACCACCAGTATTTGAATAAACCCATTGAGATCCATTCCAATAACATGTAGCTGTGTAATAACAACTTGGTTTTGTTTGACCACCACAATTTGTAGTACAACCACCACCGTTTGATGAAACTGTTATAGCTAAAGTTTTTGTATCATAAGTTCCATTTGTACCTACAGCATACAGTGTATACACTGTACTGTTATAAAGTGCACCTGTTGATTGTGAACCATTTACACTAACAGTACCAAAAGTATTAATACTAGCTGTAGTACATCCGGTTGTAGTCCAAGACAAATTTAATGAAGTACCATAATTTACATATGTGCCACCTGCTGGTCTATCGTCATAGAAACTATTTATTTTACAAGTTCCAGTTGGTGGTGGAGTAATCCCCCCAACAGTTACAGTTAATGATTGAGAATCACTAGCAGTTGCACTATTTGCATTTAAAACATAAGTTACATTGCTATACAATGGACCAATTGATTTTGAATCGTTCAAATTAACAGATCCACCTAATGTATTTAAATTAGCATTTGTACAACCAGTTGTTGTCCAACGAATAACAGTACTACCTCCATAAACTACTGACGGCGCATCGGCATAGAAGCTTGTTATTTTACAAGTAGTTGGTGGTGGAGTAATAGTTCCAGATTTTGTAACAAAAGTAACCTTACCGCCTGGATAATCATTACCAGCAATTGTTAAAATAAGTTCCGCACAATATGTTTGGTTATTTGATAACCCTGTTAAAGATGCAGTTACATATTGCAGTGAACTTGAGTTTATAGATTGAGTTGAAGTATTACCAAGATAACTAGCACAACTTGACCCTGCATAGTAACGGAAATAATATGATCCGCTAGCACCGTTTGTATTAATACGGCCGTTTAGTGTTGCCCCATTTGCAGTAATATTATCTGCACCAAGTGTACCAACATACGGTGCTGCTATACCTGTTGTTTTAAATGAGTAATATGATGGGTTTCCTGATCCATCAAGTGGCGCTACTGTTGAACCATCAGAGTTAGAAACTGCAATACGGTAATAGTAAGTTGTGTTTGCAGTTAAAGAACTAGCAGTAATTGATTTACTAGTTGTATATACAGTTTGAGTATTACTACCAAAAGATGGATCAGTTCCGTATTCAAAAATATTATTAATTGGAGTAGAACTTGTTATAACAGCCGAAAGAGTCGCACTGTTTTGTGTGATGTTGCTTGCAGCTTGAAGAGTCACAACTGGTGCTGCAGCAAAAGCGCTCCCGGCAAAGCCAAGGAACATAAAGAAAGCTAAAATTGCATAAATCTTTTTCATACCGCCATTATAGCAAATTATAAGAATTTGTCAAGTATAGGGTTGACTTTTCCCCTATTATGTGATACAGTATAGGTCAAACATTTAAAACGATACAAATGAAAAAAATAATCAAAAAACTCAACACAGGACGTGGTTTTTACCTTTCCCTGATCACAATTATTTTTGCGTTCTTTAAAATCACAAACGCAAATGGACAAAACTCGGTATCACCAGGTGTACCTACCTCTCTAATCAACGGCTTCACCATTAAAACATCTATTAAAGTTGTAAAGGGTGATACTGTGATCTTCTGGTACAGACATGCTGTCGATACCAGTTTCGCGAGCAACTCTGATCTGCCTCGCAGGATAATAATAAGGGATACTGTAATTTATGATACATTTACTGTATCTAAGAATTTCCTGCCCCCTACAGACAGTACTGGCTATGGTCTTTACATAAAAGCTGGGAAAATATTCGTGAAAGCGAAAGATACCGGGTTTATTAAACCGAATCAGTATGTAATTATTTACCCTACACCCTTCAAAGTAAAAATTCAGAATCTGAAGATTGACTCATTGCCTGGTGGCTGCATAGTGAATTTTTTTGGAAAAAGTGGTAGCCCATATGAAAAGGCTCACACTACTTTTAAATTCAGATACAGTCCTACAGATATATGGAGAAAACCCAATCCTGACACTGTAAGCTTTAAAGGAAAAATGAATGTATCCCCAACGATTTCCGGTATGCTTTCTAATAAGTACATCGAGCTTTGGATAAACGTAAAAAATGTCCTGAGTTCATTTGATACAATTGTTAAATTTCATACAACTGTAACTTCAAACAAACCAGTGGTAGCAGAAGCTGCAGGAAAATCTGCAACATTCGACAGTGCATTCATCCTAATTGATGCAACCTCTTTCAATCTTGTATCAAAGTTCTATTGTGTTAACACATTGAATAATGATACACAAGTTATATCCAGAGCTTCAAATAAAATGGAGACATTGATCTTTAAATTTGGAAGGTTAACTAGTAACACTAAGTATCCTTTTAAAGTGTGGGGTAACAACACTGCAGGAACTGGTAATATAATTACCATTACTGTAACAACTCAACCAAAATTAGTGACTCCTAAGTTCACGGCCCTTGCACCTGAAGTTTACTGGGACTACACGAATCTTACTTATTATATTCTTCCTAAGATTGATTGGATTACAAATTCAAGTACAAGAATTAAAAGAACTGATGTAAGGGTGTATACCGATTCACTGTACAACTCAACACCGACAATTTTCAAAATTGGTGATGCAAACTCGGCACTTAACGGCCCATTTACTGGACCACGAATGAACTCAGACAGTGGACGATTCTGGTATGATTTTGTAATCGAAACAACTGATCCTGTTAATTCAATAGTTTACAGTAGTTTAATTGGTTACAATGTTGGTTGGAAGTATGTTCCGCATAACACTACCGGCATCACCGAGCTTCAGAAAATGGTAAACAACATGCCTTGCCCACTGAAGGATGGTAACATCCAATTGGGTGTGAATGAAGAAACTGAACTTTTAATTTTGGATGGTGCAGGTAAACCAATTGTTGAGAAACATATGGAGCCTGGAAACAACAATGTAGATTTGTCACAACTGAAAGGTGGTAATTACTACTTGATGTTAAGTGATAAAAACGGTACTGCAACAAGGAAAATCCAAATTAAGTAAGGAGGTAAAAGATGAGTGAAAAGACTAAAGACGGATGGGATATTTTAAATGACTATGAAGGTTCAGGAATGGAAAGACCTGATCAAATATTAGTTGGTATTCCGTTCAACAAAAATTACCCAAATCAAATCGATTGGGATGGTGTACTATACGAAAGAGAGATTGCAGGTATAATGAAACCTAGCCATGCTTCTTTATTTAAAAGTGTACAGATATTCCGAAAAATTTGCTAACTGCGTTTGTGAAAAAATTGTAAAATTATAATGCCACCCTTCTCGTTTATTAAAAACAGAAGGGTGTTTTTTTGATTTTTACACCAGAAAAATCACGCATAAAAGATATTTTACTAGGAGTGAAATATTTTTAGGCGCATGTGAAATAATTACCAATAAAAAGAGCGACGCATAAATGCGTCGCTCTTTTTATTTTTCATTTTTATACTAAAATCATAATCCACATATTCCGTGCATAATCCCGAAACATAGATTTATTACCTTTTGTTTCGCTTTATGACCATAGTGTATTCATATGAATATACACTATGGTTTTGTGTCCTTCTATCGAATCGAACATCGAGTAGGTCTTTTGAAATATAACTACCATAATTTATAACTGCATGTAGCAGCACCGACTGAACTTTTGCGCACATTATAATAATGTACCAAAAGCGAATATCAATTTGATTAATTCCACGAACAGCTTCCGCTACCCGTGCCTTGTTACGACTTATTCCCTGTCACTGATCTTACCGTAGTCCCACCGTATGATGAGCCTTCGGGTACTACCAGCTCCCTTGAATTGACGGGCGGTGAGTACAAGACTTGAGAACGTATTCACCGCGGTATATCTGACCCGCGATTACTAGCGATTCCAACTTCATGGGGTCGAGTTTCAGCCCCCAATCCGAACTGAGGCATACTTTCTAAGGATTGGCTCAGGGTTACCCCGTCGCGACCTGTTGTATATGCCATTGTATTATGTGTGTAGCCCAAGGTATCAAGGGCCATGCTGACCTGGCGTCATCCTCTCCTTCCTCCCCCGCAAAAATTCACAAAATGTTTTTACATCTTATGCGCTTTTGCGGGGGCAGTCTCGTGTGACACTTGTAACACACGATAAGGGTTGCGTTCGTTTCCCCACTTAAGGGAACAACTCAAGCCACGAACTGACGACGGCCATGCAGCACCTGTCCAACTGTCCTTGCGGACGACTCACGTTTCCGCCGAGTCTTCACCTGGATTTCTAACCTTGGTAAGGTTCTTCGTTTATCATCGAATTAAACCACATAATCCACCGCTTGTGCAAGTCCCCGTCTATTCCTTTGAGTTTTAGCCTTGCGGCCGTACTTCCCAGGCGGTTCTCTTATAGCGTTAGCGTCGCCTCTCAGAGGGTCGATACTCCGAAAAGCAAGAGAACATCGTTTAGGGCGTGGACTACTGGGGTATCTAATCCCATTCGCTACCCACGCTTTCGTGCCTCAGCGTCAGATCTGTACCAGTATATTGCCTTCGCTTTTGGTGTTCCCCATGATATCAACGGATTTCACCCCTACACCATGAGTTCCATATACCTCTTACAGCCTCTAGTCAATGCCGTTTCATTTCCCTGTTACCAGTTGAGCTGATAGATTTGAAAAATGACTAACATAACCGCCTACGCACACTTTACGCCCAATAATTCCGGATAACGCTCGGGGCTCTCGTATTACCGCTCCTGCTGGCACGAGATTAGGAGCCCCTTATTCATGAGGTACCGTCAATAAACTTCTTCCCTCATAAAAGGTTTTTACATGGCGAACCACTTCATCAACCACGCGGCGTCGCTCCGTCAGACTTTCGTCCATTGCGGAAGATTCTCGACTGCAGCCACCCGTAGGTGTATGGGCCGTGTCTCAGTCCCATCGGTGGGGGTCAGGCTCTCACCTCCCCTAGGCGTCATAGCCTTGGTAGTCCATTACACTACCAACTAGCTGATACCGTATAGGCTGTTCCTTTAGCGAAAAACTTTACTCCGGAGAGACTATCGTGTATTAGCCCATCTTTCGATGGGTTGTTCACGACTAAAGGGTACATTCCTATATATTACTACCTCGTTCGCCACTAACCAGCGCTTTTCTTCAAAATGTTGTTTTGTCTTGTATTGCTACTCAACTCCACTCGATCGATCAGAAAAGCAAGGTTCGTTCGACTTGCATGCCTTATCCACGCCGCCAGCGTTCATCCTGAGCTAGGATCAAACTCTTTTGAAAAATACAAATATTAAAAAATGTATTTCATAAAGCGAAACAAAAGAAAATCAATTCTTTGTTCCACTGGGAATTATTTTGCACTTGAATGTGTGATCTATTATATGATCTTTTAGTATAAAAATGTCAAAGTTCAACAGTGTCAAATTAAAATGCCCCTAATATAGGACACAATCAAGCCACTAGAGACTAGTATACTCATCCACAAAAAAAAGTCAAGCAAAAAGACCTGGTTTTAAACAGGTCTTTTTGCTAAATTTATATTTTCTAAAATATCCTTATTTTAAAGGGTTTATTTATGACCCACTAACAAAGTCACTACACATCTCTTGCATTGCAGCACGAGTTTGTGGACCGACAATACCATCAGCTTTAAGATCTAAATCTTTTTGCATTTCTTTTACAGCAGAAATTGTAGCAGTATCAAAAATTCCTGTTGAATCATTTTGATAGTAACCATACTCAGCCATGATATCTTGCAAAACTTCAACGGCAGCACCAACACTACCCTTCTTTAAAGTTTTAGTGCCCATACCAAGACTGGCACAAGTAACATTACTAACAGATGGATCCATGTCATCTAATGGGATAACATAACTACTTGCAGCAAAAGCTGTTCCAGTAAAAGCTAACATAAGAGCAAAAGCGAAACCAATTATTTTTTTCATAAGAATATTATATCATAGGTAGAGTTTAATTTGGATAGCTACAAGTTATAGTTGTGGATAAGTAAAAATACTCAAGTTGTATTTTACTTTGCAAAAATTGCTCCCTTATGCTACTATAGAAATTGTATGGAACTCGTTCGCACTGCTTTGCCTTGGGCAATACTCGGAATTGCAATTCTTATAGTTGTGGTAACACTTCTCCAGCAATCCGATGCTTCTTTAGGAAGCGCATTTGGTGGTGGAGCTGATAGCTCACTGCATAGGACTCGTCGTGGATTTGAAAAATTCCTCTTTATATTTACTATAATCCTCGGTATTTTATTTAGTGCTCTTGTTATACTATCTTTAGTTCTCAAGACTCAATAATAAAAGTCTTTTAACGCAAATGTAAATTTGTGCGACCTCTTGCTTTCGTACGGTCTTTCTAAATAGAAATAAATATATCATCTATGAAATTAATGCGTTTGAAATCTTTGAAAAGAAAATGGAACGACTTAGAACACGGAACTAGAATATTATTCAAAACACTAAATAAGAAACAAAAGAATTTAGTAATAACATTACTAACGATAATGGTTATTTCTAGTATTATTCTAATAGTAAAAACTAGAAACAATATATTAGTCTTAAGACCAATCCCCGGTGGAACTTGGCAAGAAGGTCTTGTTGGTAATCCTCGGTTTATTAACCCAGTATTAGCGGTTAGTAACATTGATAAAGATCTTAGTTCTTTGGTTTATTCTGGACTTGTCAGAAGACTACCTAACGGAACATATACTGGAGATTTGGCTGATTCTTATGAAGTTGACAGTAGTGGTCTAGTTTATACTTTTGTTATTAAAGATGACGCAAAATTCCATGATGGAGAAAAAGTAACAACCGATGATGTAATTTATACAATAGACCGTATCAAAGACCCATTAGAGAAAAGTCCTAGAAATGTTGAATGGCAAGGTGTAACAGCAAAAGCTATAGATGAACACACTGTTACTCTTACGTTAAAACAACCATTTAGTGACTTTTTAGATATTGCAACAATTGGAATATTACCAAAACATGTTTATGGTAAATATAGTGCTGATGCTTTTGCTCAAGCCAAAGAAAACATAAATGCAATTGGCTCTGGACCATACGAAATAAAAAAAGTTAATACAAAAAATAATTTACCTACATCTATTACACTTGTTCGCGCAAATGGTAACCAATCTGGATATATTAAAAAAATTGTTTTTAATTTTTACGAAAATGAACCGAATGCAATTAGTGCATTAACCAGTGGCAATATTGACCATCTTGGTAGTGTATCCGCTAAATCTGCAAAAGATTTAGAAGACCGTGGATACACAGTTACATTGGCATCTTTCCCAAGACTATACGGAATGTTCTTTAATACAAAGCAATCAAGTGTACTATCTGAACCAAATACAACTGAAGCTATAAATAGTTCAATTAACCGCCAAGATATTATTAATAATGTTCTTGATGGTTTTGGAAATGTAGCCCAAACACCATTACCTAATGCTCTTGAAGATAGACTAGGCTACAACCATGAAAATGTAGATGTTGAAAAATTAATGACAAAATCAGGTTGGAAAAAAGGAGATGATGGTATTTGGGAAAAAACAATTAGTAAAATTCCGCCCGGAAGTAAAAAAACTGAAAAGAAGATAACTAAATTTTCTTTTGTTATTACAACATCCGATACCCCCGAGCTTCGTATGGGTGCGGAACAAATAGCTAGTGCTTTGAAACAAAATGGAATCCTGGCTAGCGTTGCGTCTTTTGATACAACTTCATTAGAAGAAAAAATCCGAACTCGAGACTATGAAGCCCTGTATTATGGAATCCAAGTTTCTCGTGAATCTCAAGTTTATGCTTTTTGGCATTCATCACAAAGAGAACATCCAGGATTAAATATTGCTGGGTATACAAACCCTAAAATCGATACAATATTAGAAGCTCTTCAAAAAGAAACAAATGACGAAGAGCGAATAAATTTATGGAAAAAATTTATGATAACTTTTGAAAATGATACTCCTGCAGTATTTATTTACTCACCTTCATATATTTATGTTCATAGAAAAGAACCAATTTTTGATATGCCTAAATCTATTCATGGTAGTAGTGACAGATTTAGTAATGTTAAAGACTGGTATTTACAAACAGAACGCGTAATCCCTTTTTTATATAAAAAATTAAATAATAATGGAGATAGCCTTTAAAATAAAATTTAAAAATAATAATTACAAACATGATACCGAATAAAAACACACAGGCCCATAGTAGTGGACCAACACCCCATGCTAAACATGCATCAAGAGATACTCGAGTTTACAGAAAAGAAACTGGAGCTACAGAGGGTGCTAAAACAACACATACAACACATAAAGATGAATCTCATAAAAGACGAGTCACTATTATGCCTCCTAGCAGAGTTCATAATAATTTAACTAACACAAATGGTGTAAAACCTAGTGTTAGAAATTTTGCGAACACCAATAATAATTCAGCCAAAAAACCACTTGGGGCTAGTTACCAATTTTCAAAATTTAGTCGAAGTAAAGGTGGAACTATTCCCCGCTCTTTCTCGGCGCCTTCACTAGTAGAAAAATTTACTTCTAAAAGCAAACTGGCCATAACAAGCCCAAAATCTGGTGATATTAGAATTATCCCACTGGGTGGAGTAGAAGAGATTGGTAAAAATATGACAGCAATTGAAATTGGTGATGATATTATCGTCATTGATGCTGGGATGCAATTTAAAACCGATGATACTCCAGGAGTGGACTATATGATCCCGAACACTACATATCTTGAAGAAAGAAAAAGTAAGATAAGAGCAATGATAGTTACTCATGGACACCTTGACCATATAGGAGGTATCCCAATTGTAATGAATAGAATTGGTCCAGAAATTCCTATATATTCTCGAAACCTTTCTATCCTTTTAATGAAAAAAAGACAGGCTGATTTTCCTCAATTTAAACCACTTAACTTTCAAACTGTAGATAAAGACAGTGTAATAACATGCGGGAATATTCGTGTTAGATTTTTTGGAGTTACTCATACAGTCCCCGATTCAATGGGTCTAGTTATAGAAACACCTTATGGATCAATCGTAACACCAGGAGACTACAAGCTTGAACAAGAACATGGTATTGCTAGTGAAAGCGAAGAAGCTGAATATGCATTTTTTGATAAAGAAAATGTATTACTTTTAATGACTGATTCTACTAACATTGAAAATGAAGGATTCTCCACTCCTGAAAAATATGTTCATGAAGGATTAGAGAAAATAATAAGATCAGTTAAATCAAGATTAATTATTGCAATGTTTGGGTCACACATAACAAGACTAGTTGCAATGATTGAAATTGCTGAACAACTTAATAAAAAAATTGTTTTTGAAGGAAGAGCTATAAAAACAAATATGGAAGTAGCTATTCAAGCTGGTCTTATGAATCCCAAAAAAGGAACAATCATACCTATAGAAGAAGCACACAATTACCCTAAAGATAGAATCATTATACTTTCAACAGGTGGACAAGGAGAAGAATTCTCTGCTCTTTCACGTGCAGCAAACAAAACTAACAAAAACTTTAAAATAGAACCAGGTGATACTATTGTTATGTCTGCAAGTATTATTCCTGGTAACGAAATGGCTATTGAAAAACTTCGAGACAATTTAGCTCGTAGTGGTGTTAGTGTTATTAGTTATCGTACAAGTGAAACAACAATCCATGCAACTGGACATGGTAACAGAGAAGAAATTAAATGGCTACACCGTAAAACTCATCCAAAGTTTTTTATTCCAATTCATGGAAACCATTACCGTCTTAAGATGCATGCTGAACTGGCACAAGAAGTTGGTATGCCAAAAGAAAATATTATTGTACCGGATAATGGATCAATAATTGAAATTACTGATGGTGGTAATAAAATAGTTCTTCGTAAAGAAAAAGCTCCGTCATCAATGATGATGGTTGATGGACACAGTGTTGGTGATATGAATGATGTTGTTATTCGTGACCGTCAAATGTTATCTAGCGATGGAATGTTTGTATTAATTGCATCTGTTAATGCACGAACAAGAAAACTAGTTAAATCCCCTGATATTATATCTCGAGGTTTTGTATACCTTAAAGAAAACCAAGATTTGCTTCGTGAAGTTCGAATACTGATTAAAAAAACAATTGAAAATGGTACAACTCCATTAACTGACACAATGGTTGAAAACATTAAAGAATCACTAGGTGAACAAATATCTCGTATTCTTTTCCAAAAGACAGCCAAAAGACCATTAGTTATCCCTGTTGTAATTGCTTTATAATATAGTTAAAATATAATAATGAATTTCAAGAGCATTTATACCCGAATACTTTATCTTTCATACTTCTTTTTTTCATGGGGTATTGGATTTACGGTATATTCAAACTCTAAAGTTATTGAAATAATAAATGGTAGAGATTATATTGGAATTGTTTATGGTTTATCTGCTGCATTGTCACTCATTTTATCTACTTGGGTTACACCACATTTAATTAAATTTTTAGGTAATAGAAAAACAGTTAGTTTAGCTATTATACTATCTTTGATTTCATTAATTGGAATAATGCATAGCTATGATAAATTACTAACTGCAATATCATTTATTCTATTTTTTGCTTCACAAATTCTTATTTCATTTAGTTTTGATGTATTTTTTGAACACAACACACTAAAAGGTAATTCGGCTCAAGCTCGTGGACTATTAGTTTCACTACAACACATTGGGCGAATGTTAGGTCCAATGATTGCAGCAATTATGACTTATAATTCTGGATTACGTGCACCATACAAAATATCATTTTTACTTTTAATTTTAACTGGAATACTTTTGTTCTTAGGAACAAAGAAATTTAAAGACAGATCATATTCCCCACGGTCATTACTATCTTCAATAAGAATGATTTGGAATAGAGCAGACATTAGAAAGCCTTTGACATCAATACTACTACTACAAATATTTTATGCGCTTATGGTAACATTTGTGCCAATTTATTTAGCCGACATAATTGGTATTGAACCAAAATCATTAGGTATAATGTTTACGGTTATGCTTTTACCTTTTGTTTTATTAGGTTATCCAATAGGCAAAAGTCTAGACAAAGGCACATCAGGTAGACGAGCCGCTCAATACGGATTAATAATAATGATAATTACTACACTGGCGTTCCCTTTTATTCAAACAAAGTCTATTATAATTTGGGGGCTCGTTTTGTTAATTTCAAGAATTGGAGCAGTAATATTAGAAACCGCTGGAGATGGAATTTTCTTCCGAAGTATTAAAGAAGAAGAAACAGAATTATTAGGTATAATGCGTGATATGCAACCAATGGGATATTTTATTGCATCTTTAGTTGGAGTTATTGTTTTGTCTATTGGAACAATTAATGACATCTTCTATGCTATTGGAGCAATTTTAATACTAGGAATCATTACTACTTATAAAAAGAAAACATATGCGAATCAATAAATATTTAAAAGACAAAGGATTGACTACACGCCGTGGTGCTGATGATCTTATAGCCAAAGGTAGCGTTTATATCAACGGCAAAAGAGCTGTTATTGGCCAAGAAGTAGACCATACTGATAAAATTGATATTAGGGGTGTTAAAGGTGTCCGAGAAGAAAAGCTTTACTATATTGCTTATAATAAACCAATTGGGGTTTTGACAAACAATGACGAAAAAGGTGGTAAAGACATATTAAGCGTAGCCAATTTTACTGACCAAAATGGAAAAAGTATCAAAGTCTTCCCTGTTGGAAGATTAGACAAAGATTCTCATGGATTAATTTTGTTAACTAATGACGGAAGAATAACTGACAAAATGCTCTCTCCAAGGTTTAAACACGAGAAAGAATATGTAGTAACAGTTGATAAACCTTTTAATGACCTTTTCCTAAAAAGAATGGAAAGCGGTATTCGAATGGATGGCTCAGTTACAAGAGAATGTCAGACTGAACGCGTATCTCCAAATAGTTTTAAAATAATCCTAACTGAAGGTAAAAAAAGGCAAATTCGCAGAATGTGTGAAGCCCTGCATTATGGAGTAGTTGATTTATATAGAATTCGAATAATGAATATTGGAATTAATAGGCTTGATGTTGGTGAATATAGACATTTAGATGACGCTAGTAAAAAAGGTTTACTTTCTGCATTATATATCCCTATGAAAGAATCAATTTCAATGGCAGTAGCTAGCCCTAAAGTCATAAAAGAAAAACAAACAACCCCAGTGCCACTAAGAGCTCCAACCAGAATTAAGAAAAAGTCCCCAATGGCAAAAAAGGAAAACAAATCAAGAAACCCTTATATTAATACAAATACCAAAGCTCGTAAATCTCGCAAAAGATCAACTAGTAAACAAAAAAACAGAAGATAATTCTGTTTTTTTGTTTGTATTATTTACTAAAATTTTCTATATAAGATTCTATAATTTCCATATCAGTATATGGCTCATAAGTTGAATCTTGAGAAGACTCTGCTGTGAGTAGTAAATTTTGCAATAATTCTATGGCTTCTTTTTTAAACCCTGCATGATATAATATTTCTGATTTTTCTACACAAATTACAACATATTTATGGGTGTCATTTGAATCTCGGGCTTCATCTAAGCCTTTTAATTTGTTCCATTCCTCGAATTTATTTTTAGTTTCTCCATTATTTATACCTTTTGTTTTTAAAAGATGGATTATTTCATTTTGAATTTGTAAAGTTTTTACTTCACCTATACCTGGCTCATTTTCAAGATCTTCTTTACTAGCTCTCCCCCCTTTTTCTAAATTTTCCATAATTATTCCAAGTTTGTGTTAACAACGGATGACTGCATTTTAGCCTCGTCCATTTTAATTTTAGCTTTTTCTCTTGCTTCATTTAAAGAAGCTAGCACAACTGCAGCTAATATCCCAATTACAAAAATAAATACAAAAATTGCAACAATTATTATACCAATTTTACTATCATTGCTTTTTATTTTTTTAACATCAATATTTTTGACATCATCTATTGTATAACTATCTGGAACGACTAAAGTCTTTGAAATCCGGTCATGCCAGCCCCGGGGGGTGTTATTAAAAAGAAATGAAAAATTATCAAATGGAATAAACCGAGATATTGTTCTACCTAAGATTTGTAAAAATCCAGGTTTAGTACCATCAATTCGGACAACTTTTGTTTTAGTAATCCATTTACCCGGAGTTGATTGCCAGATACTTTCAAAGAAAAGGTAATATAGAGGCAGTATTGCATATATGATGATCCTAAACCAAATAGAACCATAATTAACATCAAATCCAGTTAAGCCAGAGAAAATACCTATTATTAAACCAAAAATAAAACAAAGTATAAAAAACCCTATTGTATCTAAAACATTGTTTAAAAACCGGACCCCTATAGTAGCAGGTAAAAAGACTTTAACAGTATTACCATTTAAATCATGCCCACACTTTGAACAAAACATGGATTCTTGATTTAATTCCGCACCGCATTTTTGACAAAACATAAATATATTCTTATTAGAAGATTATTAACTATTACCTATTTATAGTAGCACCTTTAAAATACAAAGCAAATTACTAATTTACTTTAAATGGTCTTCAATATGGTCGATTTTTTCTTTTAGTTCTTTGATTTGATTATACAAATGATTTAATGTTATTTCTTCTTTGATCATTTCTCTCTCAACAACGGTTACTTCTTTTTTGTTTTCTTTTTCTAATTCAACTTCATGTTTGATTTTTTTGATAATCAAAGTATTACCAATAAATGTTTGGATAAATAACCCAATACCACCTAAAATCAAAACTCCAAGTATAACGGACACTGTTGGGCTAATACGGTTAATATCGGCGATTTCCCAAACACCGCGCCAAAAAAGTATAACCCCTACCCCAGCCAAAAAGGCATGAATAAATGGATATTCTTCAAAGGCTCTTCTTGCCCGCTCTTCAATTCTTAACAATTGGTTTTTCATAAACCTATTATACCGTTTTATTTTTCCAAGTCCAAGATTTCGTCAATTCGGATTTTTTCTACGAATTCGGGTACATGAGAGACTAGTATCATGGCTCCGGTATATTTATTCAAAGCTTCGGCAATTACCGGAATATGCCGGAAATTAATATGGTTTGTTGGCTCGTCTAATATAAGTAGGCCTGGCTTCTCTAAAACAAGTCTAGCAAACGCTACAAGGCCTTTTTGGCCTTCTGAGAGCACGCCAAATTTAGTATGGATTAATTCCCCAGTTATTAAAAATAGGGCCGCAGTAGCGCGCAATAGATCGGAAGAGCGTCGTGTAGGGAAAGAGTGTCTTCGCCTGTG
>CALAYS010000014.1 GCA_937895515.1 uncultured bacterium
GTTACTTACCGATGGAGGTAAAATGCAAAAAGTTAATTTCTGTCATGTAGTAAGAGACAAATTAGAAAATGCGTGCATTATGTGGGGAGAACAGCTTCATGACACTCATATTTTAAATGACATCTTATCTGGAGAATGTTCATTCCATCAATTTCAAGGGTTTCTTTTAGAAACATATCATTATATTAAAATGTTTCCTGATGTATTAAGCTATGCCGAAAGATGCGCTCAGTTACCAGAACTAAAAGAGTTATTACATAACTATACCCAACAAGAAATTGGACACGAAGGCTTTGTTCTTTCTGCATTAATGGACACGGGTGTAACTTTTGCTGAAGTTGAAGCATCAGTTCCACTTGTATCTACACAAAACATCTTAAATTTATTAAAAGAATTATTCGTAGATTACCCATGGACGCCGTTGTTTGTAGCAAAAGTGATAGAAGAAGGTGATTTTTCTTCTATGGTTGTAGAAATAACAGGTAATAAATTAAAGGAAATATATGATATAACATATAATCCATTAGTTCATTTATATAATCATGCCGAAATTGATTTTCAACTAAGACATTTCTTTATTTTGGATAATAATAAACACTTAATTGAGCTTATTGAAAAACAAGATATTCATGATATCTTGAATAGAATACATGATATTAAACATGCATTTGATTTACAAAAGTTAGAAATCAAGGATTACTATAGCCATCCAGGAAATTATTTTCCACGCCAAAAAGTAGATTTTTTTGGGGTTTAAGATAATGAAAGAACCCCACAAAATAGCGATAATTTTATTATCAACTTTTGTATCCGGAATGGGGATATCTTCATTTTTTATTGCGGTTAATTGGTTTATTGAGCATATAGATAACTCATCTTTTTATGTTGCCCTTGTTAATGCCCTATGCTACTTGTTGGTGTTGATTGTTCTGCCACATATTGGAAATTTGTGCGATTATAGTTCTAGGAAGAAAATCCTAGTGTTAATCTATTCATGTGGAGTGGTATTACAACTGTTGCTATGTTTCATTGTCAATAAGGCATCTAGTTTTGAACTGCTAGTTGTCATTATTTGTGTAACGACGATAATTTCTGTTATTAGAACAACAGATCAGGTTTGCAGAACTGCATATTTGCAAAGCGTTGTCTCTAAGAAATATTATCAATTATCTAATCAGTGGCTAGAGGCTATTAGGCAAGGAATTACTTTTATTGGTGGCGGTGTTACTGCATTATTAATGAAATCACCATCGTTAACAACGATTCTTTATTTTAACATAATAACTTTTTTTATTGGGCTATTGTTGGTACTATTGTTACCTAAAGATACGGTATGTATACCAGAGAAACATCTTAAAAAATTATCATATATAGCAAAATTGAAATCCGGATTATTAGTTTTAAATGGACTCGAACGCTGGTCCAGGATAGTTATTCTATTTAGCATTGTACCATATGCCTTAGTTGTTGCATTAAATGTTACGTATCCTATTTTTTTCAAAGAATTATTAATAGCGCATGAATCGCAATTTTATGCTGCGTTATCAATACCGTATGGGAGTGGAGCATTATTAGCTAGTTATCTTAATAAAAGAGTGAGTACAAATTTCAAAAGATTTTTCATGACTCATTGTGTTATTTTTATAGTAGCACTATTTTGGGGTGTTCTTATACATAATATTTATGCTGTCTATTGTGCGCTTTTTACTATTGCTTATTGCCATGCTGCAATTAGAGTACAAAGAAATAGTTTTATTATGAGTTGGGTTAATAACAAGGACATTGCGAAGGTATTAAGTTTCTTTGAAATAATATTTACATTGTTAGTTATTATTATGTCCTTTCTTCTCGGCTTTATTTGTGATTATTTTTCTTCAACGCTTTCTTGGGTTTTTACTGCAATAGTACTTCTAGTAAGTATAATATTATGCGGTATTTATACTACTCAGAATCAAACGTTAAGTGGTGTATAATCTAGAATTGTGTAATGTCGCGTTACATTCTTTTTTCTAAATTATAGATTTTTGTATTTAGTTTTCGAAGGGGTAAGTTCCTGCGCCATATGAAATTCTCTATAATGACAGTAATAGTTAACTATAAATCTGATGACTTTAAAACTTAAATAGAACATATGTATTAATTCATATGGCTAATACAGATAGTGGTTTTTAATGTTTATTTACTAGTTTATGAAAGTATACACATGGATAAAGCACTTAGTCCAATAAATAATGATCTTATTGATACAAATGAGTATAAGAAATTTGCGACAAACAATGGTTATCAATTAACAAATCTTGCACCTCCTGCCAGATGTCCTGTGTGTAAAGGTGATATGAGAATTAGAGCTGGCAAATTAAAAGATAATGAACATTTTTATCATATAATTAGAAATGGTGTTTGTGATACAAAAGAACCTGCAGCCAGACCATACTTAGCATTAAGCCCCCAAAATATTGACCCTAAAGCTGTTATAAGTATAGTGCGCCCAATTGTCAATACCAGTAAATACAATTTAAAGAAACAAATTAGG
>CALAYS010000015.1 GCA_937895515.1 uncultured bacterium
CTCAGATGAGAAGTTTATCTATAAAGAATACTCCGGATTAAATTCAATAATATTCGATACGAATATGGAAAATATCGACGGGTTTTATGAATTTATAGATGGTATTGAATACACATTTGGAAACGCGTGGGATAATACAATAAATGTATACGGTACTTTTTCACACGTTAATAGTTTCTTTATTGGTGGTAGATATGATTACTACACCTCAATCACTATCACACATGAAAATTATCGTTTGATAAAATTAGTTCTTCTAAGTAGCGGATGGATTTCGATTAAGTGATATATAGTTCATGAAAAGAATTAAAACATTCAATCAGCTATTTGAATCTACTAAGATGCACGAGGACTGTGAGGAGTTCTTCGATATACTAAATGGAACTAGAGAACTGGAACAGATCAAGAAATGGTATGATTTAGCTCCAGTCAGAACTGGAAGGATAAACGTAAAGACCATAAAAAACAATCCGAATGGATATATTAATCTTCCAGGATCACCATTTTTCCATAAAGTACGTTCCGATAGATGGATGTTTACTTTTGTAGCTTCTGGTAAATTTTACGGGATGAAGGATTCATCAGATCTGGTAACTTTGGCTAAAACTTTTATAAAGGATATCATATATAAATCTTCTCCTGCAGATTTCAACAGGGCTGAAGCTAATAAAATGCTCGATGACGAAAATTTTATTTTTTCCAAAATATGGGAAACCCCATCCGGACCTTATATTGAATATAGATCTAATAAAGGCGATGAAATTATAACCAATCTTTCATTCGTTGAAAAAAAATCTAATCTATTAGGTACACTTGGAAAAATAAGTAAGGTGTATGTTAAGGGGGATGAGAATTTAAACAGTTTGTATATAGATCTTTCCAATGTGGTTGATTTAATACCTGATGAATTAAAGGATGCTCTTGGTGTTCATAGATATGATATAGAGATGGATGCAGCAGAAATTGATATAATACCTAAGGGTATCGGAACGAAGACTATATCAAATTCTAAGGTTTCTAGAGGACCATCCAGAGAAATGAGAAAAGTTAAGGTAACTATTGGTTATAAAACGGAGGAAGAGGTGGTGAAAGCCGTTGATGATATAATAAAGAAATATGCCAAATCTATCGTTGTGTATATAAAGAATAGAAATGGCGGACCATCAAGCCTGGTTGAATCTGAACTTCTTACCTCGATAGTTAGATCACTTCTTGGTGGGGATCTATCAGATAATGAAGATTCAATGTCAGTTATCGACAACTATTTCAAGAAAAACCCACTCGAATTGTATGTTCTTAATAATAATCCAAAATTGAAGGCTGAGGTTATTAAAAGAACTGGTATAAAGGATTATAGCAGACTTGGAATGGGATTGAAAAATGGATTATTGTATATGTAAATTACATTGTAGATATATTTTCAAAGCTTGATTACGCAAGCATTTACGTTAAAAACTGGTATATGTTTGCAGGACTTATGCTTTGTATTCTATTGTTTTGTGCAT
>CALAYS010000016.1 GCA_937895515.1 uncultured bacterium
GGAAAATACTAATTTTAAAAAATAGAATGTTCTGGAACATATTAGTAAGTGGGATTTTATTTTTCTTTTCTTCTAGAGAGTTGGGTTTTTAATATTTAAAATATAACCGTTAACGACTATATTTTAATATTAAAAACCCACATGTGGGTCCCTCATCGTTATACGGGACCCACTGTGGGTTTTTTAAATTTTCTGGTCAGAATTTGTCAGGTGCCCGCGAAGCGAGTTATTGGAGGTACAATGGGTCTGTACTTTTGTTTTTTAGAGGATAGAAATAGAAGAAGAAATTTTGGAAAAAAAGAATATAGAAATCAATCAGAGAAATCATATCCTAGCCAGGAGTGAGTAGGAATCTTGATTTAGTTGTCCTAGAAAGCCGGAAAATACTAATTTTAAAAAATAGAATGTTCTGGAACATATTAGTAAGTGGGATATCCTACCAAAGCCGGATATTAAATCTTTTATTAACTCATTTGTTGAAATTCAATCTATTGCTAGATATGCCTTTGAACATCATAATATTCACGAACTATAGCTGAAAACTATGCGTAAACCTTGCTTTTGGAAAAGTAGAGAAAAGCCAAATAGAAAGAAGAAGGTAATTCCTAGGAAGTTTCTAAAATATGAACTCTTTTAAAACGAATAATATTTTTTGTCAGAAGATCATGAATATGTCTTCCTTTGATTTTGTTGAGATATATGGCGCGCAAATATTCAACTGTATAGTCTACCATTGGTAACTCTTAAACTCTGTTGATGATCATTTAATATAATATAATATAATAAAATGTCAAATTGGCAACACTTGAGAGGAAAGTAGTTTTATGTCTCTTATAAAGGAATAGTATAAAGAGAAGTAGTAATTGCGAAAATTCAAGAATTCTTTGGAATATCTTGTAAATACTGGTGCAATGCAATCCTAACCAAAACCGATCAGAAATATACAAACATTCTAGTGACAGTTGCTGACACAATCGATAGAAATGCACTAGGTCTAAAGATCGATAATTTGGAAGTAGACGTTCAAGAAATAGATAAAATAAAACTCAACTATGAAAAGTATACTTAAATTTATATGAAATTTCTAAGTTATTTCGGAAAAAGCTTGAATAACAGCACAACATATCCGTTGACGAATATGGAAGTTTTGGATTTAGACAATCTAGGAGGAAAAATTATTTATTATCTAGGAGAACTAAATATTGTTGCAGCATTAACCAAGTTAACGTGATTTTGAATAAATCTATTTTATTTTGAATTGAGAGATTAATGAAGTTAGTATCAATGATAATATGATAAGGTGGACCAAGTGATTTATTATAAGAAAAGAACATATGAACAGGGTTTTGTTCAATTTCCTTTATTTTAATATCTTTTAATACTGTTTTAAACTCTTCTGCTAAAACCGAATTTTCGTCCGCGACTTTATCTACAATTTTTTGAATAGCTCCAAAAAAATCTAACCCTGCCTCAACTGACAACGCCAATAAATCAATAAAGAAAGGCATGTCGGCCCGAACACTTAGCTCACGATTTTTTTTCGTTCCTTTGCAGTGCATCTCAGGCATCATAAAACCAAACAAACCTAGCCCTACTACAAAAAAAGGAGGAAACCCAAGGTCTAAAGAAAAATTCATAATCGTTAAAAAAATAGGAAACGCTACACCCAAAAACAACTGCAAACCAATAAACTCATCCTCATTCAATTCTGCACCTAAGCCACCCACTTTAATCAGATGTCTAATTTTTTTTCTGTATTTTTCAGATTTAATACGAGCCGCATGCTGTAAAGTAAATTGATGCACCAATGGACGACATAAATTAATGATACCATTTTTAGATTTAACCGGCTCGATACCACTTGCCCATGACAGCTGAGACTCTCCTGGTTTGCCAGCTAACAAAGAAGAAACAAATAAGTAAACTGAAAAGCCGGCAAGAAGCAAGCCTCCAAAAAGCATTAGTTCAGCACTACCCATTCATCCTCATTTCAGGTAAGATTACCCAGAATGAAACAACTGATTTTAGCATCCCAATCCCCGCGTCGTGCAGAAATACTTAAAAATGCTGGTTATCAATTTGTCTCACTTCCAGATCGGAAGAGCG
>CALAYS010000017.1 GCA_937895515.1 uncultured bacterium
AATTGAGAAAACATCAGAGAAATTATTAGTTAGACCATTAAGAGCTGTTCCAACATTAGTCCATAAGGACCAGGTTTTTCCATCTATGCTATATCTAAAATCTATTGATATATCATTAGAATCCAGAATTGATCCATTATTATTAGAATAAATAGTATCAATTATCCAGCCATTAAACTTAGTAACGTTCTCAAAAGGTTTATCCCATGTTAATACCCTGTAACTACCTATATAGGTGAAGTTTAATGCACTTTCGAGCTGCTCCATTCTTAAACCATAATACTCCGGGGTTTCGCATGGCATATACATCGTATTGCCGTTGACTATAATCTCGTGAAATCCACCGCAGCCTAATTGTTTAGCTCTAGCTCTCGCACCATTTTCGGTACTGAATATATTATCAACCGATGATTCCAGTACTTTTTCAGTATTCTGAAGTCCATCGTGATATGCATACCTAGGATCCGATATATCGTATTGTTCTCCCTCGGTATTATATACTGGTGTACCATTTTTTGGTAATCTATTCTCTGGATAAAAGCTCATTTCTATTTATACTTTTTCTTATATATCAAAAAGTATTAGACTATAAACAAAAAAAAAGGATCCGATAGGATCCTTTTTTTTTATATTACTAAAATTAAGATTTGGTATAGATTCCTGTAACAAGATCTAATTTACCATCACCATGTTCGCCTACAACCTTAGCCTGTAGTTCTTCTTCCCTGATGTTTATTCTGCTGGCCTCGTTATAGAGATGCTCGAGCTCTTGTTCCATCATAGCTAAATCTCTTTTATAAAAAGAAACCTGAACGTTTAATCTCCCTATTTTCACGACATTCTCAGTAAGTTCGTCCTTCAATGTTTGAACCTCTAATAATAGCTCATCGCTTAATTTAATTTCTTGACTCATTTTAATTTTTTAATTTATACTAACAATAGTGATTATTGTTTCGTTTATATCCCGTTTTTTCTAGTAGGAAAAACCCCGCCTATTATAGGTGCAATAAATTGTGAAACCCCTTTATTCGAATTTCCACCGTCGAGTATATCACTAAAATCCTTTCCAACTGGATTTGGATTAGAATAAAAATTACCAGAAGCCTTGGCTTCCATTATTTCTATTGTATCATTTTTTCTGACATAAGCATTA
>CALAYS010000018.1 GCA_937895515.1 uncultured bacterium
ACCTTCTGAGCCCTGCACAAGATTGTGCTTCACGTTGACTGTGATTCCAGAAAGTGATGAAGTTGAATCAACCTGTTTGTAAGCTGCGACCTGATCGTCATTGTTGTTTCCAAAATTAGCGAATTTATCTGACTTGACAACGCCAATCAGTAAATTGCCTGTGAAGTTGAACTGGCTCTAGATATCCTCAACAAAGATCAAGTATTTGAGTCCATTGAAGAAAAGGTTGTTGCTGATCTGCAGGTTGGACGATTCTTTCATAAATAAGCACATGCCCAAACAGTTACGAAACACAGACTTCTCGATTTTAGTGACGATTCCGTTGTTATCATTCCCAATATTATGGATTTTCATACCAGCTTCTGTGCTATTGTATTGACCACAGTTCATAAACTCGACTCCCTTCATTTTCGCATACCCGCTTTTCCACATGTTCTCAATACTGTCGAAAAAGCCGTAAATAAGCACTCGGCATCCCCAATCGTTATTGCTGATGTCAGCTGATATCTTAATATTCCTGTTCAGCACTCCAACAGCGGATCTGGCATCAAGGACACCGTATTAGTTATTGATGGTTGCATTTGCTGCTCCGAAGTGCTCGTATAACAGAGGAGGATCAAATCCGATCAAGTTACCATTGATGCTTGTTATTGAGACTTGCTAAAACTAATTTGGGTTGGCGTAAGATGGAGCAATTACAATCTAGTCTCCCACTTTCCAACCAGCAGAGGAGCTGACCAGAATCTGATTGTCCCCCACACTGGCAGTGGCACTGAGAGTTGTCCAAGAAGACTATGTTGAAGATCCGTAGAACTACAGACCCCCAGTCACAACCATGATTTTGTTGCCTTGCACTTTGCTGTCAACAACCAATCTCACATCGTTTTGATTGCCATACAGAATAATTTGAGCTCTGTTCGCAAAAGGCAGTTCCTCAGAGCCGATTCTGATGATTCCGCCTTACCTAACCCAGATGTAGTGGGCCCTGAAGAGATTGTCTCTGCCTCTGTCAAAGTTGAGCACTCCATAGATCTCCACGAAGTTCAGTATTGGAGGGTCGATGTCGAGAATGAGGTTCCATTCGTATGGAATCATGACATCCTGCCCATCTTGAGGGAGCATTTGGTTGGGCCACTGAGACGCATTCGACCACAGTCTCAAGAAGCTATCTCTACTGAGATCGCTTGTGTTGTACATGTTTCCGCATCTGACACTGTCACCAGGCAAAAGACACGGGTTGTAGTCGAATGGAAACGAAGTCGACTCTCCATTGTAAGAGATAATGTTATTGGATCCGTTGCAAAGCGTTGTCTCAGGGGGGATAATGAACTTTAGCAGCTGGTTGCTGATGAGTGTGAAGTTGGTGACTTGATTCCCACAAACGAGAATGCTCAACCCATTCGATGAGCTAATAGGAAAACCACTGCCAGCAATTATTGCTTCGTCGCCTCCTATAAGACTGGATTGCCCTGGCAAAATGTCTGTAACAATAAGAGGTATGGTCTCATTCGGCAAAGCAGAGCTGTCAGAGTAGCCTATTTGAGAAACCAGAACAGATGGCAAACCCGACCCTGCTGGAAGAGCAACAGAGCCATCTGCATTGATTGGGAGATAACAGGAGAAGTTAGAAATAGTTCCAGTCAGACCCGAACATGAGACATTAAACATGGTGACGGTGACGTCAGATAAAGTGAAGTTGATCAGACCAGGATCTGACAAAGATATCGTGTACTTGTTTCCAGATCTCTCTGCAGCGGTCACAAGAGGAGTCAGGGCTGGCATGTACTGGAAGGAGCAATCGCTACAGAGAGCTGGGATGGACTTGGCCGAAATCTGCAAGGTGGGTGCTTAAGCAGCAACGTGAAGAAAGTCATAAGGCAGTGGAGAGTAGAGTTCTCGCCCAGAATACTGACGAATGGTCTCAACGGATGCCTGTATGTAAGCTCCTGCTTTTCCAGGATTCAAATTCGTAATGTCGAGAGTTAGAGGACCGGTTGAACCGAAAACTCCAACGTACTCAACTATATATTCTATGCATTGGCCTGTCTTCGAAGAAGAAGTTTTTTGAATATTTATTTCAGGATTGAAATAAAAAGTGTAAAAATACCGAAAAATAGCTTCATCAGTAGCGTTGAAAGAAATGTTAGAAATATTTTTAGATTCAATATTATCAACCATTATTGTTCCTCCATTTAGAATACGGTAGGTGCCCGACATCAGAGGAGACCGAGTCGACACTGTGTTGATTGTGATGCTCTTTGGAACATTTCCCTGCACAAGTGAATTCCCATCCACATACGGCAAAGTTGTATTAGGCCGCAAGTCAGTTATCTAGATTCTGTACTAATACCCTTCGATGCCTGTCGTGGAAGGGGCTCCAGCCGCATCTAACGTGGTCATGCTGACTGTGAAAGAGCAGTTGTTTATGTTGTTTAGGTTAGCAAGCAAATTCTTGAAGGAGCTGGCAGAAGCACCAACAGGGACTGTCATGTTTCTTAAGACGTTGTTCACTTCGTAATAGTATATGCTAAAGCTACCAGAAGCAGCGAAAACCTGAACTGCAATAATCTCTGCGTCGAAAGAAGAGGGTTTAATAGAGATGCGGTCCATCTGCCAGGCAATGTTTCTGGTTTATGGTCGAAGCGTGGGGATATCAACCATGATTTTGAAGTAACCAGAGTTTCCAGTGTTCTCGAGGTTGTAAAATTAGAAATAGTAATGACCCTTCATGAGGTTTATCATTGAATTTGGTTGAGTGGCGTTAACTTGGACAAAAGGGTTGAAATGATGCTGAGAGGAAATATTCAACGATATCAGTGGCTGAAGGTTGGCAGGGTTGGAGTTGTTTCTGACATTCGACAGTTTCATGTAGCAACGGTCATCGCACACTGAAGAAAACTTGTATTGGCCGTCTATCGGTGCATAAAAGTAGCCTCTGACATACTAAACGTACCAAGAACCATATATTTCAGGCGAACTCAGCTCCGTGATTATCTTTTCACTCTGCAAGGTCAGAGTGGGAGCTCCCCTCAAATACGTCAGCCAGTCCTCGTCGGTTTTGGAAAGTCCCCCACTCGTGTATCTTCGATAGAGAGCCCCATTGCCCATCAAATACGGAGATTGCTGGACAGTACTATCTGATGGATCTTGAATGAGTTTCCCAAAGTCAGTGTTTGAAGCCAACAAAGGTGGTACTTCGACCTCAAGTGATGTTAAATTAGCACTTAAAACCTGACAGATCTGCCCAGCAACTGAGCAACTGTAGTCGCTGATGTCGGAAGAGAAACCCACTCCTGACAGCTGAATTCGATGTCCTTTCAAACCGCAAATGTGAGAAGAGAGCGTATTTATTTGGGCGATTACTCTTTGGCTGTAGTGGGCATTGGTGAAATAACTAGTCTTATAAATTCTTTCTGAGTGCAAAGTGAAGCCCATCGTGAGGTTGAGTGTTAAATTATACTCGCCGACAACCATCAATGGGTCCACTATGCAAACTATGGGGCCTCTTGCCCCAATATTTTGGGTCACCGCATTATAGTTACAAAAATAGTTTCCTATCGTTATTTGTATAATGTCAATCACGTTTGATACTCGGGGAACCCCAAATAAATATATTTCTGATCCTGGGGGAGCTGAACTCCAAATTATTTAATGAAGCTATGGAGTTTTGGCGAAATAAAAGCTAAAAGTACATTAGGGATTTGTGCACAATACAGAATTATT